>JAPYOC010000123.1 GCA_028278955.1 Candidatus Poriferisocius aerobius
ATTCGAGCCCTACGCGGCCGGGGCGGTAGTCGGAGAAGAAGTCCTGCCAGCTCTCGCTGACCGATGCGGGGTCGGCCAGGTATTGGCGGTGCATCTCATCGACAAGCCAGGCGTTCTGGCCGAGGAAGGTATCGGTGTCTGAGGCCACGGGGAGAGTCTAGATAGATTTGGGCAAAAAGGCAGATGCCAGCAACTAGGGTGCTGAGCGTGCGTGTGGCCACGTGGAATGTGAACTCGCTCAACGCCCGCATGCCCCGAGTGCAGGAGTGGCTGGAGTTGGCCGGCCCCGATGTGCTCTGCATGCAGGAGACCAAGATGGCCGACGACGCTTTCCCCGGCCCGGCCTTCAAGGAGATGGGCTACGAGTGGGCCCACCACGGCCAGGGGCGCTGGAACGGTGTGGCCGTCTTGAGCCGGGTGGGGCTCATCGATTGTGCCAAGGGGTTCTCCGACGGCCGCGACCCCGACCCCGACGCCCGCATTGTGTGGGCCACATGCGCCGGGGTGCGGGTGGCCAGCGCCTACATCCCCAACGGGCGCGAGCTGGGGCACGACCACTACCACTACAAGCTCGACTGGCTGGGCCGGCTCCGCTCGCATCTGGAGGCCAACGCCGATGCCGAGGCGCCGGTGGTGGTGGCGGGCGATTTCAACGTGGCGCCGGCCGACAATGATGTGTGGGACATCGCCGCCTTCGAGGGGCTCACCCATGTGAGCGGACCCGAGAGACAGGCCTTCGCAAAAATAGAGGACTGGGGATTGGTGGACGTGTTTCGCCAACGGTGGCCCGATGACGGCCTTTACACCTTCTGGGACTACCAGGCCGGGCGGTTCCACAAGCGCCAGGGCATGCGCATCGACATGGTGATGGCCTCGGCGCCTCTGGCTCAGCGGGTGAGCGCCGTGGTCATGGACCGCAATGCCCGCAAGGGGGATAGGCCGTCGGACCACGCTCCGGTCGCGGTAGATTTCGACTGGGACGAAGCGGCCCGAGGCGGTTGAAGGCCGCAATGATATTTGCTGCGGAGACAGGAGAGTTCGACCTCCTGGTCTTTTGGGTAAACATTCTGGTGTTGGTGGCTGTCTCCCATCTCTTCGGTCTGGTGATGAGAAGGGTGGGGATGCCCTCGGTGGTCGGTGCGCTTCTGGCCGGCCTGGTGCTGGGGCCGTCGGTCTTCGGGGTGGTTTGGGAGTCGGGCTTCGAGTGGTTCCTGCCGGAGATCGGCCGGGGCGGGCAATGGGCCTTGCTGACCGCGATCAGCTGGGTGGGGGTGGCTCTGCTGTTGGTGGTGACCGGTTTCGAGACCGACTTGGGGCTCATCACCAAGCAGGGTCGGTCTGCTCTCCTGGTGACCGCGGGCAGCCTGGTGGTGCCGCTGATCGGCGGGGTTGTGGTCGGTTTGCTGCTGCCCTCTTTGTTTCTGGGCGAGGGTGCTGAGCGGCTCACGTTCACGCTGTTCGTGGCTTTGGCGCTCGCCGTGTCCTCTCTGGCGGTGGTGGCCAAGATCTTGAGCGAGCTGGGGCTGATGCGCCGCGACTTCGGCCAGATCACCGTGGCCGCGGGCATGGCCAACGACGTGGTCGGCTGGATCTTGCTGGGCGTGTTCACCGGTTTGGCCACGTCGGGCGGGGTGTCGGTTGGGCAGGTTCTGACCACGCTGGGCGGCGTTGCGGCTTTCGGGGTGTTGGCTTTGACCGCAGGCCAGCGGCTGGTGGACCTTTCGCTGCGGCAGGTGCGGCGTGCCGGGGGCAGCCTGGCCGCGGCGCTGGCCGTGGCCGTGGTGACCATGCTGGGTTTCGGGGTGGCCACTGAATGGCTGAAGGTGGAGGCGGTGCTGGGGGCATTTGTGGCCGGGGTTGTGCTGCACCGGTCCCGGTTCCAGCACGAGGACGTGATCCACCATTTGGAAGGTCTGACCAACGCCCTGTTCGCGCCGGTGTTCTTCGCCACGGCCGGCTTGCAGGTGGATCTCCGTTTGCTGAACGACGCCGAGGCCCTTTGGTGGGCGCTGATCGTGCTCGCGGTGGCTGTTGTCTTCAAATTCGCTGGGGCCTATGGCGGTGCCCGTCTCGCCGGCCGCACCCACCGGGCGGGGTTGGCTTTGGGCGCCGGCCTGAACGCTCGGGGGACGCTGGAGATCGTCATCGCCACCGTCGGGCTCACCGTCGGGGTGTTCAGCCCCACTGCTTTTTCGGTGATCGTGCTGTTGCCGGTGCTCACTTCGCTGTTTGCCTCGGTCACTCTTCGGGGAGTGGTGAACAACTGGCAGGGAACCCCCGACGAGCAGGAGCGGCTCGGGCGGGAGCAGGTGCTGAGCCGCAATCTGGTGGTGCGAACCTCCCGGCTCTTGCTGCCGAGCCGGGGAGGGCCGGAGTCCATTGCCGCCGCCCAGGTTCTGCACTTCGCCTGGCCGGCTGAGGCCGGGGCCACGGTGCTCACCGTGGGGGACCGGGGTGCCGAGGTGGACATCACCCCACTGCGCAACGTGCTGCACGACCGGGCCTTGGAGCACCGGCGGGCGCGCGGCGAAGATCCGGTGCGGGCCATCATCGAGGAGAGTCGGCTGGGGTTCGGCGTTATCGGGCTGGGCGCCCAGGACTACGCCGATACCATGCAGGTGATCTCGCCCCTGGTAGACGGGGTGCTGTCGGAGAGCCCCATTCCGGTGGTTGTGGTGCGCCGGGCGCGAAACCTGGACCGGCCCCTGCCGGGGGCGTACAGCCGGGCGGTGGTGCCGGTAACCGGCAGCCCGGTATCGCGGGCCGCCCAAGAGGTGGCTTTCAACCTCAGCGCCCAGCTCGGCACCGAGCTGCATCTCACCCATGTGAACACCGTGGGGGGAGAGCCCTCGGTGCTGCCGTCGCTGCTCGGCCGCCGGATGATGGCCCGCAGCGGCTCTATCGTCGGTGTCCAGGTGACCGCCCAAGCCGAGACGCTCGCCATGGAACTGGGGGCCACAACCCGGACCGCGGTGATGGACGGTGCCTCGCCGGCCGATGAGATATTGAAGCTGGCCGCGGACATAGAGGCCGATCTCGTGGTCATGGGGGCCAACCTTCGCCGGATCGGCGACCGCCCGTTCCTCGGCCACCGCGTAGAGCAGGTGCTCCGGGACTGCGATGCCACGGTAGTGGTAGTACTCATCCCCTTCGACCTCTAGCAGCTGGGGTGCCGACACACTGCTTCTTCTCATCGGCATAGCTCTATGCTGAGGCGTGTGCGCACAACCATCAATCTGCCCGACGGCCTCGGAGAAGAGGCGAAGCGGCGGGCCGCTGAGCGGGGATGCACGTTCACCGCGCTGCTGGTAGAGGGTCTCCATCTGGTCTTGAGCAACCCATCAGGAGCACAGAGCACCGATCCGCTTCCCCGCCACGGAGGTGCTGGCGGTCGTCTGCTCATCGAGCCCTCGGACAAGTCGGCCGCGGCCGAAGCGCTCGACGCTGACGGCTTCCGATGATCCTGCCTGACATCAACACCCTGGTATACGGGGTCTTCTCTATGAAGCTGGGATCGGGGTTTTTGTGGGGGTTCACCGTTGTGGTGGGGGCTTCGCTGGTTCTTGTGGTTGTCGGATTGTCCAAGAGTCGGGAGGCGCCTGGTGGTGTTGCGCGACGTGCAGGCGGCGGGGTCGGTCCCGGTGAGGGTGTTGTGGAACAAGCGGGTCTGGGCGTGTCCCGATTCCGGGTGCGAGGCCAAGACCTGGACAGAGCAGACCGGTCTGGCCGGGCCCTGCCGGGTTGTTGACCCGGCGGGCCGGCGAGTTGGTGGCGGGAAGGCTGGTCGCGGTCGAGGTGGTGTGCTTAGACCCGCACGAGGGCTACCGCAAAGCCGTCCGGCGCCTCAAAGCCGAAGGCGTGCTGGGCGAAAAGACAAGGGTCGCGGCCGACCCGTCCCCGCTTAAACGCGTAGAGCCGGTTAACAGCGTT
Organism: Candidatus Poriferisocius aerobius; assembly: GCA_028278955.1. Taxonomy (GTDB): domain Bacteria; phylum Actinomycetota; class Acidimicrobiia; order Acidimicrobiales; family Bin134; genus Poriferisocius; species Poriferisocius aerobius. The sequence continues at coordinate 3,931 of JAPYOC010000123.1, forward strand.
TGCGAAGATGTTGTCTCCCTGCTTGAAAAGAAGCAGTCTGGCATCGACATCTCTAGCGAAAT
>JAPYOC010000124.1 GCA_028278955.1 Candidatus Poriferisocius aerobius
GATCCCATGCGCTGTATCTGGGGCTTCCGGCGTACCTCATCCACGGAACCAATCGACCCTACAGCATCGGCATGCGGGTCAGCCACGGATGCGTACGCATGTACCCGGAGCATGTCGCGGAGTTGTTCGAGATGGCGAAGTCCGGCACGCCCGTCACGCTCGTGCACCAGAGCATCAAGGCCGGGTGGGCGGGAGACGAGCTCTATATCGAGGTGCACCCGGAGATCGACGTTCCGGCGGAACAGTCGCGCCCGACCATGACTGAAGCAGTCACTTCGATCATCGCAGCGACGCCCAAGGGGAGTCCCCCGGCGAAGGTCGATTGGAAGCGGGTGGAAGAGGCGCTCGCCACCGCGAATGGAATTCCCGTCGCGGTGGGGAGCCGGGGAACGCCCCGGACATCCGGCGGAGACCGCTCCTCCGGATGACCGAACCGCCGGTCGATGATTACTTCATCATCGACTTCTTGAACATACGCTCGATCTTCTCGCTGTTCGCCGCGCCGCCGGCCTGCGCCTCGCGGGCAGCGCCGAGAGCGCGATTCGCGGTACGGGAAGCCTCACCGGCCTCGTTCCGGGCCGCTTCGGCATCCGCCATGGCACCCGACGCGGTATCCCGGACGGCCGCGGTCTCATCCTTGAGACTGTCGAGATCGGCTCGGACAGCGTTCAGATCCTTGGTGCTGGCGCAGCCCGCGCCAAGCGCCACCACCGCGGCAAGACCTGCGGAAGCGCTCCACTTGCCAACTCTATTTTTCACGCGAGACTCCTTATGGTGCCTTGGGAGTGGAGGGCGCCGGTCTCCGGCCCCCCTCATGGTCGCGCGTATACTAACATTGTCAACGCCTGCTTACACAGGTCGATAATCCATGCACGACCCGCGATAGCGAATTTCTCCGCGTATGTCCGGACCCTTATCTTCCCATCCCGCAGGCGGACGGGCGGCCGCGAAGAGTTCGGCGGCAACGGGAGGAAAGTTCCTCGCGATCGTCGGTTGGCTCGCCTTCCTGTGCGGGGTTGCCGGGTTCGCCCTCGCCGCTTTCCTTCGCCACGAGTATCAGACGGAGTCCGAGCGTCGATACGCACTCGCCGGTGAGCAGCGAAGCGTCGCACGGGCGGCTGCGGCCTTGGCGCAGCACCTCGCCGGCGAGTCGATTCCCGCCGTGTCACCCTCTTCCCGCGCCGCGGCCACCTTGACCGCTGCGACCGCATCGCCCTCCTCTGCCGCCGCCCCCTCCGATTCCGGCGTTTCCGCGCTTCGAACTCGCTCGCTGGAGATCATCGCCCGCACCCCCCCGGAGCCTGAGGCTGGTCTCCTGTCTGAAGGGACGCTGCAAGCCGAATGGACTCGCGTCGCCGCCGGGACCGACACTCTTCAGCGCGAGTGGCCGCGGATCGTCGTCTTCCGATCGGAGCTGGAAGCGCTGCGCGAGGTCGCCGAGGCGCTCCGAGAGAGCGCGGATCAGGCCGCCGCCGACCTTGCCGACCGCGATGGAGGGACGCTCGGCGAGACGGAAGCCCTGATCCTCGCCGCGCGACGATTCACCGAGATAGTCGGCCAAGCCAGCCTGGTGGAACCGGCCCGCCTGGACCGCGCGCGGGAGCTGTTGGACGTCCTTTTGCAGGTACACGGGGCGCTCGCGGCGAAGATTGCCCGAACGCCCCCTTCCATGGCCTTGCAGGCGGGACTCACTTCCACCTTGTATCTGCGGCTTGCGGACCTCGACGCGCGATCCGATGCCGCCTCGAAGCAGTTGGACGTCACCCGGGGATTGGCTCGGGCGCTCGAAGCGGCGGCGGCCGCCGTCGGGCATCTCGGGGAAGCCAGTGCGCGCGTGCTCGACCGGCTGCCCGGTTTCGAGGCACGCACCCGGCAGGAACCGAACGTACTCGGAGCTTCGCTCGACGCGTGGCTCCTGCGCTCGGCAGCGCTCGCTCTCGCCGGATTGCTCGCGCTCTTCTGGTGGCGCCAGCGGCTCCTGCGCTCCGCAGTGGTCGATCTCGACCAGGCCTGGGGAGAGGCGGCGGAGTCGGATTGGCACGCCCGCGGCCTTGTTCTCGACCTCCTCCGGACCATTCACTCCCTCGCCCGCCAACCTGCGGAGTGCGCCCCGCTGGACAGTGATGAGCTCGAAGCGAGGGTGCGCGAAGCGAAGGCCTCCCTTCCCCGGCTCGTGGCGCGCCGTTCGCAGTTGGCGGCCGCCCTCCTCTCGGCCCGGGAAGCCCTCGCGGAGCGGCTCTCCGCGGCCCGCGACTCGGTGCTGGCGCACTTGGGGCCGGACCCCGGCGAACTCGACACCGCCGCACTGCTGGAAGTCGAGGCGACCTTCCGCGAATGCACCCTTTTCGCGATGTCGGCCCTCGCCCGGGAGATCCGGACCGCCGCGGCACGAGGGGAGGGGGGGGGCGAGCAGGCGGCAACCCGGTCATCGATCCATGCCGCGAGCGAAGGGGAGACGCTGCCCGGCATCGTCGCCCAAGGGTTCGATGCTCTTGAACGGAACCTGGAGCGGGTGCTGGCGGGAGGGGAAGAGGAGCGCGCCGCCCTCATCTTCCTTCTCGATGATCTGCGGGTGGTGCGGGGGAAGACGACATTCTCCTCGGCGCTCGACTTTGATCCCGACCTCGCACGCCGGCCGGAGATCGGTCGGCCGGGGACGGAGCCACCCGAGGCAGGGCCGGGGGAGGAGGCGCCGAGCGGCGAGCTGGTCCTCCGGTCCGATGCGGTCCGCATGCTCCCCTCGTTCCGCAAGGGGCTCGCGGCGTGGACACAAGGCGACGAGGGGGACGGCGCCTCGGCGGTCATGCTCGTGCGCGGCAGCGTGTCGGTGCTCGCGCGCGCCGCGGAGGAGGAGAGATCGCCCACCCGTACCTTCTGGCATGTCGCGGCCGCGTTCTGCACCGGGCTCTGCGAACGCGCCATTCCGGCCGGCCCCGCGACGCGACGCATCATGAGCGAAGTGGCGCGTGTGTTCGAAGAGACCGCAGAGCGCGAGGAAGCTCCGCAGCCATCCGATCAATTGCTCAGGGAACTGCTCATCCCCATTGCGTTGGCCGAGAGCGACCACGAGGACCTCGCACAGGTGCGGGCCGCGTTCGGCCTCGACCGCTATCCGCTCATGGTTCCGGAGTGGCCGCGGGGGGAGACGGATCCGGCGGAACAGGAAGGGGAGGGTAACCTTTCAATGGACCTCATCCAGCAACTCGAGGGGATCCGAGCCGCCCTCGAGCGCATCAACGCCCCCCCCGAGAACCCCTCGCGCTAATGCGCACCAAGATCGCCCCACAGGAGCTGGGCGGCGGCGACGGCCGCTGCTGCGGCTGCCAGGCCGCCTTCGGGCACTGCCATTTGGAGCTCCAGTCCCGACGGGACGGCGAAGCCCCGACCGGGGGGCAGGGCGGCCGGGTCTTCGACGGCGACGCCCCACTGGCGGTAGAGAGCGGGGTCGCCCAAGCGGAACACGAAGGTCTGAGGCGTGGCGGCTTGGATGGCTCGGCCCACCCTGGACAGCTGGTCGGCGGCCGCCGCGAGGAACAGGTCGACTGCCGGACCCTCGGCCCACACCCGCTCCAGCGAGGCCAGCAGGGCGTGGTCGGCCACGGTGTCCAGGCTTTTGGCCAAGCCACCCCAGTTGTCGACCAGGGCCAGTACCAGCGGAGGGCGAGCCGCACAGTCGCGGCCCAGTCGAGAGTCCACCTCGTCCTCCAATCGCCGGACGAGTCGCCGGATCCGGTCGCGCTCATCAGGGCCTACCACCGCGCCGCAGTGGGGCAGCCTCTCCAAACAGGCCAGATGCCCGGCGCCGGAGTCGATGGCGTAGAGGTGGCATTCATCCGGTCGGTAGAGGCTGGCCACAGAGATGGCCAGCGATCCCAGGGCGGTCGTAGTACCGCTGCCGGGATTGCCGGCGAAGATGACGTTGCCCTGGTCTCGATCCCATCTCAAAGGGTACTGGCGCTGCCGGCCGGGGTCGTCGACCAGGGCGAAGGCCGCGCCCTGGGCAGTGCCTCGAGTGTCGTCGATGAGCGCGTCGAGCGACACCACCGGGGGCAGGGGATCGGGCCAGGGCCGGCGGGGCGATACCCCCGGGGTTCGCTTCCAGGCGGTGTCGGCCGCCGCGACCAGTCGGGCCAAGTCGTCCGGTGCATCGCGGTTGGGAGCAGTCGTGGCGGCGGGCGCGGGCATTCCGTCAGGAGCGGGGATGACTTGTGCCCCCCGCTGGATGTGGCGGACCCCGGTGACCAGGGCGGATTGGAACTCCACCAACTCGCCGGGGCCGAAGCGGGCGATGGCTCTGCCGGGCCGGTTCCGGGCGATGGCCGCAGCCTCGGGGCTGTCGAGCACGTCGACCGAGTCGGCGGCGTCCAACACCCGCAGAGCGACCCGAAGGGCGGTGTTGGTGCGGATGTTGGCGCTGACCGCTCCTGCGGGCCGCTGGGTGGCCAGCACGAGGTGCATGCCCAGACTTCGTCCCCGCTGGGCCACGTTGACCAGCGAGTCCATGAAGCCGGGCAGCTCCGCGGCCAGGGCGGCAAACTCGTCGATGATCACCACCAGCCGAGCCAGAGGCGGCTGAGGGCGGCCGGAGCTGGCATTGGCCTGCGACCGATAATGGGCCAGATCGGTCGCCCCCCGGTCTCGGAGCGCCTGCTCGCGCCGGCGGAGCTCGGCCTCGAGACAGCGCAGCGCCCGCTCGGCCAAATGGTCGTCAAGGTCGGTCACCAGCCCGACTACATGCGGCAGGCGAGCGCATTGGTCGAATGCGCTGCCGCCCTTGTAGTCCACGAGGACGAAATTCACCTGCTCCGGTGAGTAGGTGGCGGCCAGGGAGGCCACCATCGTGCGCAGGAACTCGCTCTTGCCCGACCCGGTGGTTCCGCCGATCAGGGCGTGGGGCCCGTCGGCGGCCAGGTCGGCCAGCACTGGACCGTGTCCATCGGCGCCGATGGGGGCGGCCAGGCTGTCGTCGCAGCCGTGGCGCCGCCAGCGATCTGCCACCGCCGCCGCCAGACTCGCCGCGGCCGGTTCTTCGTCGCAGCCTGCGAATTCGAGCAGGTCCAAAAGCGAGCAGTACTCCGGTATGGCGGAGTCGGCGCCGAACTGCTCGGGATCCTCGAAGCGGGCCAGGCATCGGGCCGTGTCGCGGGCCAGCCTCAAGCTCATTCCGGTGGCCAGCACCGAAAGATGCCGGTGGGCGGACTGGGTGACATCCACGACGCCAGAGGGGTCGCGGGCCTCGACGACCGACGTGGCGGCGGCGGGGAGTTGATCGACGCTGGAAGCCAGCACGATGGCCGAAACCGGCCCGGCGGCCCCTTGCAGCAGAGAGCGGGCCGGAGAGGCCCGGCCGGTGGCCAGGTTCTCCCCGTCGGCCAGCATCAGCAGCTGCGGCCAAGGGGCCTCGCCGTGCCGGTTCCAGGCTTTGGCGAGTTCGGCGGCCGCCTCGGCGGCGGCTGAGCGGCTGCCGGTTATCAGGCGGGCGCGGCCGATGGCCGGATGGGCGGTGTGGGGCAGCCAGGCAGTCCATGACCAAACCGGAATGGTCACCTCGTCGGCGGCCGCCAGCACCGCCAGATCTCCGGGGCCGTGCAGGGCGACCGCTTGGAGCAGGAGACCGCGGGCCATGGCGGTGGTGGCAGTCCGAGGCCCCGCCAATCCGAGCACTCGGCCGGGTCCCAGGTCGATGGCAATGGGCATATCGGGGAGCGGGCCGAGCTGATCGAGCGCAGTGGCGGCCGCGTCGGCGATCTGCGGCCCATCGGTCGCCAGCTCGGGATCGAATGCCACAGGGCCATGGGCGACGACCAGCGACATGAAGTCGTCGTCGGCTGGCCGGCGCTCCCACAGCCTGACGCTGGGCTGGCGGATCCGCCGGACCGACTCGGCGAGATGGGGGTGCACCGCGCGTCGCCGGGCGGTCTCCGCGTCGTACGCGGCCTGGGCAGCGGCCTGGAAGCCGACCAGCGACGCGCGGGCTCGGCGCTGCGAGCGGCGGCGCTCATGGCGGTCGCGGCGGCGGCCGTCTATCCAGCTCGCGCCCATCATCACCGGGCTCAGCAAGGCGAACAGGGCCATGTAGGGGCTGTAGAGCAGGGCCATCAGCAGGCCGATCAACAGCGGGCTGACCAGGGCGGTCCAGCCGAACACCGCCATCCTGGGCGACCGGGTGGGTTCTTGCGACGGCGCAGCCAAGGGACCGGGACGGCTGGGGAGCGCTGTTCGGGGAGGACGGTTGAACGGGATGCGCCCGGAGGCGGTGCGCCCCGAGAGAGCGGCCAATCGGTTCGGCCTGTCGTCGGGGGATTCCGACGCCTGGACCAACGCCTTGCCCAGCCAGAAAGGCGTGGAAGCCTCTTGTGTCGCCGGCCGGCTTTCTCCCCGCCACACTAAAAGCTGCTTGCCGTGGCGCTGCAGGCGGGCATGCCGGGGCCGCAGCCCGAGGCTGGCCAAGGTCACGTCGGCCTCGGGCGACCGACCTACCGTCAACCCCTCTGGGGCAATGGGAAAACGCTCTCCCGCGCCCAGCCCTCCGATCACCTCCAGCGTCCATCCCGGCTGGTCGGGCCCGGGGCCGGGTCGCACTCCCACTCGGGCGCCGTCCACCACCCCGGCTTCGTCCAGGCTGCAATCGGCGGCGACCCAACGATCACCGACCCACAGCCCGGAGAGCGGCTCGGGCAGGCCCAGGGACGCGGCCAGTTCCCCGACAGTGGCCATCGGCGGGTCGCGCAGGCACACCTCTTGGCTGCCCTCTGGCCCCTCAAACAAAAGGCGCACAGGCCGAGCAGCGCAGGGACAGCCCGGGTGGCCCCGGACGGGCGGCAGCCACGCCGATCAGATCGAGTCGAGGGCGGAGATTGTGTTCTGGCGCTCCAGCCCTACGGCGGTGGCCAGTTCGACGAGGGCTTCCTGAAGCTGGCTGAGAGAGGGCGACCACTGCTCATGCCATGCGCCCCGGAAGCGCTCGGAGCGGCTGCCCGTCCACGTGGTGCCCTCTAGGGTGGCAGTCAGGCGGGTGCGGAGGTCTTCCACTTGGCCGGCGAATGCGGTGAACTGCTGCTGGAGGTGATCCATCTCCTCGGTGTTCATGGTCAGAACAGACACGTTGAGGCCTTTCTCTCGGCTGATCCCTCGGACGGATCAGATCGGCCTCATTACTAGTCGATGATTATTGAAATAGCAATAAAATTATTGAAAATAATGTTTATATAGTTGGAGTTCGCGATTTTCTTCCCGCAGTGCCGCGTCAGCGGCCACCTCGACCCGGGCGGCATCGGCGTACAGCTCCTCGGCTTGCGCTTGGAGGCGGCGGGCTATGTTCTCGATCTCGTACCGCAGCCGAAGCAGGTGAGAATGATTGTGGCGGAGACGCAGGCGGCTGGCGTCGGCCGAGGCCGAAAGCCAAACCCCCGGCACATGCCGGGCCACCGGGCCGTCGAGCACGTGGTCGAGCCCTCGCCCGACGCCATCGACGGCCACCCGGGTCCGCTCGCAGGCAATCGCCTGTCGCCGCAGATCACTGGCCAGCGCGAACAGCTCGTACGAGGACATAGGGGACCTAAAATACATTTTTTAAATCGAGAATCAATAGAAGGCATTTGAACAGGGAAACTCTGGCCGGTGGAGCAGGTCCAGCCGGTACGGTGGAGACGGTGAGCAGACTCTTCAAGGCGCCGCCCAGCAAGGCGCGACTCAACGCGGTGGGCCGGTGAGCGTGTCCTCTCGCAGACGCATCGGCGTGGGCATTCTGGGCTGCGGAAACGTTGGCTCAGCGCTGATCGGGTTGCTCGAGGAGCAGCGGTCGGCCATTGCCGGGCGGACCGGCATGGATCTGGCAGTGGTGAGGGTGGCGGTCCGCAGCGCGTCGCGGGCCCGCGCCGTGACCGTGGCCGATGGCGTGCTGACCACCGACGCCGCCGCGGTGGTGAACGACCCCGAGGTAGACGTGGTGGTGGAGCTGATCGGGGGTATCGAGCCGGCCCGAGATCTGCTGGCCGCCGCGCTGCGACTGGGAAAGCCAGTGGTCACCGCCAACAAGGAGCTGCTAGCCGACCACGGCACCGAGCTGTACGCCGCGGCCGACGCCGCCGAGGTAGACCTGCTGTTCGAGGCTGCGGTCGGCGGGGGAATTCCGCTGATCCGCCCGCTGCGGGAGTCTCTGGCCGCGGAGCCGGTGCGGCGGGTGATGGGCATCGTCAACGGCACCACCAACTACATCTTGAGCCAGATGACCGAGCACGGCACCAGCTACCGAGATGCCCTCGCTGAAGCGCAGTCGCTGGGCTTCGCCGAGCGGGACCCCACGGCCGACGTGGAGGGCTTCGACGCCGCGGCCAAGGCATCTATCATCGCGTCGGTGGCCTTCGGGGCCCGAGTGCCGGCTGGCAGTGTGTACCGGGAGGGCATCTCCAGCGTCAGCGACGTCGATATCGCCCATGCCCGCCGACTCGGTTATGCGGTCAAGCTGCTGACGATCGCCGAGCAGGTGGGCAGCGTCGAGGGCAAGCCCGAGCTGGCCGTGCGGGTCCATCCGGCAATGGTGCCGGTCGGCCATCCGCTGGCGTCGGTCCGAGATTCCTTCAACGCCGTGTTCGTGGAGGGGGACGCGGTGGGCGAGCTGATGCTCTACGGCCGGGGCGCAGGCGGGCGGCCGACGGCCAGCGCGGTGCTGGGCGACCTCGTCGACGCCGCCGGAAACCTCTGTCGGGGGACTTGGACCCCTGTCGGCGACTTGGGAGAGGCGGTCGTCAGCCCCATCGACAATCTGGAGTCGGAGTATTACATCACCATGGAGGTTCTCGACCGTCCGGGCGTGCTGGCCGCAGTGGCAGGGGTGTTCGGACGCCACGCGGTGAGCATCCGCTCCATGGAACAGGAGGGCTTGGGCGATCAGGCCCGGCTGGTGTTCATCACCCACCAGGCGAGCGAGAGGGGCGTGCAGGCCACTCTGGGCGACCTTCGCGATCTGGAATCGGTGCGGGGCGTGCCCGCGCTGCTGCGGGTTGTCAGCCGGGGCTGATGAAGTACGTCAGCACCCGGGGCCGTGCGCCCGTGCTGGAGTTCGGGGACGTGCTGCTGGCCGGGCTGGCCGCCGACGGGGGGCTCTATGTGCCCGACCACTGGCCGGAGCTGTCAGCGGCGGCGCTGAGCGGAGAGCCGGGCCGGGGAGGCTACGCCGACCTGGCCGCAGAGGTCATGTGGCCGTTCGTGGCCGCCGCCTATCCCCGGGACCGGTTCGACGAGGTGGTGCTGGACGCCTACGCGGGGTTCGACCATCCCGAGGTGGCGCCGATGGTCGAGCTGGGCGACGGGCTGTGGCTGATGGAGTTGTTCCACGGGCCGACGTTCGCCTTCAAGGACATCGCCCTTCAGCTGGTGGGGCGCCTGTTCGACGAGGAGCTGGCTCGAAGGGATGAGCGGGTGGCCATCGTGGGGGCCACCTCAGGGGACACCGGCTCGGCGGCCATCGAAGCGGTGCGTGATCGGGGGAACATCCAGATCGTGATCCTGCACCCCCATGGCCGGATCTCTGAAGTGCAGCGGCGGCAGATGACCACGGTGGACAGTCCCAACGTCCACAACGTGGCCATAGAGGGGACGTTCGACGACTGCCAAGACCTGGTGAAGGCCATGTTTTCCGACGCTGAGTTCCGAGCCGACCAGCGGCTGTCGGCAGTCAACTCCATCAACTGGGCCCGGGTCATGGCCCAAACCGTGTACTACGTGGCCGCCGCCGCCCGCTATGGCCTGGAGAGGGCGTCGTTCTCGGTGCCCACTGGCAACTTCGGCAATGTGCTGGCCGGCCACGTCGCCCGCCAGATGGGTTTGCCGGTGGATCGTTTCGTCGTGGCCAGCAACCGCAACGACATCCTCACCCAGTTTTTCACCACCGGCTCGATGGCCGTCTCTGAGGTGTATCCGACGTTGTCGCCGAGCATGGACATCCAGGTCTCGTCCAACCTAGAGCGGCTGCTGTTCGAAGTGCTGGACCGCGACGGCGCCCGCACGGCCGAGCTGCTGGAGCAATTCCGAGCCACCGGCAAGATGCAGATCGACGCCCGCGTCTTGGCCGAATTGCAACGGCAGTGGTCGGGACTCCGAGTGGGTGAAGACGAGACCACGGCCACCATCGCCGACCTCTACCGCGCCACGGGCATGATCGTCGACCCGCACACCGCCGTGGGCCTAGCGGCCGCTCGCCGCGCTCGACAAGACGCCGACGAAGCCATGGTGGTGATGGCCACCGCCCATCCGGCCAAGTTCGGCGACGCGGTGGAGGCGGCCATAGGGATCCGCCCGCCTATGCCCCCGGCCCTGGCCGAGCTGGCCGAGCGCCCGGAGCGCTGCGGCCTTTTGCCCAACGACTTGGCGGCAGTCAAAGCCCATGTCGCCCGATGCGCCGCGGGGCTCGATTGAGCTCGGCCGCAGACGGCGGTGCCGCAGGGGGCGGGGAGCGGGGGTTTTGACGGGCCACCACAGGTGTGGGTTCGGCGGGAGATTGGGCCATAATCGGGCATCGTGAAGTATGTGGTGTGCATTCCCGATGGGTGTGCTGATCTGCCGGTGCCCGAATTGGACGGGGCCACGCCGCTGGAGGCGGCTCACACCCCGGTGCTGGCCGCGCTGGCCGCCCGGGGATGGGTGGGACGGGCCCAGGTCATTCCCCCGGGGATGCCGGCGGGCAGCGATGTGGGCAACATGTCCATCTTCGGCTACGACCCGGCCCGCTACCACACGGGGCGCTCGCCTATCGAGGCGGCGGCGATGGGGCTGACCCTCGCCCCCGAGCAGGTGGCCTATCGCTGCAATCTGGTCACGGTGACCACCGACGGCATCATGGCCGATTTCGCCGGAGGGCACCCCGACTCCAGCCGGGCCGCCGAGGTCATCGCCGCGCTGGACGATGAGCTGGGCGGCGAGGTCAGCTTTCACGCTGGCGTGCAGTACCGCCACACCATGATCGCCCCGGCCGAGTGGGCCGACGCGGAGTGCGTCCCTCCCCACGAGCTCTCCGACCGGCCAGTGGTCGGGCCTCGGGGACCGGCTGGGCCCCGGCTGGCCGCACTGGAGGAGGAATCACGGTCGGTGGTGACCCGATTCGATTTGGCGGCCAACCAAATCTGGCTGTGGGGGCAGGGTTTCCAGCCGGATATGCCGTCGTTTCGGGAGATGCACGGCGTGGAAGCCGGGATGGTCAGCGCAGTCGACTTGGTGCGGGGGATTGGGGCGCTCACCGGGATGGCGGTGGTCGACGTGGCCGGGGCGACCGCCTGGTACGACACCAACTACGAGGGGAAGCGGGACGCCGCGCTGAGCGGACTGGCGGCCGGCGCTGACTTGTACGCGATCCATGTGGAGGCCAGCGATGAAGCCGGGCACGAGGGCAACGTGGCGGAGAAGGTCAGATGCCTCGAGAACTGGGACCGGCGCATCCTGGCTGGACTGGTGGAGGGCCTTGACGGCATGGGCCGGTGGCGGCTGCTGCTTCTGCCCGACCACGCCACCCCGCTGACCACGAGGAGCCACACCGATGACCCGGTTCCCTATCTCCTCGTCGACTCAGAGATCGACGGCCCCGGCGGCGTGTACACCGAACAGGGTGCAGCCGCGGCCGAATTGGTTCCCGGCCACCGCTTGATGGGAAGGCTCCTGGCTCAGGGCTGAAAGGCCAAAACGCCCGGAGGGTTGCCAGGGGTTGTCTGCGGCGCTATCCTCTCGGGCGTTGGGACTGCGGTTTTGCTCGCAGACCTGCGGGAAGCCCTCTGACCCCCGGTCGATTTCGGCATTCAGCGTGTCGGCGTCCCGGTGGTTAATGGCCGATCGAACCATGCTGGCCGCACACGCGGGCGGCGCGCCGAACAAAGCGAAGTGCCCCCACATCCCTGGTGCCTCGGGAGAGAAACGTGAGCATCTCGGATGTGGCATATCAAGGAGAAATGTGAGCGTAGAAACAACGGGGCTTTCTCGGTCGAAACTTCAGCGCAAGGACCGGGCGCAGCTTCAGACAATCGCGGAGGCCATGGGCGGCCGTCCAGAGCCCAAGGCCCGCAAAGCAGACATCGTGGACATGATCCTCGACCTCGCAGGCATCAGCGCCGATGGCGAGGCACCGGCCGCGGCCGACCTCGCTGGCAATGGGGCCGGCTCAGCTCAGCGCGCCGGCGCCGAGGTCAAGAGCACGGGTGCTGAGGGCGACCCGAGCAACGATGTCGCCGCGGCACCCGAGCCCCCGGCGGCAGATCGAGTCGGGTCGGATGGCCCTGCCGGCGCCGGAGGGGACGAGCCCGCTGAGCTGTCCGGAGCCGACGACGGCCGGGATGGCCCCGCCGGGGCGCCGAGCACCGACAAGCACGCCGGCTGGAACCGCTCAGATCGAGACAGCGGCGACCGCCAGGGCCGCGACCGCCAGGTTCGGGAAGACCAGGGCGACCGCCGCCCGGATCGCGACCGTCAGGGCGACCGCCGCCACGACCGCTCCCGCCCGGACCGGTCCCGCCAGCAGGAGGACCAGCCCGAGATGGGCAACCGCCGCCGCCGGCGTCGGGGCCGCAATGAGAGGGATCGGCCCGATGAGCTTTGGGAGGGCGAGCCCATCGCAATCTCGGGCCATCTGGACCTGAGGGACGACGGCTACGGCTTCTTGCGGATCAAGGGCTTCCAGCCCAGCAAGGAAGACGCCTACGTGTCGGTCAAGCAGGTCCGCCAGTTCGGGCTCCGCAAGGGAGATTTCCTCGCCGGCGGCTGCCGTCCGGCAACTCGCAACGAGAAGAACCCGGCCCTGCTGCACATCGACAGCGTGAACGGGCTGGCCCCCGAGTCGGCCAAGCAGCGGCCCAAGTTCGAGGATCTGGTCCCGCTGTTCCCCGACCAGAAGCTCCGGTTGGAGCGAGAAGACGATCCGGTCAACATGACGTGCCGCATCATCGACCTCCTATCGCCCATCGGCAAGGGGCAGCGCGGCCTGATCGTGTCTCCTCCGAAGGCGGGCAAGACCACCATCATGAAGGAGATCGCTCGATCGATCGAGCTGAACAACCCGGAGGTACACCTATTGGTGCTGCTGGTGGACGAGCGACCGGAAGAGGTGACCGACATGCGCCGCTGGCTGCTGCGGGGCGAGGTGGCGGCCTCCACCTTCGACCGCCCGGCTGACGAGCACACCCATGTGGCCGAGATGACCATCGAGCGGGCCAAGCGCATGGTGGAGCGAGGCGAGGACGTAGTGGTCATCCTCGACGGCATCACCCGCTTGTCGAGGGCCTACAACCTGGCGGCGCCGGCCACCGGTCGCATCATGTCCGGAGGCATCGACACCGGCGCTCTGTATCCACCCAAGAAGTTCTTCGGCGCGGCCCGCAACGTGGAGGAGGGCGGGTCGCTCACCATTTTGGCCACCGCTCTGGTGGAGACCGGGTCTCGCATGGACGAGGTGATCTTCGAGGAGTTCAAGGGCACCGGCAACATGGAGCTGCGCCTGGACCGCCACATCGCGGAGCGGCGCATCTATCCGGCCATCAACGTGGACGCCTCCTCCACCCGCCACGAGGAGCTGCTGTTCGAGCGCCGTCAGCTCCAACAGGTGTGGAAGCTGCGCCGGGTGCTCAACGGCCTGTCCAGCGATGGCAACGGGGGCGGGGCGGCCGGCCTGGAGCTGCTGATGGACCGCCTGCGGACCTTCCCCAACAATGCCGCTTTCCTGGAGGAAGTGGCGAAGGGCCCTGCCGGGGTGTGAGGCTAGGAGCAACATGAAGCCTGACATCCACCCCGACTACCGACTGGTGGTGTTCCAGGACACCTCCGCAGGCACGTCTTTTCTCACCCGGTCCACCATCGAGACCACCGAAACGGTGGTGTGGGAGGACGGCAACGACTATCCGCTGGCCAAAGTGGGGATCTCCAGCGCCAGCCACCCCTTCTTCACCGGCCAGATGACCATTGTGGACACCGCAGGGCGGGTGGAGCGCTTTGAGCGCCGCTACGGACAGCGCAAACGCTCTGCCCGGCCGAGCTGACCTGCCCCGGTCTCGGCTGATTCATCCCTGCGGCACATGGCGGCCGGGGGTATTTTGAGAGCATGGAGGACAACTCCGCCTACCAGGAGATAGAGGCGGAGTTCGTCGCGCTCGAAGAGCGGCTGGCCGCCCCCGAGCTGCTGGCCGACCGGGATGCCTACACCGCAGTGGCCCGGAGCTACAAGGAGCTGGAGGCCAAGGCCACCCGGATCCGCGAACTGCGCCGGCACCGAGAGGACATCGAGGCCGCGACCGAGATGATGGCCGAGGCCGACGACGCCGAGCGGGGCCTGTTGCAAGCCGAGATCGAGGCCGCGTCCGCCGCGGCCAACGGGCTCGAGGCCGAGCTCGCCGATTTGATGGCCCCCCGGGATCCCAACGACGGCAAGAATGTGATCGTCGAGATCAAAGGGGCCGAAGGAGGCGAGGAGGCGAACCTGTTCGCCCGCGATCTGTTCGACATGTATGCGGCCTACGCCGGCCAGCAGCGCTGGAAGTTGGAGATGATGGGGGCCCAGAGCTCCGACAGGGGGGGCTATACCGACGTGGTGTTCATGCTGCGGGGCGACGACGTGTGGCGCAAGATGAAGTACGAGGGCGGCCCCCATCGGGTGCAGCGGGTGCCGGTGACCGAGTCGCAGGGTCGGGTTCACACCTCTTCGGCCACGGTGTCGGTGCTGCCCGAAGCCGAGGAGGTGGAGGTTCAAATCGATGAGAAGGATCTCCAGATCGACGTCTATCGGTCGTCGGGGCCGGGCGGCCAGTCGGTGAACACCACCGATTCCGCAGTGCGCATCACCCACAAGCCCACCGGGCTGGTGGTGTCGATGCAGGACGAGAAGAGCCAGCTCCAGAACCGCAACAAGGCGATGGCCGTTCTGCGGGCCCGGCTGCTGCAGGCCGAGCAGCAGCGCCGCCAGGATGAGCTTTCCGAACAGCGCCGCGACCAGGTGGGCGGAGGGGGCCGGTCGGAGAAGATCCGCACCTACAACTTCAAGGAGAACCGGGTGTCGGACCACCGCATCGGCCTAACCTTGTACAAGCTCGACCGCATCTTGGCCGGCGACTTGGACCAGGTGGTGGCCGCCCTGGCCGAAGCCGAGCGGCAAGAGAACCTGGTGGGGTCGTGAGCTTGACTGCCTTGCGGGTTGTCTGGGGGGATGTGGCCAAAGAGGTCGCGCGGCGCCTGGGCGACGCCGGCATCCCAGATGCGAAGGGGCAGGCCCGCCGGCTGGTGGAACAGGCGTCGGGGTTTGAGGGGGGCGAGTACTTCGCCGGTCTGGCCGAGGCGCCGACCCGTCGGCAGGCGGCCCATCTCGACTCGATGCTGGCCCGTCGGCTGGCGGGGGAGCCGTTGCAGTTTGTGCTGGGCCGCTGGGGGTTTCGGGGGCTGGATCTGATGGTGGGCCCCGCCGTGCTCATCCCCCGTCCCGAGACTGAGGTCTTGGCCGGTTTGGCCATCGAGGAACTGGCCCGCCGCCGTTCGCCCGGCGGCTTGGCCGTGGACCTCGGCACCGGCAGCGGCGCGGTGGGCTTGGCGATGGCGACGGAATGCCATACGGCCCGAGTGGTGCTGACCGATGTGTCGCCCGAGGCGCTGGCCTTGGCTCGGGCCAATCTGGCCGGGCTGGGCCGGGCCGCGGTGCGGGTCTCGGTCTATCAAGGGTCTTGGTTCGAGGCTCTGCCCGAAGAGATGGCCGGGGAGGTGGATGTGGTGGTGAGCAACCCGCCGTACGTACCCGACGGCGAGGCTCTGCCCTCGGTGGTGGCTGATTGGGAGCCGCAGATAGCCCTGCGGGGCGGCCCCGACGGGCTGGACGCGGCCCGCCGGATACTGGCTGGCGCCCACCGTTGGCTGCGGCCCGAAGGGTCGGTGCTGCTAGAGCTGGGCCCCGACCAGCTGGACGCCGCCGCGGCGGCATCCCGAGCCGGCGGGCTCGTCGTCGAGGCGGTTCACCCCGACCTGGCCGGTCGGGACCGGGTGTTGATCTGCCGGAGGCCTTGAGTATGGCTCTGGGCGACGTGGCCGACCTGGTGGAGTCGGCTGCCGCGGAGCTGCGAGCAGGCCGGGCGGTGGTGCTACCCACCGATACGGTGTACGGGCTGGCTGCGCTGCCCGAGAACCTGGACTTGCTGTTCGAACTCAAGCAGCGCCCTGCGGACAAGGCAGTAGCCTTCCTGGTCGCCCGCCCTTTCGATGCCGAGCAGCTGTTCGATCCATTGCCCGCCACCCGCCGGCTCATAAAGCAGTGCTGGCCGGGGGCGCTCACCATCGTCCAAGACGGCTGTGGCGTGCGCTGTCCCGACCACCCGCTGGTGCAGGCCCTTGCCGCTGCGGTGGGGCCGGTTGCCGCCACCAGCGCCAATCTCAGCGGCCAGCCCACTCCTCACACCGCGGCTGAGGCTGCGGCCCCGTTCCCCGCCGTGCAGCTGGTTGTCGATGGCGGACGACTCCAGGCTCCCCCATCCACCGTCGTCGAGGTGACCAAAGACGGGCTTTCCATCCTCCGCCAGGGGGCCGTGGCGGTGGAGGGGGCCGTCGCATGAGCCGTTCCGAGAGCCCCGCGTCCGGTGGCCGAAAGACCGATCTGCGGGGCCGCCGGACCAGCGCCTCAAGCCGAAAGACGAACTTGGCCCTGTTGGTTGTGCTGACACTGGCGCTGGCAACCGGCGGTGCATCATTTCTGCTGGGGGGTTTCTCCACGGCGTGGCTGGTGACCCTGCACGGGGTGTTCGGCTTTATGGTGCTGGTTCTGGCCCGCCCCAAGAGCCCGATTGTGCGGCGCGGCCTCAGACGCCGCCGGCCCAACCGCTTCGCCTCCGTTGCGCTGGCCGTGGTTGTCACCGGCGCGCTGGTAACCGGGGTGGCCCACACGCTCGACCTCTGGGCGCCGTTCGGGGTGTGGTCGCCCATCGGCCTCCATGTCGTCTTCGCCCTCGTGTCCGTTCCGCTGGCGGCATTGCACGTTGTGACCCGCCCCCAGCGAGTCCGCCCCATCGACCTCTCCCGGCGCACCTGGCTTCAGGCCCTGGGGGTGGTGGGGATCGCGTTGGGTTTCCGCACCGGGTTTGATCGATGGGTTGCCTCTGACCGGCGCTTTACCGGCTCCCACGAGGTGGGGTCGAAAGAGCCGGGACAGATGCCGGTGGTGCAGTGGTTGAACGATTCGCCCCCTCGCATCGATCCGGCCGACTGGGTGCTTCGCCTGCGGGGCTCGGTTGAGCGCAACGTGGGCTATCAAGAGCTCGCATCTCACACCACGACCACAGAGGCCACCCTGGACTGCACCAACGGGTGGTACAGCACCCAGATCTGGACCGGCGCCAATGTGGCCGACCTGCTCGGTCCGGACCTCTCGGGCCGCAGCCTGGAAGTGCGCTCGGCCACCGGCTACACCCGCCGCTTCCCCATCGGCGATGCTGGCAAGATGATGCTGGCCCACAAGCTGGGCCAAGAGCCGCTGTCGCGGGGCCACGGGGCCCCTGCCCGCTTGGTGGCGCCGGGGCGGCGAGGGCTCTGGTGGGTCAAGTGGGTGACCGAGATCAGAACCAGCGACCGCCCATGGTGGCTGCAATCGCCGATCTCGTTCACTTAGCCGGACAAGATCGCGCTCAAGAGTCATCAATCGGTCAGCGGGCTGGGTAGATTGACTCCCATGGCGCGAATCGCCGCCGGGGCCGACCACGCTGGGGTGCAGCTGAAAGATGTGCTGGTGGCCCATTTGCGGAAGCTGGGCCACGATGTCGTCGACTGCGGCACTGATGGCCTCGGACGGGTGGACTATCCCGACTACGGGGAGGCGGTGGCCCGCAAAGTGGCCGTCGGCGAGGCTGAGTTGGGTCTCTGCGTGTGCGGCACCGGTATCGGGATGGCCATGGCGGCCAACAAGGTGCCCGGCGTGCGGGCGGCCACCGTGCACGATGTCACCTCGGCCCGGCTGACTCGCCGGCACAATGATGCCAACGTGATCTGCCTGGGCGAGCGGTTGGTCGGCGCTGAGCTGGCCAGGGATGCCCTGGAAGCCTTCCTCGGCGCCACCTTCGAGGGGGGCCGCCATGCCCCCCGAGTGGCCAAGATCGATTCCCTATTGCCCAGTGAACCTATTGCCCAGTGAAGAGGTAGCCCCTTGATGTGGCCCGACAGCAGCAACGATCCGGTATTCGACATGGTACGCCGGGAGACAGAGCGCCAGAACACCACGGTGCAGCTCATAGCCTCGGAGAACTTCGCCTCGCCCGCAGTGCTGTCGGCCACGGGCTCGGTGCTCACCAACAAGTACAGCGAGGGCTATCCCGGTCGCCGCTACTACGGCGGCAACACGGTGATCGACGAGGTGGAATCGATTGCCCGGGAGCGGGTCGCCGCCCTGTTCGGGGCCGACCACGCCAACGTGCAGCCCCATTCGGGGGCCAACGCCAACGTGGCCGCGTACCTGGCCGTGCTGGAGGCGGGCGACACCGTGCTGGGCATGAGCTTGGACCATGGCGGCCATCTCACCCACGGCTCCCCGGTGAACATCAGCGGGCGCACCTATCGGTTCGCGGCCTACGGGGTGACCCCCAGCGACGAGCGCATCGACTACGACCAGGTTCGCGACCTCGCCCTCGAGCACCGGCCCAAGCTCATCGTGGCCGGGGCCACCGCCTATCCCCGTGCCATCGACCCGGCGCCCTTCCGGGCCATCGCCGACGAGGTGGGCGCCCTGTTCATGTTCGACGCCGCCCACATTGCCGGGCTGATTGCGGGAGGCGTCCACCCCAACCCGGTACCCGACGCCGACATTGTCACCTTCACCACCCACAAGACGCTGCGCGGCCCCCGAGGCGGGGCCATCCTGTGTACCGAGAATCTGGCCCCGGCCATCGACAAAGCCCTGTTCCCGGGCCTGCAAGGCGGTCCTCAGGAGCACGCAATCGCGGCCAAGGCGGTGGCCTTCGGCGAGGCCGCCACCCCCGAGTTCGCCGACTACGCGGCCCGAATCGTGCACAACAGCGGTGCCCTGGCCGAAGGCCTGGCCGACGAGGGGTTCCGCATGGTCTCGGGTGGCAGCGACAACCACCTGCTGCTGGTGGATCTGCGGGCCTTCGACGAAGGCCTTACCGGAAAGACCGCCCAGGAGGTGCTGGACCGAGCCGGCATCACCCTGAACAAGAACACCGTGCCCGACGACCCCCGCTCTCCTTTCGTGACCAGTGGAGTGCGCATCGGCACCCCGGCCACCACCACCCAGGGCATGGGCCCCGAGGAGATGGCCCTCATAGCCGGCATGATCGGCCGGGCCCTGCGCCGTCGCGACGACGAAGCGTCAACGGCTGAGGTCCGGTCGGAGGTCGCCGACCTCTGCGGGCGGTTCACCCCCTACCCGCCGGCCGGATAGGGGTGGCGCAGAGCGCCTCGACACGCCATGGCCCCCGGTCTTGAGAACTACCTCATCGTTTTCGCCGTAGCCGCGGGCGTCACGCTGGCGGCCACGCCGGTGGTGCGCCGGGTCAGCGAGCGCTGGGGCCTCATGGTGGAGCCCGATGCCCGCCGGGTCCACGAGCGCTCTACCGCGGTGCTCGGCGGGGTGGCGATGTTCGTCGGCTTTCTGTCGGCCATGGGAGTGGCGTGGCTGCTGGGCGATTTCGATGTGGTGTTCGCGACCGCGTCGGAGCCGATGGGAATCGTGATCGCCGCGCTGGTGATGATCGTGTTCGGCACTTACGACGACATCCGGGAGATGTCGGCACCGGCCAAAGTGGCTTCTATGGTGCTGGCCGGGAGCATCCTGTCGTTTTTCGGCGTGACCGTGCTCAATCTGCGGCTGCCGGTGCTGGACGCGCTGATCCTGTCCCAAGATCTGGCCTTCGTGGTCACCGTGCTGTGGCTGGTGGCCATCGCCAACGCCATCAACCTGATCGACGGTCTCGACGGGTTGGCCGCGGGCATAGTGGCCATCGCCGGTCTTACCTTCTTTGCCTACTCCATCAAGCTCACCGACGAGGAGGTGCTTTTGCCCAACAACATCGGGCCGCTGATCGCGATCATCGCCAGCGGGGTGGCGGTGGGCTTCCTGCCTCAGAACTTCCATCGGGCCCGCATCTTCATGGGCGACGGCGGGGCGCTGTTTCTTGGCACGCTGCTCGCGGCTTCCACGGTCTCGGTCGGGGGGCGCAGCAGCGAGCCGTTCGCAGGCCAGACCTACTTCCTGTTCGCCCCCATGCTCATCCCGCTCATCATTCTGGCGGTGCCGGTGGTGGACGTTCTCTGGGCGTTGCTGCGGCGGACCCGGGCCCGAACCAGCGTCACCACCCCCGACAAGCAGCACCTGCACCACCGGCTGATGAGCTTGGGGCACGGTCACCGCCGCAGCGTGCTGATTCTCTGGCTGTTCACCGCTCTGATGTCCACCCTGGTGCTGTATCCTACCTACGCCGGGGAGGGCGAGGCCATTATGGTTCCAGCCGCCGCCGTGCTGGTGCTGATGCTCTACACCGTTTTCCACCCCATCCTGCGCCGCCGCACGCCTTGAGCCGGCCCGGCCCCGTCGGTATTTCCCCGGGATTTCCCACCGGGCTGGTCTGACGATTTGGCCTTTAAGCGTGGCACGCGAGACCATTTCGGCCAGCCCATCCGCTTGCCCTAGAGGCCCGATTCGTGCCCACTGCAACGACGCAGAACCACCGCTTCCAAAACAGCCAGAGAGCTGGAGAACCCCTCTCCATCGCCTTTGAGCTCGTGGCCACCCCGGCGCTGTTCGCTTTCTTCGGCTGGCTTATCGACCGGGGTCTCGGCACGAAGCCCCTTTTCATGCTGGTGCTGGGCCTTTTGACCGCGTTATACGTCGGGTGGAAGGTGCTCCGCGCCTATAGCCAGCAGATGGAGGAGCACGACCGGAACCTGCCCAGTCGCCGGGCTGAGGCCCGCTCGGGGAATGGCGATGGCTGAACGCGCTCCAGGGGCGGGCGAGGAGGCCCCAGAGCGGGAGTTGGCCAAAGACATCGTCCGGCGCGGCATTGTGGGCGGCCCGGTCCTGGTGGGGGTGTGTGCGGGGGTGTGGGGATTCGACGGCCTGTGGTCCAGCGCGTTCGCCCTCGGCTTGATCCTGTTCAACTTCTGGTTGGCCGCCTCGCTCATCACCTGGTCGGTGCGCATCTCCCCCGCGGTGCTGATGGCCGGGGTGATGAGCGGCTATCTCATTCGCTTGGGGATACTGACCGGGGCCTATCTGCTCGTTCGAGACGGCGGATGGTTCGAGGCCATGCCGTTCATCGTCACCCTGATAGCGGCCCATCTCGTCCTGCTGGTCTGGGAGACCAGGCAGGTCTCCATGTCCCTCGCGTATCCCGGCCTGAAGCCCCAAGGAGTTCGCCCGTGAGCGTGTTGAGGCCGATCTTGTTGCGGCAGAGCCGGCATTGGCCAGGATCGTGACAATGGGCGTGTTTGCAGTCGAGTTCCCGCCGGTTTCCCATCTGTTCGACTGGCCCGACTTCCTGTTTACCGATACGCCGGTGGCCCTCAACAAGACGGGCCTCATCTACATCGTGGCCCTGTTGCTCACCGCCGGGCTGTTCTGGGCTGCCGGCCGGCGCCGGGCCCTCGTTCCCACCGGTGCCCAGTCCGTGGCCGAGGCCGGTGTCGAGTTCGTGGAGAACAGCATCATCATGCAGACCATCGGCCCCGATGGCCGCCGGTTTCTGCCCTTTTTGACCACGCTGTTCTTCTTCGTCTTCTTCAGCAACATCTTCGGGGTGATCCCGTTCATCCAGTTCCCCGCCAACTCCCGCATGGCCATGCCGATGACCCTGGCGCTGGTGGTTTGGGCCATCTACCACGTGGTCGGGATAAAGTCCCAGGGGCTGCTCCAGTACTTCAGGGCATCGCTGTTCCCTCCGGGCGTGCCCAAATTCTTGTATGTGCTGGTAGCTCCGATCGAGCTGATCCAGATCATGCTGATCCGGCCGCTGTCGCTGGCGGTGCGGCTGTGGGCCAACATGGTGGCCGGCCACCTGCTGCTGGTTACCTTCGCCATCTTGTCTGCGTCGCTCTGGGGAGTGGGATATCTGCCCGCCGTGCTCCCGTTCGTCGCATTGATCCTGCTGACGGCCTTCGAGATCTTCGTCTCGGCCCTCCAGGCCTTCGTGTTTACCATTCTCACCGCCGTTTACATCGGCGGTGCCCTACATCCCGAGCACTAGGAGACAATTACCTTGCTTGCACTGATTTCCACCATCCTTGCCGAGTTGACCGGTGATGGCGAAGCCGGTTTGAGGGCCATCGGCGGCGGCCTCGGCTACGGCCTCGCCGCCATCGGCCCCGGTTTGGGCATCGGCATTCTGGTCGGCAACGCCATAACCGCCATGGCCCGCCAGCCGGAGTCGGCGGCGGTGGCCCGGACCACCATGTTCTTGGGCATCGCCTTCACCGAGGCGATAGCGCTCATCGGGTTCGTGGTCTTCATCCTCCTCGCGCCATGATCGCGCGGCTTTTGGCCGCGGCTTCGCTGGTGTTGGCCGCGGTCACCCTCAGCGTGTCGGCGGCCGGTGCCGTCGGGGAGACGGTGGGCTCCTGCATCTTCGAAGAACTGGAGCAAGCCAGTTTCGCGGGGATCGACGGCGAGGGCTTCGACGCGGTCAAGAACCTCAAGACGGCCTACAAAAACGAGGAAGAGAACGCCGAGGACCTCAAGAAAGACTTTGAAAGCGAGCTCGAGGGCTGCGTTGAAGCCCCCACTGCGATCCTGCCCGAGCGCACGGAGATCATCTGGGGCGGCGCGGCATTCGTGGTGTTGCTGGCGCTGATGAAGTGGAAGCTGTTCCCGGTGGTCAAGAACCAGATGGAGCAGCGAACCCAGAGAATTCAAGAGGCCATCGACGACGCCGACCGTCAGCGCGACGAGGCCGCTGAAGTGAAAGCCCGCTACGAGGCGGAACTGGCCGACGCCAAGGCCGAGGCTGCCCGCATCGTGGACGAGGCCCGGGAGCAGGCCGCCACCGTGCAAGCCGGCCTCCAGGCTCGGGCCGAGGCCGACATTGCCGATATGCGGGAGCGGGCCGCAGCCGACGTGGAGGCATCCAAGCGCCAGGCCATCGCCGACTTGCAATCGGAGGTTTCCGACATCGCTCTCGGCGCGGCCGAGGCGGTGTTGGACCGCAGTCTGCAAGACCCGGAGATGCAGCGCCAGCTCGTGGACGACTACATCGCCCGCGTGGGCTCGGGCCGGGGCTGAGTCGATGGCCGACCGATCAGCCGGTTATGCCGATGCGGTGGCCGCGGTGGCCCGGGCCGAGGGCAACCTGGATCTGGTAGCCGACGAGTTCTTTCGCGTCGCTCGGGCGCTGGAGACCTCCGACGATCTCCGGATGGCCCTGTCCGACCGGCAAATTCCCGCCGCCCGCCGCCAGCAGATCGTCGAGGATCTCCTGGGCGGTCGGGCGTCGGAGACCACCACCGCGTTGGCGTCCATGATCGTGGCCGCGGGGCGGTCGTCCGATCTGGCGGGGATAGCCCGGGAGGCCGTGGAGATCAACGCCCGCGACCGGGGCCGCTCGGTGGCCGAGGTGCGCACTGCGGTAGCGCTCACCGAGGACCAGTCCGGGCGGCTGTCGGCTGCGCTGAGCGCGGCGACCGGCCACCAGGTGGAGGTCAAGCTGGTCGTCGATCCCAGCGTCATGGGCGGCGTGGTGGCCACCATTGGCGACGAGGTCATCGACGGATCGGTGCGTCACCGCCTGAGCCAGCTTCGGGACACCTTCTAGCAGCGCATTGGCAACGGTGCGGTGGACGAGATCGAGGAGGGCCAGGCCGTCCGCTCCACCGGCGACATCTTGTCGGTGCCGGTGGGTGACGCCCTCTTGGGGCGGGTGGTGAACGCCCTCGGCGAGCCGGTGGACGGCAAGGGCCCCATCGTCGGCGCTGAGACCCGCCGAATGGAGGTGCAGGCCCCCGGCATCACCGGCCGAAAGCCGGTACACGAGCCCATCCAGACCGGCATCAAAGCCATCGACTCGCTCATACCCGTCGGCCGGGGCCAGCGGGAGCTGATCATCGGCGACCGCAAGACGGGCAAGACCACCGTGGCGCTCGACACGATTCTCAATCAGAGGGGCCAGGGGGTGAAGTGCGTCTACGTGGCCATCGGCCAGAAGGCCTCCACGGTGGCCCAGGCCGTGGCCACGCTGGCCGAGCGGGGTGCCATGGAGTACACCGTAGTGGTGGTGGCCCCCGCCTCCGACCAGGCCCCGTTCAAGTACCTGGCCCCCTACGCCGGCTGCGCCATGGGCCAGCATTGGATGGACAACGGCGGCCACGCCCTCGCGGTGTACGACGACCTGTCGAAGCAGGCCGAGGCCTATCGCCAGATGGCGCTGCTGCTGCGCCGCCCGCCGGGCCGGGAGGCCTACCCCGGCGACGTGTTCTACCTGCACAGCCGGCTGCTCGAGCGGGCGGCCAAGCTGAGCGACGACCGGGGAGCGGGCTCGCTGACCGCGCTGCCCATCATCGAGACCAAGGCCGGCGACGTGTCGGCCTACATCCCCACCAACGTGATCTCCATCACCGACGGGCAGATCTTCTTGCAGGACGACCTGTTCAAATCCGGGGTGCGGCCCGCGGTGGACGTGGGCATCTCGGTGTCCCGGGTGGGCTCGGCCGCCCAGATCAAGGCCATGAAGACCGCGGTGGGCACGCTCAAAGCCGATCTCCAGCAGTTCCGCGAGCTCGAGGCCTTCGCCGCCTTCGGCTCCGACCTCGACGCGGTGTCCCAGGCCCAGCTCGACCGGGGCTACCGGCTCACCGAGCTGCTCAAGCAGGGCATCCAGTCGCCTATGCCGGTGGAGGAGCAGGTGGTGTCGCTGTACGCCGGCACCCGGGGCTACCTCGACAACATCCCGGTGGAGGACGTGGCTCGCTTCGAGGCCGAGCTGCTGGAATGGGTCCGAGCCCGCAACGCCGATGTGCTGTCGGCGGTGGTCGATTCCGGCGCGGTGGACGAGGACGGCCTAGAGGCGGCGGTGTCGGCGTTCGCCGCCCAGTTCGAGCCGTCGTCGGCGCCTGCGGGCGACGAGCCCGACGCCGAGGCCCAAGCCGCGGCCGAGGCCGGGGTGGTGGACGCCGACCACACCCTGCCCGAGACCGATATCCAGCGTTCCGAAGAGGGCTGACTCGTGCCCGGCGGCCAGGAGAGGGCGCTTCGCCGGCGCATCACGTCGGTGCAGTCCACCAAGAAGATCACCCGCGCCATGGAGCTGATCGCCGCCACCCGGGTGGTCAAGGCCCAGCAGCGGGCCCACGCCGCCCGGCCCTACTCCACCAGGCTGACCAGCGTCATCGAAGATGTCGCCGCCGGGGGGGCCGAGGCCTCCCATCGGTTGCTGGAGCGGCGGGAGACGGTGCGCCGGGTGGGCTTTGTGGTCATCACGTCCGACCGGGGTCTGGCCGGGCCGTACAACAGCTCGGTGATCAAAGCGGCCGAGCGGGAGCTGATGGACGCCCAGACCAAGGGGCGGGACTATTCGCTCATGCTCATCGGCAAGAAGGGCCAGGACTACTTCCGGTTCCGCAACTACCGGATCGACGAGGCCTTTGCCGGCATGAGCGACACCCCCACCTACGGCGACGCCCGCCAGGTGGCCGAGATCGTGGCCGACCGGTTCGAGTCCGGCCACATCGATGAAGTCATCCTGGCCTACATGGAGTTCTTCACCATCGGCACCCAGCGGGTGGCGGTGCGCCGGTTCCTCCCCCTAGAGAGCATCGATGTGATCGCTTCGGCGGGAGGGGGCGAGCAGCGGTCGGCCTTCGAGTTCGAGCCCTCGCCCGAGGGCGTGCTGGAGTCGCTGCTGCCCCGGTATGTGGAGTCGAGGCTGTTCTCGGCGCTGCTGGACGCGGCCGCCTCGGAGCACGCCAACCGCCAGCGGGCCATGAAGGCGGCCACCGACAACGCCGAGGAGCTGATCACCAAGCTCACCCGGGCCATGAACCGGGCCCGCCAAGACGCCATCACCACCGAGATCATGGAGATCGTCGGCGGGGCCGAAGCCCTCAAGGGCGAGGATGACGACGGCGATATCGCCGACCTCCTCGCCACCGCCAACCAGTAGGAGAAGAAGCCCAGATGTCGGAGAACCTCAAAGACGGGCGGGTGGTGGGAATCGCCGGCCCGGTGATCGACGCCGAGTTCCCCTCGGACGCCCTGCCGGAGATCAACACCGCCCTCGAGTTCGATGTGGACATGGACGGCGAGACGGTGACCGTCAAAGCCGAGGTGGCCCAGCAGATCGGCGAGGGCCGGGTGCGGGCCATCGCCCTGAAGCCCACCGACGGCCTCACCCGGGGCACGGTGGTGCGCAACACCGGTCAGGGCATGACCGTGCCGGTGGGCGATGTGACCCTCGGCCACGTGTGGAACGTGGTGGGGGAGTGCCTCGACGCCGACCGCGACACCCTAGACGTGGGGGAGGAGTGGGAGATCCACCGCCCCGCACCGTCGTTCGACTCCCTGGAGCCGTCCACCCGCATGTTCGAGACCGGCATCAAGGTCATCGACCTGCTCACCCCCTACAAAGAGGGCGGCAAGATCGGCCTGTTCGGCGGCGCCGGTGTGGGAAAGACGGTGCTCATCACCGAGATGATCAACCGGGTGGCCACCCAGCACGGCGGCGTGTCGGTGTTCGCCGGTGTGGGGGAGCGCACCCGCGAGGGCACCGATCTGTTCTTGGAGATGGAGGAGTCGGGAGTCTTGGACAAGGCCGCCCTGGTGTTCGGCCAGATGGACGAGCCCCCCGGCGTGCGGCTGCGGGTGGGCCTGGCCGGGGTGACCATGGCCGAGTACTTCCGCGACGTGCAGAACCAGGACGTTTTGTTGTTCATCGACAACATCTTCCGCTTCGTGCAGGCCGGCTCCGAGGTGTCCACCCTGTTGGGCCGCATGCCATCGGCGGTGGGCTACCAGCCCACGCTGGCCGACGAGATGGGCGAGCTCCAGGAGCGCATCACCTCTACCCGGGGCCGCTCCATCACCTCGCTTCAGGCGGTGTATGTGCCGGCCGACGACTACACCGACCCGGCGCCGTTCACCTCCTTCACCCATTTCGACGGCACCACCGAGCTGAGCCGCGACATCGCGGCGCTGGGCATCTACCCGGCGGTGGACCCGCTGGCCTCCACCTCGACCATCCTCACGCCCGAGGTGGTGGGGCAGCGCCACTACGGCGTGGCCCGCCGGGTGCAGGAGATCCTCCAGCGCTACAAGGAGCTTCAGGACATCATCGCCATTTTGGGCCTCGACGAATTGTCGGAAGAGGACAAGGTGACCGTTTCCCGGGCCCGCAAGGTGCAGCGGTTCTTGTCGCAGCCCATGTTCGTGGCCGAGGTGTTCACCGGGCTTGCCGGCGTGTTCACCTCGGTGTCCGAGACGGTGGACTCGTTCGAGGCATTGGTGAGCGGCGATCTGGACGACTTGCCGGAGCAGGCCTTTTTCATGGTCGGCGGCGCCGAGGACGCCCACCGCAAAGCCGCCGAGCTCGAGGCCCAGGCAGCCTGATCATGGCTTTGGTCCGCGAAGCGTCGGAGCAGAGGATCTAGCCATGGCCCTGGCAGTGGAGCTGGTGTCTCCCGAGGAGATCGTCTACACCGGCGAAGCCGAGATGGTGGTGGCTCGCACCACCGACGGCGAGATCGCGTTCCAGCCCGGCCATGTGCCCTTTTTGGGCGTCCTGGTGCCTGGCGACGTGCGGGTGTACACCACCGACGGCGCCAAGACCACCATCGCCGTCGAGCG
>JAPYOC010000125.1 GCA_028278955.1 Candidatus Poriferisocius aerobius
GATGCCCTTCTGAACTCGACGATTTTTGATAATCAAACACTTATCATCGCAGAACAGAAGGGCTTTTCCGCGGACCCACACAACACCCCCAACCCAACCCACGAACAAACAGGGCTAGTGGTGTGTCGCAGAAATAATCGCGCGTGTCCTGCTCGCCAGCGACGCCGCTCGCGGCGTTGCGGCTCCTCACCGTACGCAAGGGGTATGGCTTCGTCGCCGCGCCTTGCCAGCAGCGCCGCTGCCGTCGTGATACCCGGCGCTATTTCTGCGACACACCGCTAGTCAGATCAGGGAGCACGGTGAGCGCCTGGCCCGGATCCGAGGGCAAGCTCGGCATTGACTGCCCCGCCGAGGCCGCCTGACAGGCGACTCAGCTCCGACGAAGCGCGGTTCGCTTACCCCCCAGGCACGCCGCATCCTCGGCATGCCGCCCATAACCTGCTCGCCGGGTGGCCGCGGAGCGCGCCCGGTGCCGAGTGGCCCGTCTGGCCAAGGCGTCCCAGAGTGCTGGAGCGCCTGTTGCAGGAGTTCGGGGCAGCGGCCACTTTGATGTGCAGGAATACGGGGCGGGGCTACTACTATCGGTCGCGACCGCACCCACAAGGGGAGGATTGTGGCCGCGAACAGGCCGATAGACATCGCCGTCACCAAGTTCTACAAGGCCCTCGGGGGATGCTTTGTCCTCTACTTGGCTTTGTGGGCCTTCACCACCGTCCACCAGCATGACGAAGGCTTGGGGGCACCGTACTTCAATGTGGCCCTGACCGCCTCCTTGGTGGTGACCGTGCTGGGTGTCGTGGCCTTCTTGGAGTACGCCCGCCGCCGGCCGGTGGACAAATACCACACCTGGGGCGAGGCTATGCTGGGCGCGGCGCTGGTCTTCTTCTTCTTATTCTGGGTCTACGGCGTGGTGCCCCATCAATGGCTGGTGTACGCCGACAGCGAGCTGGGCTGGCGAGGGGACCGCTTGGTCGATGGCTACCATGTGGGCAACCAGGGCATCATCTCCTGGGCTCTGCCGTTCGACCTCACCTACCTGGTCTTGCGCGATGTGGTGGCGGTGTTGATCTACGGTGTGGCCCTGGCCGGCAACATTGCCGGCTGGATGGTGTGGCAGAACCGGGGCAAGGCCGCTCCGGTCGAGGTTGAGAAGTCCGAGTACGGGCGACCGATCGTGAGGGAGGGGGCGACGAGCTGATGGCCAGCAATGATGCCAATCCCCCGATGCCGGAATTCCGCGACGACTACGTGCTGGTCGAAGTGGACAACGACTACCTCCAGAGCAAGGTCAAGCCCAAGCAGTTCATCCACATCGACCAGTCCGAGTGCATCATGTGCGAGGGGTGCGTGGACATCTGCCCGTGGAAGTGCATCCACATGGTGGCCCCTGATGCGGTCGATACGGCGGTGGGCGCCGAACAGCCCGGCGTCGACCCCAGCGACCATGTGATCTTCACTATCGACGAGGATGCCTGCACCCGCTGCGCCCTGTGCGTGGACCGGTGTCCCACGGGGGTGATCACCCTGGGCCGACTGGGCGACCCCGGAGGCGACGGCGACCCGCACCAGCGAATGACCAGCTACGGCTACGGCTACGGCATGCGGTTGGCATAGAACTAGGGCCCCGAACGGATAGGAACCAAGGAGCAACGTGGCAAAGCAGCCCAGACCACCGGCGAACGTGCGGGCCAAGCGGGCCGTGAGCACCATGATGAGCGACGTCCAGGGGTCGCAGGCCTGGTCGTCGATCTTCCGCCCGGGGTCCATCTTCCGCAAGGGATACAGCGACAGCCCCCGCAACCGCAGCTACGTGATCATGAACAGCGTGCTCTACCACCTGCACCCGGTGAAGGTGAAGCGCCACGCGGTGAAGGTCAGCTACACCCTGTGCTTGGGCGGTCTCAGCTTCTTCTTGTTCATCCTGCTCACCGTGACCGGCATATTCTTGATGTTCTTCTACCGGCCCACCGCGGCGCAGGCCTGGGACGACATCTACACCCTGCAAACCTCGGTGGCGTTCGGGCTGCTGGTGCGCAACATGCACCGATGGGCCGCCCACCTCATGGTCATCGCGGTGTTCTTGCACATGGCCCGGGTGTTCTACCACGGGGCCTACAAGCCGCCCCGGGAGTTCAACTGGGTCATCGGCGTCATCTTGTTGACCCTCACCCTGCTGCTGTCGTTCACCGGCTACCTGCTCCCCTGGGATCAGCTGGCCCTGTGGGCGGTGACGGTGGGAACCAACATGATGGGGTTCACCCCGGTGTTCGGCGATCAAGTGCGCTTTGTGCTGCTGGGCAGCGTGGAGATCGGCACCGACACGCTGCTGCGATGGTATGTGCTGCACGTGCTGATGTTGCCCTTCGTGATCGTCATCTTCATGGCCATCCACTTTTGGCGAGTGAGAAAGGACGGAGGAATTTCCGGGCCGCTCTAGAAGCGCTGTCGCAGCGACGCTTCTGGCCCGATCTGAGAGCCCATGGCGGAAATCCCCGAACATCTGCTGAAGCGAGCCCAACAGGCCCGCGAGCGCGCCGAAGCCCAAAAAGGCGGCGGCGCGGCCGCGCCCGACCCCTCCGGTGCCCAGCCAGCCTCTGGTGGTGGTGAGGCAAGCCCGAGTGGCCCCAAGATCCCTCCACACCTGCTCGACCGGTCCAAGTCGGCTCGTCAGCAGACCGCAGCCGGCGGAGCCGCACCAGCGGCGGCCGTGGCCACCGCGCCGATGCCGGTGGGCCCGGTCCGGCCCGAGCCCACCGGCCCCGGTGGGGGTACCCAGCGGCTGCTCACCGTGGTCAAGTCGGGCTCCATCCAGGATGTGAAGGCCACTCCCACCGACAAGGTGCATGTTTGGCCCCACCTGCTGGTGGTGGAGTTTGTGGCCGCGCTGCTCGTCACCGCCTTCACGCTGCTTTTCTCCATCTTCGTGAATGCTCCGTTGCTGGAGCTGGCCAACTTCAACGAGACGCCGAACCCCTCCAAGGCCCCGTGGTATTTCCTCGGGCTCCAAGAGCTGCTCACCATGTTCCACCCGATGGTGGCCGGGGTGACCATCCCCGGCATCGCCCTGTTCTTGCTGATCTTGGCGCCGTATGTGGACCGCAATCCCAACAAGAGGCCCGAGGATCGCAAATTCGCCATCTCGCTCATGACCATCCACCTGATGTTCTGGGCGGTTCTTGTTCTGATCGGCTCGTTCTTCCGAGGCCCCGGATTCAACTTCGTCTTCCCCTGGGTAGACGGCCTCTTCTTTGAGCTCTAAGGACTGACTGTGGGCGTTGCACTCTTCATTGCCATACCCATCATCGTGGTGGCCGGGGTCATCGTGCTGATCGGCGCGGCCCGGCGCCGGGAGACTTTGGCCGCCGAGGGGCGGCTGAGCCGGGAGACCCGGGAGCGCGACCGGGGACGGTCCGACATCGGCGGCCCTGAGGGAGCGGCCGGCGCCCCCACCGGGCGAGAGGTGGAGCGGGCCGCAGTGCTGGCCCGCCAGACCGCGGGCACCGAGTTGGTGGAGGCCGCCGATGCCTCGGTGCAAGACTGGACTCCGCCCGATCCCGAGGCGGTCGGGGTGAACCGCCGCCAGTTCTTGAACCGCAGCACCGTGGCCATGATGGGCTTCGGCCTGTCCGGCTTCGGAGCGGCCGTCTTGGCGTTTTTGTGGCCGCCGTTCGTCACCGGTTTCGGCGCCGATGTGAACGCCGGCCTCGTTGACGAGGTGAAGCAGAGGGTCAGAGACGGGAACGGCTTCTTGTATCTGCCCAAGGGCCGCGCCTGGATCACCGAGTATCCGGCGGCGGCCCTGCCCAAGGCGCAGGCCGCCTACAGCGCTCCGGAGTTGGCCGGAATGGAGGCAGGGCTGGTCGCCCTGTTCCAGAAGTGCCCCCACTTGGGGTGCCAGGTGCCGAGCTGCCTGACCTCGCAGTGGTTCGAGTGCCCGTGCCACGGCTCCCGGTACAACCAGGTGGGCGAGAAGCGGGGGGGGCCCGCCCCCCGGGGCATGGACCGTTTCGCCGTGTCGGTGAATACCAGAGGGGAGTTCATCATCCGCACCGGCACCGTCATCGACGGGCCGCCCATCGGGTTGAACACCACCGGCCAAGAGCCTGAAGGCCCGAGCTGCCTTGGGGGGGCATCGCACTGATGCACCTGCTTGCCACCTCGACCCAGCGCAATCTGGGCATGGCCATCGCGGTGGTGGCCATCGTGGGCTTCGCCGTCTACCTCATCTACAACGTGCTGTGGGCGGGCCGGGCGGAGAAGGGCTCGGAGCTGGATCTGGCTCCCAATCGCAAGCCCTACCTGAGCGACGAGCAGCTGGAGACCTCCAAGCTCGACCTGGCTCTGGTCAGCGGCCTGGTCACCCTGGTCATCATCGGGGTGGCCCTGCCCTTGTACTGGCTGGGCGAGCCCGGACGCCAGCAGGGCTACCTGGAGTACTCCCGGGAGCAGTTCACCGGCCGGGGCGCCGGTCTGTATGAGGAGTCGTGTTCCAGCTGTCACGGCGGCGGCGGTCTCGGCGGCACCACCGACCACACCATCGCCGACGACAACGGGAACTTTGTGGCCGCCATCAAGTGGGAGGCCCCGGCGCTCACCACCACGCTGTACCGCTTCTCCGAAGAAGAAGTGCGCCACATCCTCGACTACGGCCGCCCCCCCACCCCCATGCAGGCGTGGGGCCTCCCCGGCGGCGGCCCGCTCACCAGCCAGCAGGTGGACGAGCTGATCCAGTACATCCAGAGCATCCAGCTCTCCCCCGAGCAGGTGCAGGGCGAGGTCATGGACGGTCTCGTGGCCCAAGTGCGCAGCGACGTCAGGGCCGCCAACCCTGAGCTGGCAGCCCGACTGGATGCGGCCGCCGCCGCAGTGGCGACCGCGGGGCCCGACGAGGCCGCAGCGGAAGCCGCGGCCCGCGAGGTCGCCGCATTGGAGCAGGAGCTCCGCGAGGCAAGCGAGCAGTACATCCGCTCTCTGGCCCCTGCTGATCGGGGCGAGCTGCTGTTCGACAACGGGGTGTACGGCTGTGCCCGGTGCCACACCCCGCGGGACTCGTGGCAGTTCACCGGGCCCGAGGTGACGCCCGGCGCCGGCCCGGTGGTACTAGAGCGCGGATCTGGGGCGGAGGCCGAGACGATAGCCCAGCTCGGCGGTTTGATCCCCGCCGATATCTCCGGCGGAGGAGGGTTCGGGCCCAATCTCACCAACGGGGCCACTCTCCGGCAATTCGACAGCGCCGAGGGCCACGCCAGCTTCATCGCCATCGGCTCCCAGGAGGGGGTGGGCTACGGCAACTTCGGCCAGGGCGACGGCGGGGGTCAGATGCCGGCCTTCGGCATCTGCGTGGGCGACCGGGACTCCGGCGAGCGCAGCCCCATCTATGGCTTCTGCATCACCGAAGACGGCGGTACCCGACCGGGCATGCTGACCGATGCCCAGATTGCCGACATCGTGGCCTACGAGCGATCAGAGGAGTTCAACCTGCCGGCTGCCGTCCCCGGTCGGGGATCGTGAGCATGGGCGCGGTTGCGGCGGCGATGAGCGTCCTGGGGGCCATCTCGTTCGACAACGAGATCCGGGGGCTGTTGGTGGTGCTGTTGGGCTGCGCCGTTCTCATGGGGTCGGTGTGGCTCATCATCTCCACCAACACCGGCTTCCGCCTCGGCTCCCTCATTGCCATCTCAGCCATCTTCGGATGGACGGCTATGATGGCCCTCATCTGGGCGCTATACGGCATTGGCCTCCAAGGGGCTCGGCCCACCTGGGAGGTGCAGGCCATCCACATCGGCAACCCGTCGATATCGGACAACGAGACCAACCCGCCCCCGGAGATTCTCGACGACCTGCCCAACCCGGTTGCCTGTGCCAACTTGGGGGATCGAGACTGTCTGCCCAAGGCCATCCACATCGTCCGGGCGATGGGCAGCAGCAGCCAGAAGGCCGAGTTCGACTTCGTGGACGCCGATGCCATCCGTGCCGATCTGGCCGCCTTCAACGACGATTTGGCCGACGCTGATCCCCGCAAGCTGTCGGTGGCCGGCGCCGGGGCAGCTCTGGAGTGCGAATTCGAGAAGAGCCCGCACGGCACCTCGGTGGAGGAAGAATACCTGGGGTGCGAGGTGCAGCGGCTGGCCGAGGAGCAGCGCATCCGCAACGAAGACCTGACCTTGAGCGAGCTCAAAGGCGTGGCCCCCGACTTGGCCGCCGAAGCCGAGCGCCGGGGGTGGCTGGAGCTGGGCGACTGGAACTTGGAGACCACCCAGGCCGCGGGAGAGGCCATCACCACGGCCAGCGACTACCTCCTCCAAGCCGACCTGGGCTTTGGCGCGACCGACAGCCAGAGCAACAGCTTCGTGGTGCTGGACGCCTTCCAGCAGGGGGGCAAGCCGGACCGGCTCAACAACGGGGTGTGGGAGCGGGTCAGCAACAAGGTCATCACCAGCGCCATGCTCCGCCATCCCGCCAACTACACGGTGGTACAGGTCCAGAGGTCGATATACAAAGAGCCGGTGGCGGGCCAGGCGCCGGCGCCCACGGAGGTCGACCCCAACGAACCGGTGATCTCCATGCTCATGCAGCGCAACCTGGGCCGTTTCCGGCTGCCCGGCATTCTGGTGGCCATCGGCTCCGGCCTGTTGTTCGTGGTGTCGCTGCTGATGCTCCACACCCGCGACCTGGAAGTGCGCCGTCGCCTGGAGGGCGAGGGCGGGGCGGGCCCGGCCTAGGCCGTGATGACTGGCCAATACCTGCCGATCTTCGCCCTCGGCGTTTTGGCCGTGCTGTTCGCAGCACTGAGCTTCGGCGCCTCCCGGCTGCTGGCCCCCCGGAGGCAGACCAAGGCCAAGCTGGCCCCCTACGAGTGCGGGGTGGAGGAGAGCACCGATGCCCCCGAGCGGTTCGGAGTCCGGTTCTTTCTCATCGCCATGATCTTCATCGTCTTCGACATCGAGATCATCTTCTTGTACCCCTGGGCGGTGTCGTACCGCGACTTGGGCCTGTTCGGACTGGTGGCCATGGGGATCTTCGCCTTGGCGGTGTTCGAGTCGTTCGTCTACCTGATCGGCAACGGCGCCTTGGACTGGGGGCCGTCCCGCCCCGTCTGGCGACGCGATCCCCGGGTGTCGGCCCGCCGCACCACCGAAACCACCATCCGCCGGGTGGGATTGGACGGAAGAGCCGCTCCGGAGCAGGCGGCATGAAGCTCTGGCGGCGGCAACGGCAACGGGGGACTGAGGCATGAAGCTGCCGCTCGTGGGCGATGCCGGGGCCATCGCCGACCACGGACTCGAGGGGGTTGACCACAACTTCGTGACCGGCAAGCTCGAGGATCTGGTCAAGTGGTCGCGGGCTCGGAGCTGCTGGCCGGCGACCTTCGGCCTGGCCTGCTGCGCCATCGAGATGATGGCCACCGGCGGCGCCCACTACGACTTGGCCCGCTACGGCATGGAGGTTTTCCGGGCCTCTCCCCGCCAAGCCGACCTGATGATCGTGGCCGGACGGGTCTCCCAGAAGATGGCCCCCATCCTGCGCCGCATCTACGACCAGATGATGGAGCCCAAGTGGGTGATCTCCATGGGGGTCTGCGCCTCCAGCGGCGGCATGTTCAACAACTACGCCATCGTGCAGGGAGTGGATCAGGTCGTGCCGGTGGACGTCTATGCCCCCGGGTGCCCGCCCGGCCCGGAGACCCTCATGCACGCCATCTTGACCCTCCACGACAAGATCACCAGCGGGGAGATCACCCGACGCCGAGGCGAGACCGGGGCCGGGGCCAACCTCACCGTCGGCCAGCGAGACGGCCAGTCGTCAACGGGCGTTGCAATCCGCACATGAGCAACTCGGTGCGCCATGTGCCTCGCGACCAGCTCGTCGAGACGGTGGCCGAACTTCGCGACGAGGGCTATGTGTCGGTGCTCGACGTGACCGCGGTGGACTACCTCGAGCACCCCGGTCGCACCGATCTTCCTCCCGAGGTGGCGCCCGAGCGGTTCGAGCTCGTCGTGACCCTCATCTCCCACGCTGCGCCGGGCCGCACAAGGCTGCGGGTGCAGGTGCCGGCCGGCGATCCCACGGTGCCCACCCTGTTCGACCTGTACCCCGGCACTGAGGCCTTGGAACGGGAGGTGGCCGACATGTTCGGCATCGTTTTCGAGGGCCATCCCGATCCCAGCCGCATCCTCATGCCTCCCGACTGGGAAGGTCACCCGCTGCGCAAAGACTTTGCGGTCGGACACATACCCGTCCAGTTCAAGGCCACCCGATGAGCGCCTCGGAGGTTGTGGCAGCAGCCGCTTCTGATGAGGCCGTTCGCCGCCGGGACCACAGCGCGGTGCTCCGCATCGGCGAGGACGACGGCGAGCGGCTCGAGGCCGAAGCCGGTGCCGGCGACACCCGCATGATCATGAACATGGGGCCCCAGCACCCCAGCACCCACGGCGTGCTGCGGCTCATGCTGGAGATGGAGGGGGAGACCGTGATGCGCTCCAAGCCGGTTATCGGCTACCTCCACACCGGCATGGAGAAGACCGCGGAGAACCTCACCTACCTCCAGGGCCCCACCAACGTGACCCGCATGGACTACGCCTCCCCGCTGTTCAGCGAGCTGGCCTTCTCGCTGGCCACCGAGGCGCTGCTGGGCTTGGAGCCTCCCCCTCGGGCCACTTGGATAAGGATGCTGATGTGCGAGCTGAACCGAATCAGCTCCCATCTGCTGTTCCAGGCCACCAACGGCATGGACATCGGCGCGGTGTCGATGATGATCTACGGCTGGCGGGAGCGGGAAGAGGCCCTTCGCCTGCTGGAGACCATCACCGGCTTGCGGATGAACCACAACTACATCCGCCCCGGCGGGGTGGCCGCCGACCTGCCCGACGGCTGGCGCGACCAGGTGCTCGGCTTGATGGATGCCCTCCCGCCCCGGCTCGACGAGTTCGACACCCTGCTCACCGGCCAGCCCATCTACCGGGAGCGGCTCCAAGGAGTTGGGGTGATCAACTCCGCCGAGTGCCTGGCGCTGGGGGTCACCGGGCCCATTCTGCGCTCCACCGGTTATGCCTGGGATCTGCGCCGGGACATGCCCTACCTGGCGTATGACCACGTGGACTTCGACGTGGTGGTGGGCACCTACGGCGACTGTTTCGACCGCTACGCCATCCGCCTTAACGAGATCAGGGAGTCGATCGGCATCCTGGCCCAGATACTCGACCAGATGCCCCCCGGCGACTACCGGGTGCAGGACAAAAAGGTGACGCCGCCGCCCCGGGCCCGCATCGACGAGTCGATGGAGGCCCTCATCCACCATTTCAAGATCTTCACCGAAGGATTCAAGGTGCCGGCGGGCGAGGTGTACGCCGCAGTGGAATCCCCCCGGGGGGAGCTGGGCTGCTATATGGTGTCGGACGGTTCCTCGGTGCCCTACCGCATGCATATCCGGGGCCCCAGCTTCGTGAACCTGCAAACCCTGCCCCACTTGATGCAAGGGGGCATGGTGGCCGATGCGGTGGCCATCATCTCCTCGGTCGACCCCATCATGGGGGAGGTGGACCGCTAGCCATGGCTCGCCTCAACCCCGGTTCCCTGGCCATCGCCCAGGAGATCATCAGCCGCTACCCGGTGGCCCGCTCTGCGCTCATCCCGCTTCTGCACCTGGCCCAGGAACAAGACGGCCACGTCACCGAGGAGGCCATGGCCCACATCGCCGAGCTAGTGGGCGTGACCCCCGCCGAGGTGATGGGCACGTGCAGCTTCTACGAGATGCTCAAGCGAGAGCCGGTGGGCGAGTACATGGTCAACATCTGCAACGGCATCTCCTGTCATTTGCTGGGCTCATCCGAGCTGATCCACCACGCCGAAGCCACCTTGGGCGTGAGGCCCGGCGGGACCACCGACGACGGCAAGATCACCCTCGAGGCGGTGGAGTGCATCGCGGCCTGCACCGAGGCCCCCTGCCTTCAGGTGAACTACCGCTACCGCAACCGGGTCAGCACCGCCGACTTCGACCAGCTGGTGGACGACCTGCGGGCCGGGACCGCGGGCGTGGCCCCCCACGGCAAGCTGGCCAAGGTGCGCCAGCACATCGGCGACGAGCGCCGGGCCGGGGTGGCGGTGCCCGACGGCCAAGCCCAGCCCGCCTGGCTGGCCCGGAACCCCACCGACGCCGAGTCGGGCTCATGAACGCGCCCGCCCCCTCCGACCTGCGGATCATCACCTCCCGCTTCGACACCGACGACGGCCACACCCTGGCCGGCTATGAGCGCACCGGGGGTTACGGCGGATTGCGGCGGGCGCTGGCGATGGCGCCCGCCGACGTCCACGGGGAGGTTCGCGCCGCCAGCCTGCTGGGCCGGGGCGGCGCCGGGTTCCCGGCCGGGGTCAAATGGGGGTTCTGCCCCCCAGAGGTCTGGCCCCGCTATCTGGTGGTGAACGGCGACGAGTCCGAGCCCGGCACCTACAAAGACCGCCTGCTCATGGAGCGCGATCCCCATCAGCTGCTCGAGGGCTGTCTGATCGCCTGCTATGCCCTCGGCCTCTCCCAGTGCTTCTTGTATGTGCGGGGCGAGATGGCCCATGCCCAGGAGCGCTTGGCCGCGGCGCTCAACGAGGCCTACGACGCGGGCTATGTGGGGGCCAACGTGCTGGGCGCCGAGGACTTCTCGGTGGACATCACGCTGCACTGGGGCGCCGGGGCCTACATCGTGGGGGAGGAGACCGCCCTCATCGAGAGCCTGGAGGGCAATCGGGGCATGCCTCGGCTGAAGCCGCCCTACTTCCCGGCCTCCATCGGCCTCTACGGCAAGCCCACCATCGTCAACAACGTGGAGACCCTGTCGAACCTCCCGTGGATCGTGGCCAACGGCGGAGCGGCCTTCGCGGCCATGGGGGCCGAGAGTTCCACCGGCACTCGGGTGTTCGCCGTCTCGGGCCATGTGGCCGCCCCCGGCGTGTTCGAGGTGCCCTTCGGCACCACCACCTTCCGGGACATCATTTTCGACCCCCGCTATGCGGGCGGGATGCGCCCCGGCCGCACCCTCAAGACGTTCATCCCCGGCGGGGCCTCCGCCCCCTGGTTCTTCGAAGAGCAACTCGACCTGCCCTTGGAGAAAGCCGCGGTGGACAAGGCCGGCTCCATGCTCGGCTCAGGGGCCATCGTGGTGATGGACGACACCACCGACGTGGTCGAGGCTTGCCACAACGTCGTGCGGTTCTTCGCCCGGGAGTCCTGCGGCAAATGCACCCCGTGCCGGGAGGGCACCTCCTGGCTGGAGAAGATACTCAGCCGCATTTTGGCCGGCCAGGGCCGCCCCCAAGACCTCGACCTGCTCATGGACGTGTGCGACAACATCAGCCCCGGCGTCAGCTGGCCGCCCCGCCAGACCACCATCTGCCCGCTGGGGCCGTCGGCCGTGTCTCCCATCGCCTCAGCCCTGGAGCGGTTCCGGGCCGATTTCGAGGCCTACCTGCCCGCCACCGCGGTTTCGGTCACCACCGCCTCCGGAGCGGCGCCGTGAGCGCCCGAGTCCGGTGGGGGCCGGCTCTTGGCGCAAGGAGCGGATCATGAGCGAGCCGGAGACCGTGGTCAACATCACCGTGAACGGCCGGCCGGTGCAGGCCGCCCCCGGCGAGTGGGTCATCGCCGCCGCCGAGCGGGCCGGGGTGTACATCCCCCACTTCTGCTACCACCCCCGTATGAAATCGGTGGGCATGTGCCGCATGTGCATCGTGGACATCGACACCGGGCGCGGCCCGGCCCTGCAACCCTCCTGCATGGTCGCGGTCAGCGAGGGCATGGTGGTGGACACCGCCTCCGAGCAGACCCGCAAAGCCCAAGACGGGGTGCTGGAGTTCTTGCTCTTGAACCACCCGCTGGACTGCCCGGTGTGCGACAAGGGGGGCGAGTGCCCCCTTCAAGACCAGACCATGGCCTATGGGCCGGGCGAGAGCCGGTTCGTGGAGGAGAAGCGCCACTACGAAAAGCCCATCCCGGTGAACAGCCTGGTGTACCTCGACCGGGAGCGCTGCATCCTGTGCGACCGCTGCACCCGTTTCGCTGACGAGGTGGCCGGCGACCCGCTCATCACCTTCCAAGACCGGGGCGACCAAACCCAGGTGAACACCTTCCCCGATCTTCCCTTCTCCTCCTACTTCAGCGGCAACACCGTGCAGATCTGCCCGGTGGGGGCGCTCACTGCGGTGCCCTACCGGTTCAAGGCCCGTCCCTGGGACCTCGCCGAGGTGGAGTCCACCTATCCCAACCCGATGGGCGACCGGGTGGTGGTGCAGGCCTCCCGCGACCAGGTGCTGCGCTATCAGGGGGTGGACAGCGACGCGGTCAACTGGGGTTGGCTCACCGACAAAGACCGGTTCGCGTTCGAGGCTGCGGCCAGCGACCTCCGCCTCGCGGCGCCGCTGGTGCGGGGCACGCCGCTGGGCCAGCCCGACCACAGCGGCCGAGAGCTGGTGGAAGCCACCTGGGGCCAGGCCCTCGGCCGGGCCGCCGACGCCATCCAGTCCGCAGTGGCCGACAAGGGCCCCCAATCGGTGGCGGTGCTGGGCGGGGCTCGCCTCACCAACGAGGACCAGTACGCGTGGGCCCGGCTCGCCAAAGGAGTGATCGGCACCGACCACGTCGACGCCCAGCTCGATGACGGCCTGCCCGCCGATGCCGTGCTCGGCCTGCCCCGGGCCACCGTCAACCGGGCCTGCAGCCCCGGCGGCACCGTCATTCTGCTGGCCCCCGACCCCAAAGAGGAGCAGGGCACCCTGTATCTGCGGCTCCGCCACGCCGTCGCCAACGACGGCGTGCAGCTCATCGAGCTGACCCCCCGGGCCACCGGCCTCAGCCGTCTGGCCTCATTCCGCCTGCACCACCGGCCCGGCGAAGCCGCCGCCGTGGCTGCGGCCTTGGTGGGCGGCGACACCGAGGCCGCCGCCGACGGCGATATCGGCGGCGTTCCGGCCGCCGCCGTGGCCGCAGCGGCGGCGGCCATCGCCGACCGGGCCGACCAGCCGGTCACCGTCGTCTTGGGCCGCCCGTCGCTGGCCGAGTCGGCCGATTTCACCGTTGCCGCTGCGGACGAGCTGGCCCGTTTCGCCAACCTGCTGAGCGCCGGCGGCCGGCCGGGCATCGCCTTTTTGCCCGTGCTGCACCGGGGCAACGTGATGGGAGCGCTGGACATGGGCCTGGCCCCCGGGCTGCTGCCCGGCCGGATCTCCCTGGCTGACGGCGGCCCGGTGCTGGCCGAGGCGTGGGGCTCGGTCCCCACTGCTTCCGGGGCCGGGGCCCGCGGCATCCTGCAGGCCGCGGCCGAGGGCCGTGTCGAGGTGCTGATCCTGCTGGGCGCCGATCCGCTGGGCGACTTCCCCGATCAAAAGCTGGCCGCCGAGGCCCTCGACGGCGCGGGCACCATCGTGGCCTCCGATCTGTTCTTGAACCCCTCTGCCCTCCGGGCCCATGTCGTGTTCCCCGCCGCCGGGTTCGCCGAGCGGCAGGGCACCCACACCAACCTGGAGGGGCGGATCACCAGCCAGCGCCAGGTGGTCACCCCACCCGGCACCGCTCGGGCCGACTGGGCTATCGCGGCCGGGCTGGCCGGCCGCCTCGGCGCCGATTTCGGCTTTGGCGCCGCTGAGGACGTTTGGGACGAGATCAGCCGGGTGGCGCCCTCGCATCGCGGCCTGGTGCTGGAAGCCATCGACGCCGCCGATGATGGTGTAGTGGCTACCGACAGCTCCATTTCGTTCGCCCCGCCCCGCCCCGCGACCCCGGTGCCTCCGGTGGACGCCTACTCGCTGCGTCTGGTGGCCGCTCGGCGCATGTACGACCGGGGCACGCTGGTCCAGCACGCCCCCTCGCTGGCCGGTTTGGCTTCCCCGGCGGTCTTGGCCCTGAATCCCTATGACTTCGACCGCGTCGGCGTTGAGCCGGGCGCCGACGTGCGGGTGATTTCGAGCGCGGGCGAGATGGACACGCCGGTGGTGGCCGACCCCGGCGTCCCCCGAGGCACCGCGGCTTTCGGCTACAACCACCCCGATAGAGATGCGCGGGATCTGGTCGATCCTGAAGCCGTGGTCACCGACTTGAGGGTGCAAACCCGATGAGCGCGGTTGTCGGTCCTAGCGTCTTCGGCCTCGACCCCCTGTACATCGGCGGGGTGGGCTTGGCCGAAGTGCTCATCACCCTGCTCAAAGTGGGGGCTGCCTTCGCCCTGTTGCTGATGGCCGTCATGCTGATGATCTGGTTCGAGCGCAAGCTCATCAGCGACATGCAGAACCGCATCGGCCCCAACCTGGCCGGTCCGTTCGGCATCTTCCAGACCCTGGCCGACGGCATCAAGCTGTTCTTCAAAGAAGACCTCATCCCCGAGCGCTCCGACCGGCTGGTGTTCAAGCTGGCCCCCTTCCTCTCGCTGGTGCCCGCCTTCTTGGTGTTCGCCGTGGTGCCGGTAGGAGGCGACTTCGACGGAAGCGACGGCCGGGTCTCGCTGTTCGGCCACGAGACCTTCCTGCAAGTATCCGACCCGCCGGTGGGGATCCTGCTGGTGCTGGCGATGTCGTCGGTGGCCGTATACGGGGTGATGCTGGCGGGCTGGTCGTCGGGCTCCAAGTACCCCTTGCTGGCCTCGGTGCGGGCCTCGGCCCAGATGGTGTCCTATGAGGCCGCCCTGGGCCTGTCGCTGGTCGCAGTGCTGTTGAAGTCGGGCAGCCTGTCCACCAACCAGATTGTGGCCGAGCAGTCGATGTGGAACTGGAACCTGTGGGTCACCTGGGTGGTGCCCATGGTGGTCTTTTTGATTGCGGCCACCGCCGAGCTGAACCGGCCCCCGTTCGACTTGGTGGAGGCCGAGCAGGAGCTGGTCGGCGGCTTCCACACCGAGTACAGCTCGATCCGCTTCGCCCTGTTCTTCTTGGCCGAGTTCATGAACACCATCACCATGTCGGCCATCATCGTGACGCTGTTCTTGGGCGGCCCCAACGGCCCCGACTTCACCACGGTGGGCTGGCTGTCGGGCCTGCTGTGGTTCTTCGTCAAGCTGATGCTGTTCCTCTTCGCCTTCGTGTGGCTGCGGGCCACCCTGCCTCGTTTCCGCTACGACCAGCTCATGGACTTGGGCTGGAAGCTGCTGATTCCCCTGTCGCTGGGCTGGCTTTTGGTGTTGGCCTCCTATGACATCGCCGGTGACCGGGGTTGGAATCGGGCCGCCGCGGTGATTGCGATGCTGGCCGTTATGGCCGCGCTGGCCGGACTGCTGGCCCTGGCCCTGCGGGCCGCCCGCCAGCGTCGAGAACTCGACCCCCAGGGAGGTTTTGCGTGAGCTGCTGCCGCATCTCCCGGCTGGCACCGGTGTCGTTCGCCGAAGGGTTGACCTGATGGGCTACCTCCGAGGATTCGCCGTCACCCTGCGCAAGCTGTTCAAGGGCACCGAGACCGGCCGGGTGGTCACCACCCAATACCCCGACGAGAAGCGCCCCAAGCCGGTGCGCTTCCACGGTCGCCACGTGCTCAACCGCTACGAGGACGGCATGGAGAAGTGCATCGGGTGCGAGCTGTGCGCCGGCGTCTGCCCGGCCCGCTGCATCT
This sequence comes from Candidatus Poriferisocius aerobius, assembly GCA_028278955.1. Lineage (GTDB taxonomy): Bacteria > Actinomycetota > Acidimicrobiia > Acidimicrobiales > Bin134 > Poriferisocius > Poriferisocius aerobius. Next base: position 15,575 of record JAPYOC010000125.1, read on the forward strand.
ATGTGCGAGGGGCCGACAACCCGCCCGACGATCCGGTGTCACCCGGCGAGCGCTTCGGCTACGTGTACGAGATCAACTACCTGCGGTGCATCCACTGCGATCTGTGCGTGGAGGCCTGCCCCACCGAGGCCATCACCGAGTCGAAGCTGTTCGAGTTCTCCTTCACCAACCGGGCCGACGCCATCTACACCAAAGACGAGTTGGTGGTGGGCGATGACGGCCGGCCCCAGCAGCTTCCCTGGGAGGACTGGCATCCCGGCGACGACGAGCACACCTCGGCCTGGGTGCGGGCCACATCGCCCTCGGGCCGGGCCGACTACGAGGGTCAGGTGGCCTGGTCGGGCGAGTTGGGCTACGGCATCCGCCCGCCGGAGCGGGGCCAGGCGGCCGACGAGGAGGGCGATGGGCCCGACCCCGACGACCGCGGCCACGACGGCCACGGGGGCCATCAGTGATGGAGACCGCGGTCTTCATCGTGTGCGCGGCCATCGTGCTGGCCGGGGCTCTGGGCGTGGTGCTGGTCCGCAACCCGGTCCACGCGGCGCTGAGCCTGGTGGGAACCCTTTTCGGCATGGCCGTTTTGTTCCTCAACCTGGAGGCCCACTTTTTGGCCGCGGTGCAGATCATCGTCTACGCCGGCGCCATCGTGGTGCTGTTCTTGTTCGTGATCATGCTGCTGGGCGTCGACCGGCTGGAAGACCTTTCTGTAGAGCCCATCACCGGCCAGCGAGCGCTCGCCGCCATCGTGGGCCTCGGCACCTTCGGCCTCGCCGCGGCCTTCCTGGCGACCAGCGACATCGGCGTGCCGGGCCAAGAGGCTCTGACGGGGCCTGTGGCCGGCCAGTACTCCAACCTGCGCCAGATCGCCGACGTGTTGTTCACCGACTACGTCTACGCCTTCGAGGCCACCGCTGCCCTGCTCACCATCTCGGTGGTGGGCGCGGTGGTCATGTCGCGCCGCATGGTTCGCAGCCACGACGCGGCGGAGCCAGAAACCGCCAAGGACGACTGATGGTCACCGCCTCCTGGTATCTGATCTTGGCCGCCGGGCTGTTCACCATCGGCGCGGTGGGCCTTTTGGTGCGGCGCAACCCGCTGATCATGTTCATGTGCGTGGAGTTGATGCTCAACGCCGTCAACCTCACCTTCATCACGTTCGGACGGGAGCTGGGCGACATCGGCGGGCAGGTGTCGGTGTTCTTCGTGCTGGTGGTGGCCGCCGCCGAGGTGGTGGTGGGCCTCGCCATCGTGGTGGCCATCAACCGCCGCCGCCCCCGGGCCACCGCGGACGACCTGTCGGTGCTGAGGGGATAGGCCGGGGACGTTTATGGGCGCGCTCGTTGACTTGGTCTGGCTGATACCCGCCTTCCCGCTGGCCGGGGTGCTGATTCTGATGGCGTTGGGCCGCCGCCTGGGCGAGCCCCGGGCGGGCTGGTTGGCCACCGCCATGATGGGCGGGTCGTTCACAGCCACCCTGCTGGTGTTCATCGGGCTCGTGGGCCACGACGGCGACGAGCGGGCAATAGTGGTCACTCTGTTCGAGTGGGTGCCGGCGGGCAGCCTGGCGGTGGACATCGGCTTTCTGGCCGATCCGCTGTCGATCACCATGTCCCTGTTCGTGACCGGGGTGGGCGCCCTTATCCACCTGTACTCCATCGGCTACATGCACGGCGACGAGGGCTTCTCCCGGTTTTTCGTCTACCTCAACCTGTTCGCCTTCTCCATGCTCATGCTGGTGCTGGGCGACAACCTGCTGCTCGCCTTCTTGGGCTGGGAAGGGGTGGGGGCCTGCTCCTACCTGCTGATCTCGTTTTGGTTCGGCGACGAGGCCAACGCCTCGGCGGGCAAGAAGGCGTTCGTGACCAACCGGGTGGGCGACTGGGGCTTTCTGGTGGCCATGTTCCTGGCGTTTTTGACCTTCGGGTCGCTCCAATACGGGGAGATCTTCTTCGAGATCGAATCGCACGGGGTGGCCGCTGGCACCGCCTCGGCCATCGTGGTGCTGCTTTTGGTGGGGGCGGCGGGCAAATCGGCCCAGTTCCCCCTGCACATCTGGCTGCCCGACGCCATGGCCGGTCCCACCCCGGTGTCGGCGCTCATCCACGCCGCCACCATGGTCACCGCCGGGGTGTACCTGCTGACCCGCATGAACCCCGTCATCGCCGAGGCCCACGGCTGGGTGCCCGACCTCATCATGTGGGTGGGCCTGGGCACCGCGCTGATGGCCGCCACCATCGCGGTGGCCCAAAACGACATCAAGAAGGTGCTGGCCTACTCCACCGTCAGCCAGCTGGGGTTCATGTTCGTGGCGGTGGGCTCGGGCGCCTATGTGGCCGCCATCTTCCACATGGTCACCCACGCTTTCTTCAAGGCGCTTCTGTTCTTGGGGGCCGGTTCGGTGATCCACGGCATGGACGGCGACCAAGACATCCGCCGCTACGGCGGATTGGCCCGGCTGCTGCCCCTCACCTCGATGACCTTCGTGGCCGGTTGGCTGGCCATCGCCGGCGTGCCCCCGTTCTCGGGCTTCTGGTCGAAAGACGAGATACTGGCCTACGCCTACGCCGAGAACAAGGTGCTGTGGGTGCTACTGTTGGCCACCGCCATCCTCACCGCCTTCTACATGACCCGGCTGGTGCTCATGGCCTTCTTCGGTCCCCGCCGGTGGACAGACGAGACAGATGAGCAAGCCGAGGCCGATGGCGGCGAACGCGCAGCGAACTCCCTGCCCCGCCGCCACCCCCATGAGTCACCGTGGACGATGACCGCTCCGCTGGTGCTGCTCGCAGGCTTGGCGGTGGTGGCCGGAGTGTTGAACCTGCCCTTCAGCAAAGATCTGCACTTCTTGGAAACGTGGCTGGAGCCCGCCCTGTTCGGCAACGCCGCCCATGTGCCGTTCGGCGGGGGCACCAAGTGGATCCTGGCCGCGGTGGCCATCATCGGGAGCCTTCTGGGAGTCTCGGCGGGGGCCGCGGTGTACGCCCGCCGCCGGATCGATCCGGCTCGCATCGAGCACCCGTTTCTGGCCCGGGCGTGGCGCATCGATGAGATTGTCACCGCCTTCATGGGCGGTCCCGGCCGCCGGGCGTTCGAGCGCACCACCCGGTTCGATGAGCAGGTGGTGGACGGCGCGGTCAACACGACCGGCACTCTGATCCGCCGGGCCGGGACCCGCTTGAGGGCGGCCCAGACCGGATTCGTCCGCAGCTATGCCCTGGGCATCGCCATCGGCGCGGTGGGCTTGTTGGCCTGGTTCGTCTCGAGGGCGGGCTTCTGATGATGGTTTTGCCGGCCATCATCTTCTTGCCTCTGGTGGGGGCCGCGGCCATCGCGCTGATCGCCCCGTCCCGCTCGACGGCGTTCAAGCCGGTAGCGGTGGCCACCTCGGCGGCTACCGGGGCGCTCACCCTGTGGCTTATGGCCGCCTTCGACAAGCACGACGGCGGCTTCCAGTTCACCCAGCTCGCCGATTGGGTTGGCTCGGCCGGAATTTCCTGGCATGTCGGGGTGGACGGCATCTCGCTGTTCTTGGTGGTGCTCACCGGTCTGCTGTTCCCCATCGCCATCGTGGCCTGCGACCCGCCCCACGATGCCAAGGCCTACTACATCTGGATGCTGGTTCTGGAGACCGGCTGTCTCGGGGTGTTCTTGGCGCTCGATCTGGTGCTGTTCTTCCTGTTCTTCGAGATCGTGCTGATCCCCATGTACTTCCTGATCGGGAAGTGGGGCCACGCGAACCGCAAGTACGCGGCCACCAAGTTCTTCCTGTTCACGATGCTGGGCTCGGCCCTGATGCTGGTGGGGATGCTGTCCCTGGCCCTTTTGGCCAGGGACTACGGCGAGACCGGCGAAGTCACCTTCAACCTGCTGGAGCTGAAAGACACTGCCGGGGAGCTGCCCACCATCACGGCCCGCTGGATCTTCCTGTCGTTCGCGCTGGCCTTCGCGGTCAAGGTGCCTCTGTTCCCGGTCCACACCTGGCTGCCCGACGCCCACACCGAGGCCCCCACCGCCGGTTCGGTGATCCTGGCCGGAGTGCTGCTCAAGTTGGGCACCTACGGGCTGGTGCGCTTCGGCCTGTACCTGTTTCCCGAGGCATCCCGCTATTTCGCCCCGCTGCTGTTCACCCTGGGGGTGATCGGCATTCTGTACGGCGCGGTGGTGGCCACCATGCAGCGCGACCTGAAGCGGCTGGTGGCCTACTCCTCGGTGGCCCACCTCGGGTTCATCGTGCTGGGCATCTTCTCCATCAACATCGAGGGCATCGAGGGCGGCCTGCTCCAGATGGTGAACCACGGCTTGTCTACCGGGGCGCTGTTTTTGCTGGTGGGGTTCATCTACGAGCGCCGCCATACTCGGCAGATCTCCGAGATGGTGGGGCTCCAGAAGGCCGCGCCGGTGTTGGCCGCGGTGTTCACCGTGGTGATGCTGTCATCGGTGGGCCTCCCCGGTCTCAACGGCTTCGTGGGCGAGTTCTTGATCCTGGCCGGGGCCTTCGTGGCCCATCGCTGGTGGGCGGTGGTGGCCGCCGCCGGGGTCATCTTGGCCGCGCTGTACCTGCTGTGGGCCTACCAGCGGGTGTTTCACGGCACCCCTGACGAGGCCAATCGGTCGATGCCCGACCTCAGCTGGCAGGAGAAGCTGATGATGGCGCCACTGGTGGGGCTCATCGTGTTCCTCGGGGTGTACCCCAAGCCGGTGATTGAGCGCATGGAGCCCGCTGTGGTTGCTTTGATCGAGCACATGGAGCAAGTCGAGGGGTTCGAATCGCCCACGGTGGGCGACCGGCCTGAGGGCAGCTTCGAAGAGCTGCGCGCCCTGCTGGGCCACCACGGCGGAGACGAAGGAGAGGGCCACTGATGCTCCCGCTCCTTGCTCAGACAGAAATCCCCGACATCGCCTGGCTGGCTTTGGTGCCCCATATCGTGATGGCCGGGGCTGCGGTGCTGTTGTTGACCGTTGTCTCGCTGGCCGGAAGCCGACTGCCGCCGTGGTTCGCGGCGGCGTGGACGGCAGCCGCGGGCCTAGGGGTGCTGGCCACCGCCATACCGGTGTGGATGCGAGTGTCTCAACGGGGTCCCCACTCGACCATCGCCAACTCGATCGGGGTGGACGGGTTCTCGGTGTTCATCACGGTGCTGCTGGCCGGCACGGTGGTGCTGACCGCCCTGGTGGCCGACGGGTTCTTGCGCCGGGAGGGCGTCGACGGGCCGGCCTTCTACGTGCTGTTGATGCTGTCGGCCGCGGGCGGGATCACCATGGCCGCGGCCAACAACTTGATCGTGCTGTTCTTGGGCCTGGAGATCCTGTCGCTGGCGGTGTACGTGCTGGTGGCCATGCATCTGCGCCGAGCCGATTCGCAGGAGGCGGGCATCAAGTACTTTGTGCTGGGGGCGTTCGCGTCGGCGTTCCTGCTCTACGGCATCGCTCTGGTGTACGGGGCCACCGGGTCGCTCAATCTGATCGACATCGAAGCCGCGGTGGGCGCCGGCGATCTGAGCGACAACGGCCTGATGCTGGCCGGGATGGCCATGCTGCTGGTGGGGTTCGGCTTCAAGGTGGCCGCGGTGCCGTTCCACGCCTGGACCCCGGATGTGTACCAGGGGGCGCCCTCGCCGGTAGTCTCCTACATGGCTGCTGGCGTGAAGGCGGCCGGGTTCGCTGCGCTGCTGCGGTTGTTCTTCGCCGGCTTGGGGGGGGTTGCCGACGAGTGGCAGCCGGTGGTGTTCGGCTTGGCCGTCGCCAGCCTTTTCGTGGGTTCGATGCTGGCCATCGTGCAGACCGACGTCAAGCGCATCCTGGCCTACTCCTCCATCAGCCACGCCGGGTTCATCCTCGTCGGGGTGCAGGCCGCCACCGATGACGGAGTGGCCAGCGTGCTGTTCTACCTGGCCGTCTACGCCGCCATGGCCGTGGGCAGCTTCGCGGTGATCACCGTGGTGAGCGGCCCGGGCGACGAGGGCACCGGCATCGACAGCCTGCGGGGCCTGGCCGCCCGCCGCCCGCTTTTGGCCGCAGCCTTCACCGTGTTGTTGCTGTCGCAGGCCGGCATCCCGTTCACCGCTGGGTTTTGGGCCAAATTCGAGGTGATCTCTGCCGCAGTGGACGCCCGCTCCTTCTGGCTGGCGGTTATCGCCATGCTGGCCGCGGTGGTGGCCGCGTTCTTGTACCTGCGGATCGTGGTGGCCATGTTCCTAGATGCCCCTGATCCCGACGCCCCCCGCTTGCGAGTCCCCCGCGGCCCCGCTCTGGCCGTCGCCATCGTGGTGCTGTTCACTCTGACC
>JAPYOC010000126.1 GCA_028278955.1 Candidatus Poriferisocius aerobius
GAGGGCCGCAAGGTGGCCCACGCCCATGTCACCCACTTGAATCCGCTGCCCAAAGACCTGGGCGACATCGTGCGCCGCTATCCAAAGGTGCTGGTGCCGGAGATGAACCTGGGCCAGTTCTGCCGCATCATCCGAGCCGAGTTCCTGGTCGATGCCCAATCGGTCGCCAAAGTGGAGGGGATCCCCTTCACCGCCGCCGAGCTCCACTCGCACATTGCTGGAGCCCTCGATGGCTGACGTCTTTGCCCCAGCACCGGCCAATCGGCCCGACGGCCGCCACGGAGCCACCGATGACTGACGTGCCCGCCACCACCAAGGCCGACTGGGCCAGCGACCAAGAGGTGCGCTGGTGCCCCGGCTGCGGGGACTACTCGATCCTGACCGCGGTGCAGCTCCTCATGCCCGAGCTCGGCGTGTGCCGAGAGGACACCGTGTTCGTCTCCGGGATCGGCTGCGCCGCCCGCTTCCCGTACTACATGAACACCTATGGGGTGCATGGCATCCACGGTCGGGCCCCCGCGCTGGCCACCGGCCTGGCCATGGCCCGCCCCGAGCTGCACGTGTGGGTGGTGGGCGGCGACGGCGACATGCTCTCCATCGGCGGCAATCACCTGCTGCACGCCTTGCGCCGCAACGTGAACCTCAACATCTTGTTGTTCAACAACCAGATCTACGGCCTGACCAAAGGCCAGTACTCGCCCACCAGCGAGATCGGCAAGGTCACCAAGTCCACCCCGGCGGGCAGCATCGACGAGCCGTTCAACCCCATCTCGGTGGCTCTGGGAGCGGAGGCCAGCTTCGTGGCCCGCACCCACGACATGGACCGCGAGCACATGATGGACATGTTCCGGCGGGCCCACGACTTCCCCGGCGCCGCCTTCGTGGAGGTGCTCCAGAACTGCAACGTGTTCAACGACGGGGCGTTCGGCGCCATCACCAAAAAGGACAAGCGGGCCTCCATGCTCATTCGCCTCGAGCACGGCCGGCCCATCCGCTTCGGGGACGACAACGACAAGGGCGTGGTCATCAACTCCCGGGGCAGCGCCGAGGTGGTCGACGTGGCCGATGTGGGCGAGTCGGCGTTGCTGGTCCACGACGAGGCCCGACAGGATCCCAGCTTGGCATTCGCCTTGTCCCGGCTCTCGGCCGGCCCGTTCGAGCCCACCCCCATCGGGGTGTACCGGGCGGTGGAGCGCTCGGAGTACGCCGCTGAGGCCAGCAAGCAGCTTGCCATGGCCCAAGAGCAATCCGGTCCCGGCGACCTCGAGGCACTGCTCCACTCCCGCCCCACCTGGGAAGTCTCCTGAGCAACGCCTCCGCTCCGTTTGGGCGTCTGGCCCCTCGGGGTTGGGTGCTCGATCTCGACGGCGTGGTATGGGTGGGAGGCACGGTGATCCCCGGTGCGGCGGCAGCCGTCGAGCGGCTGCGCCGGGTTGCCGCAGACCTGGTTTTCGTCACCAACATGTCGGCGCTGACCGTGGCCGAGCAGGAGGCCAAGCTGGCCGCCTGCGGGATCGATGCCTCCGGACTGGTCGTCACCTCGGCTACCGCAGCCGGCCGGCTCATCCACCCCAACGAGAAGGTGCTGGTGGTGGGAGGTCCCGGCATCGTCGAAGCGGTTGAGCAGGCCGGGGCCGAGGTCTGCTCTTCGGGGCCGGCCGACGCGGTGATGGTGGGGATCGACCCCGGATTCGACTACGACACGCTCGGCCGGGCCATGCGGGCCGTGCGGGGCGGCGCCCGGTTGATCGGCACCAATCACGACCCCAGCTACCCCACCGAGTGCGGGCTGGCGCCGGGGGGCGGGTCGCTTCTGGCCGCGGTGGCGGCCGCCGCAGAGGCCGAGCCCATCATGGCGGGCAAGCCCAACCGGCCGATCGTCGATTGCGTGCGCAGTCGGATCGGCGACACCGGTGTCGTGGTCGGAGACCGACCCGACTCCGACGGCTGTTTCGCCCAGGCACTGGGCTATGAGTTCGCCCTGGTGCTGAGCGGGGTGACCGGCGCCGAAGACTTGCCGGTGTCGCCGGCGCCGCAACTCTGCGCTCCCGACCTGGCCGCCCTGGTTGATCAGATGGGGTTTGAAAATTGATGGGGTTTGAATAGGTGGGATGAAGGGGTCGCGTCGGAGGCTGGACGCAGAGTTGGTTCGCCGCGGCCTGGCCGCGAGCCGGGATCTGGCCCGAGAGGCAGTGGCCTCCGGCCAGGTCACCGTCAACGGGGCGGTGGCCGAAAAGGCGGCTCACCTGGTGTTGCCCGGCGATGCACTCGAACTGGCCGGACCGTCGGCCCGCTATGTGAGCCGGGGCGGAGAGAAGCTGGAAGGGGCGCTGGCCGCCTTCGGTGTGGACGTCGACGGATGGCGGTGCTGTGACGTGGGCGCCTCCACCGGGGGGTTCACCGACTGCCTCTTGCAGCGAGGTGCGGCCCAAGTCGTGGCCATCGACGTGGGCCGGGCCCAAATGCACGAGCGCCTGTCCGGCGACCCCAGAGTGGCCCTCTACGAGCGAACCGACATTCGCGGCGTCGACCCGGCTGGCGTTGGGGGGCCGTTCGACCTGGTGGCCGCCGATGTGTCTTTCATCTCCCTGAGCGCGGTCATGGCATGGTTGGCGGAGCTAGCGGCGCCGGGCGCGCCAGTAGTGGTTCTGGTCAAGCCCCAGTTCGAGGTGGGGCGCCAACAGGCCAGCCGAGGCCGGGGCGTTATCCGCGACCCTGCGCTATGGCAGCACGCGATCGACCGGGTGCTCGATGCGGCCGCCTCCGCCGGCCTCGTCCCTGAGGCCGCCGTTGTATCGCCGCTGAGGGGCAAGGAGGGAAACGTTGAGTTCTTCTTGCACCTGAAAAAGGGCGGCACCCCTGCCTTGGTGGATTCTTCCCTTGTGGTGGCCCAAGCCGCCGCCGAAGCGCAATAGCCTGACTCCGTGGCCGCCATCGCCCTCTTTGTTCACCCCGACCGTCCGGAGGCTCTGGAGCTGGCGGCTGGCTTGACCAGCCGCCTGGTCGGCGCCGGGCACGAGGTCCGCCTGCCGCCCGAGTCCGCTGAAGCGGTGAATCGCACCGAATTGGCCCACTTGGACGATCTCATCGGCGAGAGGCTGGACTTGGCGGTGAGCTTGGGAGGAGATGGCTCCATGCTGCGGGCGGTCACCGCAGTGGCCGACGAGGGGGTGCCGGTGCTTGGCGTCAACTACGGCTCACTGGGCTATCTCACCGACATCGAACCGGCGGCCGCCCCAGAGGCAGTAGACCAGTTCTTGGCCGGCGACTTCTGCATCGAGGAGCGCATTCGGCTGTTCTGCCGGCTTGACGACGGCACGGAGGTGGGCGCCCTCAACGAGGCCATCGTCGAGAAGATGGACAGCGGGCGCACCGTTCGCCTGGCCGTTCACATCGATGGGGAGTTCTTCACCAGCTACGCCGCCGACGGGCTGATCGCGGCCACTCCTACCGGTTCTACGGCCTACTCCCTGTCGGCGGGAGGACCCATCCTGGCCCCCACCATGCACGCGCTGATCCTGACCCCGGTGGCGCCCCATACGCTGTTCGACCGCAGCCTGGTGCTGCTGCCGTCCAGCGAGCTGGTGGTAGAGGTGTTGGGCGACCGCCCGGCGGCGGTGGCGGTGGACGGCCACTCGCTGGGAGAGCTGGGCGAGGGGGGATCGCTGGCGGTATCGGTTTCCGACCGGCCGGCCCGTCTTGTCACCCTGGGCCGAAGGGGTTTCCACCAGGCCCTCAAGTCGTCCTTCGGGCTGTCCGACCGCTGAGGGGAATCCCAGGCAATGCTGACCGAGCTGGCCGTGGAGAACCTGGGGGTGGTCGAGCGGCTCAATCTGGTGCTGGGGCCGGGCATGACCGCGCTGACCGGCGAGACGGGTGCGGGGAAAACCCTGGTGGTGACGGCAGTAGACCTGCTCTTGGGCGGCCGGGCCAGCCCGTCGCTGGTGCGGTTCGGGGCCGGCGAGGCCATCGTCGAGGGCCGGTTCCACCACCGGCAGGAGGAGGTCGTGCTCCGGCGGGTGGTGCCCGCCGACGGTCGGGCTCGGGCCTACGTCGATGGCCGGCTGGCGTCGGCCGCTGCTCTTTCGGAACTGGGCCGAGAACTGGTGGATCTGCACGGGCAGCACGAACACCAGTCGCTTCTTCGCCGCGTCCACCAGCGGGCCGCTTTGGATCGATTCGGCGGCGTGGACGTGGTGCCGCTGGTGGAGGCTCGGGCCACGTTGGCCGATTTGAATCGAAGGCGGGACGAGCTGGGCGGCGACGAGCGGTCCCGGGCTCGGGAGATGGAGCTCTGCCGGTACCAGCTCGCCGAGCTGGACGAGGCCGGCCTGGAGGATCCCGACGAGGAGGAGGCGCTCAAGGCTGAGGAGGCGGTGCTGGCCGACGCCGCGGCCAGCCGGGATGCGGCTCGGCAGGCGGCGGCGTCGTTGGGCGCCGATGGCGCGGTGGGCGCCGGGCTGGCCCAGATGTCAGCGGTCCTGGCCAAGCGCCGGCCGCTGGAGGGCCAGTACCAGCGGCTGGCCGGCCTGGCGGCCGAGGCGGGCGACCTGTCGACCGAGTTGCGCCGCGCCGCGGAGTCCATGGATGAGAATCCGGTCCGGTTGGCCGAGGTCCGACGGCGACGGGAGCTGCTGGTAGACCTTCGCCGCAAGTACGGGGAGACCGTGGCCGAGGTCATGGAGTTCCATCGCGGTCTGGCTGAGCGCCTCGCCGAGTTGGAGGATTTCGACCGCTTGGCCAGAGACCTCGACGCAGAGCTCGACCGCCGCACCGCGGCGCTGGCCGAAGCCGGGGCCGCAGTGGGCGCGGCTCGGCGGCGGGCGGCCCAGGGGCTGGGCGAGGAGGTGACGGCCAACCTGCGGGAGCTGGCCATGGCCCGAGCCGAGGTGCAGGTGGAGGTGGGCGCCGATCCCGGTGACGACGTGGGCATCCTGCTGGCGGCCAACAGCGGTGCCCCCGGCCTGTCGCTCGCCTCAGCCGCGTCGGGGGGAGAGCTGGCCCGGGTCATGCTGGCCCTGCGCCTGGCTGTCGGCGCCGGGCCTCCGGTGCTGGTGTTCGACGAGGTGGACGCCGGCATCGGTGGCCAGGTGGCCCAGGAGGTGGGCCGGTCGCTCTCCCGCCTGACCGCCGACCACCAGGTTCTGGTGGTGACCCACCTGCCCCAGGTGGCGGCGTGCGCCGACCACCAGGTGAGCATCGCAAAGCACGACGACGGGGCATCGGCCACCGTGACAGCCGAGCCCCTGGAAGGCGAGGATCGGGTCGTGGAGCTCTCCCGGATGCTCTCCGGCTCGCCGGACAGCCCCAGCGCCCGTCGCCACGCCTCCGAGCTCCTCGAGATGTCCCAGGGTGGCTGACAGTCCACCAGTCGTCGCCGGTCCCCGCTAAGATTGACGGGCGTGACCAAGCACATCTTCGTCACCGGCGGTGTGGCGAGCTCGCTGGGCAAAGGGCTCACGGCTGCCTCCCTGGGACGCTTGCTCAAGCAGCGAGGACTCCGGGTGACCATGCAGAAGCTGGACCCGTACATCAACGTGGACCCCGGCACCATGAACCCCTTCGAGCACGGGGAGGTGTTCGTCACCGACGACGGCGGCGAGACCGACCTGGATCTGGGCCACTATGAGCGCTTCATCGACGAGAGCCTGACCAAGCTCTCCAACGCCACCACCGGCTCGATCTACTCCTCGGTCATCTCAGCGGAGCGCCAAGGGGAGTACTTGGGCAAGACCGTGCAGGTGATCCCCCACGTCACCAACGAGATCAAAGACCGCATCTCCGGCTTGGTTTCCGAAGATGTGGACGTGGTGATCACCGAGATCGGCGGGACCGTCGGCGACATCGAGATCCTTCCCTACTTGGAGGCCATCCGCCAGGTGCGCTTGGACGTGGGGAGGGGCAGCGTGTGCTACGTCCACGTCACGCTGGTGCCCTTCATCGGCCCAACGGGCGAGCAGAAGACCAAGCCCACCCAGCACTCGGTGACCGAGCTGCGCAGCCGGGGGGTTCAGCCCGACGCCATCGTCTGCCGCAGCGAGTCGCCCATCTCCGACGAGCTGAAACGCAAGATCTCCAGCCTGTGCGACGTCGACGTGTCCGCCGTGGTCAATGCCGCCGATGCCCAGAGCATTTATGAGATCCCCCTGGTGCTTCACGACGAAGGCCTCGACGGCGTGGTGTGCGACATCTTGCGTCTCGACGCCCCCAAGCCCGACCTCGCCGACTGGCAGCGGCTGAACCGGAGGTTGGAGACGGCCCAGCACACCGTGCGCATCGGGCTCATCGGCAAGTACGTGACGCTCCCCGATGCCTATCTGTCGGTGGTGGAGGCGTTGAACCACGCGGCCATCCACCATGGCGCCTCGGTGGAGATCGAGTGGATCCAGGCAGAGAGCGTGGAGGGCCTGATGGTCGAGGGCCTGATGAGCGGGCTGGACGGCATCGTGATCCCCGGAGGGTTCGGCGAGCGGGGGATCGAGGGCAAGATCAACGCCGCCTCCTACGCTCGGGAGAACGGCATTCCCTGCCTGGGGCTGTGCCTGGGCCTGCAGGTGATGGTTGTGGATTACGCCCGCAACGTGTTGGGCCTGATCAACGCCCATTCCAGCGAGTTCGACCCCCGAACGCCGTGGCCGGTCATCGATCTCATGGAGTCGCAGCGCCACATCACCGACAAGGGCGGCACCATGCGGCTGGGGGCGTGTATGGCCAAGCTCCGACCGGGAACCAAGGTGGCCGGGGTGTACGGGGCCGAGGTGGTGTCGGAGCGCCACCGCCACCGCTACGAGTTCAACCCCAAGCTTCGCAGCCGCTTCGAGGGCACCGACTTCGTGGTCGCCGGGGAGTCGCCCGACGGTCTGCTGGTGGAGTTCATCGAGCTGGACGGCCACCCCTGGTGGGTGGGGACCCAAGCCCATCCCGAGTTCAAGAGCCGGCCCGATCGCCCCGCCCCGCTGTTCTGCGGCTTGTTGAAGGCCGCGTTGGATCGCCGAGAGGGCCGAGCGGCGGCCGATGAGGCTGGTCTCCCCAGCACCGGGGCCGAGGCTACAGAGCCGGCCGAGGCGGGCGCCGATGCCTCTGCCGCAGCCGGCCGCTGACGGGCAGCGAGGCGGCGGTGGTCGAGAGCGGGGCGGGTTTTACCCCGGTTGGAGAACGGCGGGGATGGCAAGGGCAGGTGGTGTCGCTCAGCGTTGCCGAGATCAGGGCGCCCGACGGCTCGGTCTACGAGCGGGAGATCATCCGCCATCCCGGTGCTGCGGTCGTCGTTCCCGTGGACGGTCACGAGGTGATCCTGGTCCGCCAATATCGGCCCGCGGTGAATCGGGAGCTGCTGGAGATCCCCGCGGGCAAACTGGACGGCGAGGACGAGCCCCCGGAGATGACGGCCCAGCGGGAGCTGGAGGAGGAGATCGGCAAGCGGGCCGGTCGTTTGGAGCTCTTGGCCGTGTTTCACAACTCCCCGGGCTTCTGCGACGAAATCTCCCACTGCTATCTGGCCACCGATCTGGTCGACGCCGACCGCCGTCCCCACGGAATCGAGGAGCAGCACATGGCCATCGAGCGCGTCGAGTTGGCCGAGGTGATCAATTTGGTGGCCTCCGGCGAGCTGGCCGACGCCAAGTCGATTGTCGGCCTCATGCTGGCCCGAGAGCGATTGGGGTGACTCGTTTCCAGCGAGCCGTCCTCGTGGTTGCCCGCAGGCCATCGGGGTGAAGGCCGGTGCCGTCGCCGGTGAGCGCAGAGAGCGGAGTCGAGGAGTTCTTGGACTGGCTGGTGCTGGAGCGGGGTCGCGCCCCTCGCACCTGTGAGGCCTACCGAAGAGACTTGTCGGGCTACTGCGAGGTCTTGGGCTCTCGGAACCGCAGCCCCAGGACAGCCGGCGAAGAGGATATCGCCGCCTTCCTGCGCCACGAGCAGGGCCGGGGCATGTCCCCGGCCTCGGTGAAACGAGCGGTGACCGCGGTTCGAGCCTTCCACCGGTTCCTCGTCATGGAGGGGCTGCGCCCCGACGACCCCGGTTCCCATATGGAGCTGCCCACGGTGCCCAAAGCGGTTCCCAAGGCGCTGAGCGAGGCCGAAGTGGAGGCCGTTCTGGACGCCGTGGTCGGCGCCGACCCGGTGGCGCGCCGGGATCGCGCCCTGTTGGAGGTGCTCTACGGCACCGGTATGCGCATCGGCGAGCTGGTCGGCATGTCGATGGCCGATTTAGATCTGGGCGGGGCCACGGTGCGAGTTCTGGGCAAGGGGCACAAGGAGCGGGTGCTGCCGGTGGGCCGTTGCGCCCGTGAGGCGCTCACCGCCTGGCTGGTTCCTGCCGGTCGGGGGGAGATGGAGCCCGAGCGCTGGTGTTCGCAACACGACCACCAGGCGTTATGGCTCAACCAGCGGGGACGGCGCCTGTCTCGTCAGGGGGCGTGGGGCGTGGTCAAAAAGAGGGCTCGACAGGCGGGCTTGGGTGCCAAAGTCTCTCCCCACGTTTTCCGCCACTCCTGCGCCACCCATCTGCTGGACCACGGCGCCGACATCAGGGCGGTGCAGGAGCTGCTGGGCCACGCCTCCATCAGCACCACGCAGGTGTACACGATGGTGGCCAAGGAAAAGCTGTGGGAGGCCTATCGAGCCGCACACCCTCGGGCGGTGTTGAAGCGTTGATCCGCCTGGTTCGTCCGCCGAACACCGCAGTGCTCGGCGACGTCGCCCCCTTCCCCGAGCAGGCCGCTGCTCTGGCTGTCGCAGACTGAGCGCCGGGCCGGTAGGCTGCCGGGCGTGCGCACCGAGATTCCCAAGATCATCAGCGTGGACGACCACCTGGTAGAGCCCGCCCACCTGTGGCAGAGCTGGCTGCCCGAGCGTTTCAAGGATCGGGGCCCGCGGGTGGAGCGTCGGCGGGTGGGGCCGATCACCTATGTGGGCGGGTCCAAGATGTACACCTACGAGCTGGACGTGGAAGGGGCGCCGTGGGGCGACGTGTGGTTCTACGAAAACCTCGTGTACCCCAACAAGCGACATGTGGCCGCGGTGGGCTTCGACCGCGACGAGATGGAAGCGGTGCCCATCACCTTTGATGAGATGCGGCCAGGGTGCTACGACCCGAAGGCCCGGGTGGAGGACATGGAGATGAACCATGTGGAGGCGTCGCTGTCGTTCCCCACTTTCCCCCGATTCTGTGGACAGACCTTCTTGGAGTCCGAGGACAGGGAGCTGGCCTTGGCCTGCGTGCAGGCCTACAACGATTTCATGGTCGAGGAGTGGTGCGGCGACTCCGGCGGCGCGCTCATCCCCTTGGCCATCATCCCGCTCTGGGATGTGGAACTGGCCGCGGCCGAGGTCGAGCGCAACGCGGCTCGGGGCTGCCATGCGGTGTGCTTCTCTGAGATCGCCCCCAATCTGGGGCTGCCCAGCATCCACACCGACTACTGGGACCCGTTCTTCGCTGCCTGCCAGGACACCGTTACCGCGGTGTGCATGCACATCGGATCCTCGTCGGTCATGCCGGCGGCCTCGCCTGACGCCCCGCCCGCAGTGGCGGCGTCGCTCAGCTTCAACAACGCCATCGCGTCGATGAGCGACTTCCTGTTCTCCGGGGTGCTGGTGAGGTTCCCCCAGCTCAAGCTGGCCTACTCCGAGGGGCAGATCGGGTGGATCCCCTACATCTTGGAGCGATGCGACGACGTCTGGTCGGAGCACCGGGCCTGGGGCGGGGTGCGCGACATCGTCCCCGAGCCTCCGTCCACCTACTACTACCGCCAGATCTACGGCTGCTTCTTCCGCGACAACCATGGTCTGAGGTCGCTGGAAGAGGTGGGGGTGGACAACGTGACCTTCGAGACCGACTACCCCCACACCGACACCACCTGGCCCCACACCAAGAAGATCGCGGAAGACATGATGGGCCATCTGCCCCCCGACGTGGTCCACAAGCTGGTGCGGGGCAACGCCGCCCGCCTCCTCAACCTCGACATCGCCTGAAAAGGGCCGGGCTTGCGGGAGTGTGCGGGTGGTTGTGGGTGTTGTAGTGTGAGCTTTATGGCTTTGGGTTCTGTGTCTTCTCTCACTCCCCCCCCCCCGCTCGTAGGGTTGGCGGTAGGCGTGGCGGGCGTGTTTGGTGGTGTTGTGTAGCGGTTGTTTTGTTGGCGGGCGTGTTGGGGTCGGCGGGGGTCGCGCCTGCTGCTGTGGCGCAGACCCCGCCGACAGATAACGGGGACGGCACGTTCACGAATTCTGATGGCACGGTCACGGTGCCGTATACGTGGCGGCTGGTGCCTGACGGTCTGGGGCCGGGCGATGAGTTCCGGTTGTTGTTCATAACGTCGACGATCCGTGATGCCACGTCGTCTGATATTGCGGTTTACGACGATCATGTGCAAGCGGCAGCGGCGGCTGGGCATCGGAGCATCCGAGGTCATGCGTCGGCGTATCGGGTGGTGGGGTCTACTGCGACCGTGGATGCGCGTGATCATGTGCAGATGCGCTCGTCGGACGCCGCGGTGCCGGTGTACTGGCTGAACGGCAACCGTGTTTCGCAGGATTACGGGTCCACTGCCGGGACGGGGTTCTGGCCGTCGTCGGGGTATTGGGAGGTTACCGCGGACGCAAACTGGAAAGACCGACGCGACGAGCTGGGAAGGGATCACTCGATCAGCTCGGACCTGAGGACCTTGGCGCAAAGCAATGTTTTTACAGGCACGAGCAGGGACGGCACGAAAAGCACCAATGCTTTGGGGGCTGCCCAAGTGGTGTGGGGGAATTGGGTTAACCCGATCCAAGACTCCAGCCGCGCGCGTATTGGGACGTTGCCGTTTTATGGGGTGTCGCCGGTGTATGTGGTGGGCGGGTATTTTGATGATTGCGATGATGGTGACGGCGATGTCGGCACGGCCCGGTTGTTCGTGACGGCGACTGTGGATGCCTATTGTTATTTCCGTGCCCCGTCGGGGCGTGCGACCCGGACGGCGCTGTCAGCAAGTCGAATGGGCAGACCATTCAGGGCGATTCTGTGCGGTTGCTGTTGACAGGCGAGCAGTCGGGTTCAGTTATTAACGAGACCGATGCCCAGACCAAGAAGGCGGTGGATTTGCTGGTTGATGTGGATACGTTCTTGGACCCGAACGATCCTGCGTCGAGGTCTGGTAAAGCGTATTTCTCATTCAAAGACGGCGGTCTGTGTTTGGGGATAGGCGGCCTGTCGGCGTTGATCGACAACGGGGATTTGGGGTTCTATTGGGGCACCCGCGCTGCGCCGTCGCGTGGACAAGCGAGGGTGGCGGCCTGTGTTCAGGTCACGTTGCGCATCACAATGGTCGACGACGGCGACGAGGCGCATCAGATGCGGGTTCGCCTCAAGGACAATCACAACGCCCCTGAGTCGGTGTTCAGCAATGATTACCCGCAGCACCCCGTCGAACAACAACACGGCGACACCGACACCAGCAGCACTGACACCGAGGCAACAACCGCAAGCCGGGGACTCCGAGGAAACAGTCGTCCCCCGAGGCGAGGACTCCGAGGCCGAGCATGAAACGCAACAGCAGCAGCAGGCGCCGGTCTATGCGGTTCCTGCCGAGCTGGTCGCCGACGTGCAAGGCTATGCCGCTGAAACCGAAAACGGTGACGCGCATGTGCGCCGGTGGCAACGCGTGCTGTTGGCGTTCGGCGAGACCGTGGCCGGGTTCACAGGCGCGCCGATGACCGCGGTCGAAGCCCAGGGCCATTCGCAGACGTTCTGGAACATCCGC
>JAPYOC010000127.1 GCA_028278955.1 Candidatus Poriferisocius aerobius
GCCTCCAGGCCTGCGGAGTTGGCCAGAACCGCGAAATGGATGCTTCGCCAGGGGTGCCGCCGGCATTTCGACTAGAAACAGAGCGTGGGCCGTATCGATCATGAGCCGCAGGACCAGTTTGACCTTTCGGCCGGTGAGGAGCTGATTGCAGCGAGGCTGAACCAGCGCGAGAGAGGATCGGGCCGGGCGGCATGATCGATGATCTGCTGGAGTTCCTCGGCGCCTGCCCGACTCCGTTCCATGTTGTCGACAGAGCCGCTGCCGCACTGCGTGACGCCGGGTTCACCGAGATGGACGAGGCTGTGGAATGGCCCGATGCCGCCGGCAGCCGCTTCGTGCACCGCTCAGGCAGCTTGGTGGCGTGGCGACACCAGACCTGCGATGCGGGCTTCCGCATCATCGGGGCCCACACCGACAGCCCCAACCTGCGGATTGCTCCACGGCCGGATGCGGGCTCGTCAGGGTATCGCCAGCTCGGGGTGGAGGTGTATGGGTCGCCGCTGCTGAACAGCTGGCTCGACCGCGACCTCGGAGTGGCCGGGCGCCTCGCCACCCCATCGGGAGCCAAGCTGTTCTGCATCGACCGCCCCATGCTGAGGGTGCCCCAGCTCGCCATCCACCTTGACCGAGAGGTCAATCAAAAAGGGCTGTTGCTCAACCCCCAAATCCACCTGACCCCGGTGTGGGGGCTGGGCCCGAGCACCGTCGGCGAGTTCGCCGAGGCGGCGGCCGAGTCTGCCGGTCTCGGCGCCGATGAGGTGCTGGGCTGGGATGCCATGCTCCACGACCTCACCCCGCCGACCATCGGCGGCATCGACGGCGAATTCATCCACGCGGCGCGGATCGACAATCTGGTGTCGTGCTGGGCCGGGCTCGAGGCGCTGCTCGGCGCTCCCGCCGACTCCCACCCCAGCGCAGTGCTGTGCCTGTTCGACCACGAGGAGGTGGGCAGCACCTCGGCCCAGGGGGCGGGGTCCATCCTGTTGCCCACGGTGCTGGAGCGGATCGCAGGCAGTCGCGCCGCCCTGCATCCTGCCCTGGCCCGCTCTCTGTGCGTGTCGGCCGATGGCGCCCACGCCACCCATCCCAACTATCCCGAGCGCCACAAGCCCGACCACCCCATCGCGTTGGACGGCGGGCCGGTGATCAAGCGCAATGCCAACCAGCGCTACGCCACCGACGCCGCGGGCGAGGCCGCCTTTGTCGCCGCCTGTGGCAAGGCCGGCGTGGCCCACCAGGTCTACAGCCACCGCAACGACATGCCCTGCGGCTCCACCATCGGGCCCTTCACGTCCGCCGCCACCGGAGTAACCACCGTCGACGCCGGCGTGGCCCAGCTCTCCATGCACTCTGCCCGCGAGATGTGCGGCGCCCGGGATCCCCTCGACTTCGCGCTGGCCCTCAGAGCATTTCTTAGCGCCGCAGCCTGACCCGGCTCAAGCACCGGAGCGGGCTGCGACCCTCACCGGCGTAACCTCACTCTGGCCAGCCGACGGGTTCGCTCGTAAGCCGACACCACCACCAAGAAGATGGCGAAGAACTCCAAGCGGCCGATGAGCATGAGCCCCATCAGCACCCCTCGGGCCGGACGGGTGAACACCAAGTAATTCGAAGCGGGACCGGCGTCGCCCAACGCCGGTCCCATGTTGCCCAGCGCGCTGATGGCCCCCGAAGAGGAGGTGATCAGGTCGTGGCCCAGCATCGACAAGACCATGGTGCCCGCAAACGCGGTGAGCGCATACAGGGCCACGAGGCCGGCGACCCTCTGGAGGACCGGCTCCGACAGAGCCTGCGGGCCCAGCTTCACCCGGGCCACCACCTGGGGGTGCTTCACCCGCAATAGCCCTGACCGCATGTATTTCGCCATCACCTGGGCCCGCAGCACCTTCAGGCCGCCGGCAGTGCTCCCCGTCATGCCCCCCATCACCATCAACGGCAGCAGCAGGGCCTGTGCCCCCGGCGCCCAGCCGGCGAAATCTCCCCCCGGGTTGGCCCCCGAAGCGTTGCCGAATCCGGTGCTGGTGCCCAGGGTGGCTGCGTTGAAAATGCCGTTTCGGATGCTGTTGGGCAGGTCGGACAGGTCGTTCGCCCAGTTCAACAGCGAGGCGAACAGCCCGGCCGCTGCGATCACCATGAGGTAGGTGCGGAACTCCGACGATCTCCCATAGGCCCGGGGATTCCCCGACAGCGCCCGCCAGTGAAGGGTGAAGCTCGCGCCGCCTACCAGCATCGCGGCGATCATCACGGCCTCTACCGCGATGCTGTCGAAGTGCCCGATGGAGTCGTCGTAGGGCGAGAAGCCCCCGGTGCTGGCGGTGGTGAGCGCGTGGGCGACGGCGTCGTAGAGGCTGAGACCGGCGACCATCAGCGCAACAGCCACCGCGGCGGTGATACCGCCGTAAAGGGCCCACAACCGCCGGGCGGTGGAGCTCACCCGGGGGGCCAGCCGGTCTGACGTCGGACCGGGGGCCTCCGCCGAAATCAGGCTGAGCCCGCCCACCCCCAGGAACGGAAGAACGCTCACCGCCAGCACCACCATCCCCATGCCGCCGTACCACTGGGTGATCTGGCGCCACATGAGCACCCCTCGGCCAACCCCGTCGATGGGGCTCAGCACCGTGGAGCCAGTGGCGGTGTAACCCGACACCGATTCGAACAGCGCGTTGTCGAAGCTGCCCAGCTCGCCGGAGAACCACAGCGGCAGCGCCCCGAAGAACGACGAGCCGATCCATGTCCAGGCCACCGCGGCGAACACCGACGCGGGCGGCATGTCCTGGTCAAGTCGGGTGAACGCCACCAACAGCATGCCCGCAGCCAGCGTCGCCGCCGCCCCCAGACCAAGGGCCACCTCGCTGTCGGATGTCGAAGAGCCCCATTCCACTGCGGTGGCAACCAGCATTCCCGGCACCATGAACAGCAGCCCCAGCCCGACCACGAATCCCACTCGGCTGGTCACATTCCAGGGTCGAACCACCAAAACCTGACGAATGGCCCGTTTGGCCGCGGTTCTCACCTGCCGGGCGGCCGAAATCGCCGCCGTCATGGCCGAGCCCGCCTCACCGCAGCCTCACCCGCTGCACTTCTCCCACTCCCCAGCCGATCACCACCACAACCGGGTAGATCGAAAGCCGGCCCAAGAACATCAGGGCCATCACAACCCCCCGGGCCGGGGCCGCCAGCACCGTGGCGTCGGCGAAACCCGAGAGATTGCCCAAAGCAGGCCCAGCGGTGGCCAACGCGGAGATAGACCCTGACACCGCGGTGAGCAGATCGCCTCCCAGCGAAGCGATGCCGAACACCCCGGACGCGGCGGCCAGCACCCAGAGAATCTGGAAGTTGTGGACCCGGGTGAGCGACGCGTCCGAGGCCACCGTGCCCGACACCTTCACCGGGACCACCGCCCGGGGGTGGAGTTGCAGCACCAACTCCCGGCGCACGATACCCAAGATCTCGATGACCCGGAGCAGGTGGAATCCCCCTCCGGCCGAGCCGGCCATCGAGCCCACTCCGATGAGCAGGAGCAGCAGGGTCTGGGGGGCGGCCACCCACTGGCCCCAGTCGTTCACCCGGAAACCGGTGGTGCTGATTGACGAGGCGACGGCGAAGAACGACTCCCGGACAGTGTCCGCCCCCCCGCCGGTGCCGGTCCACGTCCAAGCCGCCACCAGTACCGTCGATGTCAGGATCAAGCCGGCGTAGAGCTTCAGCTCCGTAGACCGCCACAGAGCCTGCACCTGCCCTCGCGCCAGCCACACCAATCCGGCCACCGACACCCCGGCCAATGACATGGCCGCCGCGCCCACCCAGACGATGGCCGCTGAGTCGAAATGGGCGAAAGAGTCCCGATAATTGGCGAATCCGCCAGTGGATGCAGTGGAAAGGCCGAAGGTGGCCGCATCGAACGCGCCCATACCGGCCGCGCCGTAGGCCGCGGCCACGAGCACCGTGAAGCCCGAGTAGGTCAAGACCGCCCGATTGGCGGTGTGCGACCACCTCCGGGCCAGAACGACCCGGCGGCCCCGGCCGCCAGCCACCTCGCTGAGCCGCCGCTGCCCGCCGAGGGCGGGCACCACCGCCAGGGCGAACACCAAGGCGCCCAAACCTCCCAACCACTGGGTCAGTGCCCGCCATACAAGCAGCCAGGAGGGCAGCGCCTCGGGGTCCACCACGGTGAGCGACGTGGTGGTGAACCCGGCCACCGATTCGAAGATGGCGTCGTCCACCCGGTTCACCTCGCCCGAGGCCAGGTAAACCACCGTGGATATCACCACCAACCCGGCCGCCATGACCACTACAGTGGTCAGCATCCTGACCGCAGAGCGATGCCAGGAGAAGCGAACCCGAGACGGGTCGCTCATCAGCAGGTCACCCGAAAAAGCGCTTCACTTCGTCTACCGTGTCCGGCCGAGCGAAAACCACGATATGGTCGCGGCTTCGGAGCTGGCTGCGGCCTCGGCCTATCTGGGGCTTGCCGTCGCGCACATAGGCGCCGATCAGCACATCTTTGGGCAGGCCCAACTCGTGCACCACCGCCCCATCGGCCGCCGACCCCTCCTTTACCTCGGCTTCGATGATCTCGAAATCGCCCGACAGGTAGGTGGCTACCTGGGCCACCTCGCCCCGAACGTAGCGGAGCACGCCGTTGGCGCTGGCCGTGCGGGGCGACAGCGCCACGTCGATGCCCACGTCCCGCAGCAGCGTTCGCAGCGCTAGGTTGTGCAGCACGGCGATGGTTTCGCTCGCTCCCATCGACTTGGCGTACAGGCAGGACAAGATGTTGGCGTCGTCCTTGCCGGTGAGCGCGATCACCGCATCGAACTTGCCGACATCCTCGGATTCCAGCAACTCGGCGTCGGTGATGTCGCCGTGGATCACCAGCACGGCATCGAGCTCCTCGCTCAGCTTCTGGGCCCTCTCCAGATTCCGCTCGATGAGCACCACCTCGGCATGGCGCTCGCTGAGCTGCCGGGCCACAATCTCGGCCGTCCGGCCCCCTCCCAGCAGCATCACCCGGCGGTGGGTGCCCGGTGCCAGGCCCAGCAGCGGCAGCAGCATCCCCCGGGCCCGCCGCTTGCATACCACCCGCAAGAGGTCGTCAGGCTCGAGGGTGGTGTCGGCCCGGGGAATCCGGGTCTCGCCTCCACTGGTGATCACCGCCACCAAGAAGTCCCAGTCGGGTTCGTACTCCTCGGCGATGTCGGCCAGCCTGCGCTTGGCCCAGGGGGCGTCGGGAGCGAGCTTGGCCCCCAACACCACCACTTCGCCGCCGGCCATCACCGTCACGTCGGTCGCCCCCGGGTACGAGAGCAGGTCCATGATCTCGTGAGCCGTCTCCTCGTCGGGGTCGATGACGGTGTCAGCTTTCATCGCCGCCCTCAGCTCGTTGGCGTCCTTCTCCCGCAGGTTGCGCGACTGGATGCGGGCGATAGTGCGCTCCACCCCGTGCTGTTTGGCCAACAGGCAGGCCACCAGGTTCACCTCATCGCTGGCGGTGACCGCCACCAGCAGGTCGGCCTTGCGGATACCCGCCTCCCGCAGGATGTGGGGGTGGGCGCCGCTCCCCTCCACCGCCAGCACATCGAGCTCCTCAGCCACATTGTGCAGCTTCTCGGCGTTCATCTCCACCACCGCCACCGTGTTGCCCTCCTCGCTCAGAATCTGAGCGACATGAGAGCCCACCTCGCCGGCACCCACGACCACGACGCGCACTGCTACATCCTTACTGAAATGCCGAGAGGGTGCGAGCGCTTCCCCCAGTGGGGGCTTCGTCGCCCATTACGCCCGGCTCCGGCGGGAGAGAGCCGAGCTGAACACCCTCACCCGCTCCTCGGTCACCACCGCGTCCATCGTCACGTCGCCGGGATGCGAGGGCACACCGTCGACTCGCTGGCACTCATAGGCCAATCCCACCACCAGCGGCTTGGACGGTCGGGGACCGTTCAACAAGAAGGACAGGGCCCGGTCGTAATAGCCCCGGCCCCGCCCCGCCCGGTGGCCCGCGGCGTCGAACACCACCACCGGGGCGAACACCACATCAAGCTCTCGGGCCGGCACCGACAACTCGGCGTCGGTCTGGGGCTCGGGAATCCCAAAACGATTCGCGGCGAACGGCGTGTCGAACGTGGCGGGGGCGAACTCGATGGGAGCGGGATCACGCATCACCGGGAAGTGCACGCCGATGCCCCGCAGCCGGCACGCGGTGACCAACGGGGCCGGATCGAGCTCGCCGTCATCGGCCACGGTGGCCGACACCCGGTTCACGCCATCGAGCCACCCGAGGGAGATCACCGCATTGGAAACCGAGCGGGCCGCTTTTTCTGGGTCTGGATAGGAGCGACGAGCCTCCCGGGCTTCGGTCCGCATCCGGCTGAGGCTGACCACTGCTTCAGATTATCGCCGATTGCACGAAAACGTTCATCCCTGATGGCAACCTTGGCAGGTCGTATTCTCGCTGGCTAACTTCGCCTCGTTCTCTTAAACAGGGGGTCAACGTGGACGCCGTACCGTACCTTGCCGGGTTGAGCGCGATCCTTGCGCTCGCACTCGCTTTCTTCTTCTACAAGCTGGTGAAGTCGGCCCCTCCGGGCAACGACCGCATGGTCCATCTCATGACCGAAATACAGTCCGGCGCCAGGGCCTTCCTCAAGCAGGAGTACACCTGGGTGGCCGGGTTCGTGGTCGTGATGGCCATCCTCATTCCCGTGCTCACCGGGGTGGAGCTCACCTTCATCAGCTACATACTGGGCGCGGTGCTCTCGGCCGGCGCCGGGTATGTGGGCATGACGGTGGCCACCATGGCCAACTCCCGCACCACCCAGGCCGCCACCGAGGGGCCGGCCAAAGCCCTGCCGCTGGCCTTCCGGGGCGGGGCGGTCATGGGCTTCTCGGTGGCCGGGCTGAGCCTGTTGGGCCTGGCCTTCACCTACCTGTTGTTCGTCGAATGGCTCAGCGTGGATGACCCGTTCGAGATTTTCACCGCCTTCGGGCTCGGGGCCAGCACCATCGCCTTGTTCTCCCGGGTGGGCGGCGGCATCTACACCAAGGCTGCCGATGTGGGCGCCGACCTGGTGGGCAAAGTGGAGGCCGGCATTCCCGAAGACGACCCCCGCAACCCGGCCACTATCGCCGACAACGTGGGCGACAACGTGGGCGACGTGGCCGGCATGGGCGCTGACCTGTTCGAGAGCTACAGCGGTTCGATCATCGCCCCCATCGCCCTCACCGCGTTCTCGTTCGCGGTGGCCGGCAACGAGGCCACCGGCAGCGACATCGGGCTGGCCCAGCTCATGTTCCCCCTCGCGGTGGCCTTCGTCGGCATGCTGGCCGCCATCGTGGGCTCCTTCGCAGTGCGGGGCAGCGCCCAGGCTGATGCGAAGAGCCTGTCGCGCCAGCTTCACATGGGCACGAACGTGGCCATGGGGCTCACCGTGGTCGGCACCATCCTGGTCGGGGTGTGGTTCTTCTCTGGCGACGAGTTCGACGGCTGGTGGGGGCTGCCCCTCTCGGTGATCGGCGGCCTTCTGGTGGGCTGGGCCATCGGCAAGGTGGCCGAGATCTGGACCAGCGACCACTACGCCCCCGTGCGCAAAATAGCCCAGCAGTCCGAGACCGGCCCGGCGACCACCGTGCTCTCGGGCATCAGCGCGGGCATGGTGTCGGTGGCCGCCTCGGTCATCCTGATCGGCGCGGGCGTGCTAGTGGCCTATTGGGGGGGCCAGCAGACGCTGGGCGACACCACCGGGGCCGGCATCTATGGGATCGCAGTGGCCGCCATCGGGATGCTGGCCACCACCGGCGTGGTGGTGTCGGTGGACGCCTACGGCCCCATCGCCGACAACGCCGGGGGCATCGCCGAGATGGCCGAGCTCGACCCCGGAGTGCGAGAGGTGACTGACGCCTTGGACTCCCTCGGCAACACCACTGCGGCCATCGCCAAGGGCTTCGCGGTGGGATCGGCCGCCCTCACTGCGCTGGCCCTGTTCAAAACATTCGAGGTCGCCCTCCAACTCGAGGATCCCAGCTTCGTGCTGTCGCTGGACGTGGGCAAGGTGGACGTGTTCATCGGCCTGTTCCTCGGCGCCATGCTCCCGTTCCTGTTCGCCGCGCTCACCATCGACGCGGTGGGCCGGGCGGCCAACAAGATGATCGAAGAGGTGCGCCGCCAATTCCGGGAGATTCCCGGCCTGCGGGAGGGCGCTGAAGGGGTAAACCCCGACTCCTCCCGCTGTGTGGCCATTTCCACGCAGGCGTCTCTGCGGGAAATGCTGGTGCCAGGGGCCTTGGCCGTGGTCGCTCCCCTGGTGCTCGGGTTCATCGACGTCGACACCCTGGGCGGCTTTTTGGCCGGGGCGCTGGTGACCGGCTTCGCCCTGGCCATCTTCATGGCCAACGCCGGCGGCGCCTGGGACAATGCCAAGAAGTACATCGAGGCCGGCGCCCACGGCGGCAAGGGCTCCGAGCCCCACAAGGCCGCCGTGGTGGGCGACACCGTGGGCGATCCGTTCAAGGACACCTCCGGGCCCTCGATGAACATCCTCATCAAGGTCATGACCATCGTGTCACTGGTGTTCGCCTCCGCCTTCGTCTGACCCTCTGGCCGGCGCAGAGCTGCGACGACACACGCTGAAATAGAAGCCGATGCCGACAGCCAAAGTCCGCAACGTCGACTGCGGGGGTTAGCCCTTGTCGCCTTCCCAACCGGTGGTGGCGCCCGACACCATGCCGTAGGGCCCCGACGGCCAGCGAAAACTGTCCACCATGAGCTGATCGACCTCGGCCCGGCTGGCGATGCCCTCGGCCACGACTGCGTTGGCCTCTCGGATCATGGCCCCGTACACCCGGTTGGTGACGTAGCCCCAGTGCATGGCCGAGTCTTTGACCACCACGGGGTTCTTGCCCGCGGCGGCGGCCAGCCGGCAGATGGCGTCGGTGGTCTTGTCGGAGGTCTGAGGCGCCCGCACGATCTCCGCCAACCGCATCACCGGCGGCGGCGACGCCCAGTGCCATCCGATGACCCGGTCGGCCCGGTCGGTGGCCGCCGCCAGGGCCTGCACCGGATACCCGCTGGAGTTGGACGCCAAGATGGTGTGCTCGGGGCATTCCCGGTCGAGGTCGCGGAACAGCTCGATCTTGAGGTCCAAGCGTTCGGGAACCGCCTCGATGATCACCTCCGCGTCCGCCGCCGCATCCCGGTCGGTGGTGAAGTCGATGCGGGCCAGCGCGGCCTCAGCCTCCGACTCGGTCATCTTGCCCCGGGCCACCGCCCCCCAGAGGCCGAACCGGCCCTCGCCTACCAGACCGGGCCCGGCCGCAACGGCGTCGGGATCGCGGTCGCAGGCCACCACCGGATGGCCGGCGATGGCCATCACCTGCGCGATGCCCGAACCCATCACCCCCGAGCCGATAACCCCTATTAGCGTTTGGCCGGCGCTCACGACAGGTGGGCGCGGAACCAGGCGACCATGCGGGCCCAGCCGTCGGCCGCGGCGTCGGCGTTGTACGACGGGCGCTCGTCGCAGAGGAACCCGTGGTCGGCCTCGGCGTAGCGCACGATCTCGGTGGGTCGGGCGCTGCCGCCGAGGTCGGACCGAAGCTGCTCAACCCCGTCTGTGGGGATCATGCCGTCAAGATCGCCGAAGAGTCCCAGCCACGGGCACCGGAGGTCGCCGTGGCGGTCGGCCAGCTTGGGCTGTCCCGGCGTGAACCCGTCGGTGACGATGGCTCCTCCGTAGTAGGTGACCGCCGCTCCCACCGGGCGGCTGATGGCGGTAAGGAACGCCACCCGGCCTCCCATGCAGAACCCGGTGATGCCCGCCCGGTCGGAGGAGATTCCCTGGTCGGCCAGGTAGTCGAGGACCGCATCCACGTCCATCAGCGAGTGATCGTCGAGCAGGTTGCCCATCATCTCGAATATCTTGTCCATCTCGTCGTAGCCGGCCTGGTTGTTCTCGTAGCGGTGGTACAGATCGGGCGCCACGGCCAGGAAGCCCTCGGCCGCCACCCGCCGGGTGACGTCTTCGATATGGCCGTTCAGCCCGAAGGCCTCCATGATGACGATGACCGCGGCCTGCGGGTCGCTGTCGGGCCAGGCCGCGTACAGCCGCATCGGGCCGTCGGCGGTGGTGAGTTCGACGTTCTCGGTTCGCATGGCTGTCGATGGTAGTTCTCGGCTCGACCGACGGGCTATTGGCGGGGGCGGGGACCGTAGAGCGGGTCGGACCGATCCCGGCTGCCCGGCAAGAAGCGCTCGTCGAAGGAGCGGAACTGCTCCTCCCGCACCCATTCGGTGACGGCCACCCGGCGCGAGATCAACCACGGGCCGCCGCGGTGCCGGGAGATGTCGTCGATGAAGCGGAACCCCACCGACAGGTTCAGCTCTGGGGGTCCTCCCGCAGTCCAGTGGCGGGCGATGCCGTGGGCTTCGCAGCGGGCCCACTCCACGGTGCCGTACTCGGTGGAGGCCAGCGGCTCGGGATCGATTTCGATAAGCACGTTGAACACGGTGTGCGCGGTGCCGGTGTAACGGCGCAACAGGCGCTCACACCAGGCCAGGTACTCGTCCACGGTGCCCTCGAAGGCACCGTGGGAGTCAGTGGCATCGGGGTGGTAGCAGGATCGGACCAGCTCCATATCGAGGCGGTCCACCCCCCGGCAGTACCGGTACAGCAACTCGGCGATCTCCTGTTTGGCCCGGAGCCCGGCCAGCCCGTCCAAGCCGCTGGGCGTGTGAGCCGATTCCATGTCCATCATTGTGGCCCATCATTGTGGCCAGTGGCCCGCTTCTTCAACGGATCGGCCTCTTGGCCGCTCCCCTCATCGTCTCTTTCTGGTTAGACTCGGCGACTAGGTGTCTGCGAATCCCGTGCCCAGTCCCGTACCCAGTGCAGTGCCCAGCGCCGCATGGCACAACGACCCGTTCGGGCGCCATGATGCCCGTTGGTGGGATGGCACGAAATGGACTGACAAAGTGCGCGA
>JAPYOC010000128.1 GCA_028278955.1 Candidatus Poriferisocius aerobius
GCTGGAGGCCCGCAACCGGTCCTTTCACCGCATGGCGGTAGACGGCGTCGGGGTCGAGTACCGCGACGGGGGCCGCATCCGCGGGGCGCAGGTCCAACTCTTCGACTTCGACTGCCCTCAGAACAACGACTGGCTGGCCGTCAACCAGTTCACGGTGGTGGAGGGCAACCACGAGCGCCGCCTCGACATCGTGCTGTTCGTGAACGGTCTGCCGCTCGGGGTGGTCGAGTTGAAGAACCCGGCCGATGCCGATGCCACGGTGTGGTCGGCATGGCAGCAGCTCCAGACCTACAAGGCCGAGCTGCCCGCCCTGTTCTCCATGAACGAGGCCCTTGTGGCCTCCGACGGGTTGGAGGCCCGGATCGGCACGCTGACCGCAGGGCGGGAATGGTTCAAGCCGTGGAGGGCGATCACCGGCAACGAGGAAGCCGACGCGAGCGTTCCCCAGCTCCAGGTGATGCTCGAAGGGGTCTGCGAGCCCGGGCGGTTTCTGGCCTTGGTCCGCGACTTCATCGTGTTCGAGGACGACGGTGGCGGAGGTCTGGCAAAGAAGATGGCGGGCTATCACCAGTTCCATGCGGTGGAGGCGGCGGTGGACGAGACCCTGCGAGCCGCCCCTTTGGCACAAGATCCAAGCGACGGCGATGGCGATAGCGACGCGAGCGCCGAGACGCAGGGCCGCCGGCCGGGCGGGGCGGCGGGAGACCGGCGCATCGGGGTGGTGTGGCACACCCAGGGGTCGGGAAAGAGCCTGACCATGGCGTTCTACGCCGGGCGGATCATCCGCGAGCCGCGAATGGCCAATCCCACCGTGGTGGTTATCACCGACCGCAACGATTTGGACGACCAGCTCTTCACCACCTTCTCCCGCTGCTCCGATCTGCTGCGCCAGCCGCCGGTGCAGGCCGAGAGCCGAGCCGATTTGCAAGTCAAGCTCAAGGTGGAGTCGGGCGGGGTGGTGTTCACCACCATCCAGAAGTTCTTCCCCGAAAACATCGGCGAGCGCTATCCGCCGCTCTCCGATCGGCGCAACATCGTGGTGATCGCCGACGAGGCCCACCGCAGCCAGTACGACTTTGTGGACGGTTTCGCCCGCCATCTGCGCGACGGGTTGCCCCATGCCTCATTCGTCGGCTTCACCGGCACGCCCATCGAGTTGCAGGACGCCAACACCCGAGCGGTATTCGGCGACTACATCAGCGTGTACGACATCCAGCGCTCTGTGGAAGACAAGGCCACCGTGCCCATCTACTACGAGAGCCGCCTGGCCAAGCTCTCGCTCAATGAGCAGGAGCGGCCCAACATCGATCCCGGTTTCGAGGAGGCCACCGAGGGCGAGGAGGTCGAGCGCAAGGAGAAGCTCAAGACCAAGTGGGCCCAGCTCGAGGCGGTGGTGGGCGCTGACAAGCGCCTGGCCCTGGTGGCCGGCGACATCGTGGAGCACTTTGAGCGGCGCTTGGAGAGCATGGACGGCAAGGCCATGGTGGTGTGCATGAGCCGGCGCATCTGCGTCGACCTCTACCAGGAGCTGGTCCGGCTGCGCCCCGACTGGCACTGCGATGACGACGACCGGGGCGAGATCAAGGCGGTGATG
Organism: Candidatus Poriferisocius aerobius; assembly: GCA_028278955.1. Lineage (GTDB taxonomy): Bacteria > Actinomycetota > Acidimicrobiia > Acidimicrobiales > Bin134 > Poriferisocius > Poriferisocius aerobius. The sequence continues at coordinate 1,595 of JAPYOC010000128.1, forward strand.
ACCGGCTCGGCGTCCGACCCGGTCGACTGGCAGCCCCACATCCGCAGCAAGCCCCGCCGTGAGGCGCTGGCCAATCGCTTCCGCGACCCGGCCGATCCGCTGCGGATCGTGTTGGTGCGCGACATGTGGCTCACTGGCTTCGACGCCCCGAGTCTCCACACCATGTACGTGGACAAGCCCATGCGGGGTCACGGGCTCATGCAGGCCATTGCCCGGGTGAACCGGGTGTTCAAGGACAAGCCGGGCGGGCTGGTGGTGGACTATCTCGGTCTTGCCCACGAGCTGCAGCAGGCGCTGGCTGCCTACACCCAAAGCGGCGGCCGGGGCGATGCCGTGCTCAATCAGGCCGACGCGATTGCCGTGATGCGAGAGAAGCACGATATCTGCTGCGGGCTGTTCTACGGCTTCGACTGGTCGTCGTGGATTACGGGAACACCCGAGCAGCGGCTCGGCCTGCTGCCGCTGGCCCAAGAGCACATCCTGGCCCAAGAAGAGGGCAAAGACCGCTGTGTACAAGCGGTGCGCGACCTGTCGCAGGCCTTCGCATTGGCGGTTCCGAGCGACGAAGCCCTTGCCGTCCGCGACGATGTGGCCTTCTTCCAGGCGGTGCGGGCCGCGCTGTCCAAGCGGGCGCCAGCCGATGCCCGACCGGAGGAGGACTTGGACCAGTGGTGGACATCTTTGCCGCCGCCGGGCTGGGCAAGCCCGACCTCTCGATCCTCTCTGAGGAGTTCCTCATAGAGGTGCAGGGCATGCCCCAGCGGAATCTGGCGGTGGAGCTGTTGCAGAAGCTGCTGCGAGGCGAGATCAACGCCCGGCGGCGCCGCAACGTGGTGCAGGCCAGGTCGTTCGCCGAGATGCTGGAGCAGACGATACGCCGCTACCAGAACCGGGCCGTTGAGGCCGCCCAGGTGATCGAAGAGCTGATCCAGCTTGCCCGGGACATCTCCGCCGCCGGCCGGCGGGGCGAGAAGCTCGGGCTCTCCGACGAGGAGCTGGCCTTCTACGATGCTCTGGGCGTGAACGACAGCGCCGTCGCAGTCCTCGGCGACGAGGTCTTGTGCCGGATCGCCCTAGAGCTGGTGAAAACCGTGCGCAACAGCGTGACCATCGACTGGACCCTGCGGGAGAACGTGAGA
>JAPYOC010000129.1 GCA_028278955.1 Candidatus Poriferisocius aerobius
GCCCACAGGCGTTCGCCGAGCGGAAATGAGGCCGGGCCTGTGTGCAGCACCACTCCGGCGGCGAACCGCTCCCCGATCTGATCCCGTAGCCAGCCCAGGTGCCGGGCGTCGTCTGTGGTCGGGGCGGCGGTGGCCTTGATCTCTATTCCAATGATCTGCTGCGCATTGACCTCGACCACGACATCGACCTCGTGGCGGCCGTGGTGCTGGCGGAGATGGAAGAGGCGGCAGCGGTGCTCGCTCACGGCCGTCTGGGCCCGAAGCTGGGCCACCACGAATGTCTCCAGCAGCCTTCCGAGCAGATTGCCGTTGCGGGCCATGTCGCGGCTTCAATCTCCGCCCGCACCGACCCGGTCAACAAGAACCTTCCTGGTCGGGGCTCGGCGTCGCAGGCTCTTTTCACTGCGCCGAGCACTTGTGGCACCTCCTGCCACTCGTCGAGCAAAATGGGCTCGGGCAGTCCTTCGAGGGCGGTATCTGCATCAGCGCCCATCCCTGCCGATTCTGCCGGACGGTCAAGGCGGACCACGGTGCGGCAATGGCGCGCCGCGGTGGTTGTCTTGCCCGATGCCCGCGGGCCGACGATCGACACGGCAGGTAGCTCGGCGAGATACTCGGCGACCAGTGGATCGACTAGCCGCTCTCGGTACGCGCCCATAGCACCACGCTACCGGTTTTAGACATACGATAATGCTGCTTTTCGACACCTCAGAATGTCGATTTTCAACCGGCCAAGGGCGGGGCGGTTCGATGGGCGCCCGGGGAGACCACGGGCACGCCATTGTGCGCTGCGGCCTCTTGCAGGCGAGACTCTGGGATCGGTGTCAACAGAGCCAGCGGAAGCTACTGCTCGGCGGTGCCGAGGTAGGAGGCTTGGAGATCAGGGTGGGCGAGGAGCTTCTCGGCGGTGTCGTCGAGCACCACCCGCCCGGTTTGCAGCACCCAGCCCCGGTCGGCGATCGACAATGCCATGTTGGCGTTCTGCTCCACCATGAACACCGTCAGACCCGCCTCGTGAATCTGCGAGATGAGCTCGAAGTTCTGCTGCACGAGGGCCGGGGCCAGGCCCATAGAGGGCTCGTCCATCAACAGCACCCTCGGCGCGGCCATCAGGGCCCGGCCAATGGCCACCATCTGCTGTTCGCCCCCCGACAGCGTCCCCGACTTCTGGTTGAGCCGTTCCTTGACCCGGGGGAACAGCTCGAACACCCGTTCCATGTCGGCCGCGATCTGCTGGCTGTCGGTGCGCAGGTAGGCGCCGAGATCGAGGTTCTCGCGCACAGTCAGGCGCTTGAACAGCCGGCGGTTCTCCGGAACCATGGTCACGCCCCGGGCCACCCGGTAGCTGGTGGGCTTGTCGTTGACCACCTCGCCGTCGAGCACCACCTCTCCCGAGGTGGGCTTGAGCATCCCGAGCAGGGTCTTGAGGGTGGTGGACTTGCCGCTGGCGTTGCCGCCCAGCAGGCACACCAGCTCGCCCTGGTAGATGGCCAGGTTCACGTCGGCTAAGGCGTGAACGGCACCGTAGTGGGCGTTGACCGAGCGCATCTCCAGCAGTGGGGCAGCCCCACCGGCCACCTCGCCGCCAACGCCGGCGGCCGGGTCAGGATGCTCAGTGCTCATTTCTCCCCCGTGCCTTTGCCCAGGTAGGCCTCGATCACCTCGGGGTCGCTGGCTACCGCCGCGTAGTCGCCCTCGGCGATCTTCTCCCCGTGGTCCAGCACCACCACCCGGTCCGACACCTCCTTGACGACTCCCATGTCGTGCTCGATCACCACGATGGCGAAGCCCCACTCATCGCGCAGCCGGCCGACCAGACCGGTGAGCTCGGCCGACTCCACCGGGTTCATGCCGGCCACCGGCTCATCCAGCAAGATCAGCTTCGGTTGGGTGGCCATGGCCCGAGCGATCTCCAACCGGCGCCGGTTGGCGTAGGAGAGGGTGAAGGCGGGCTGGTCCATCCGGTAGCCGACCAGTCGGGTGCCGAAGAAGCTCAGTATCTTCTCGGCTCGCTGGCGGATCTCGGCTTCCTCCCGGCGGAACGCTTTGGTGTAGAGCAGTGCCCCGAAAGCGTGCTGCTTGGTGCGGCAGTGCTGGGACACCATCACGTTTTCGAGCACCGACATGTTGGCGAACAGGCGAACGTTCTGAAAAGTGCGGGCAATGCCCCGAGACGTCACCTGGTTGGGGTCGAGGCCTAGGAGCGATCGCCCTTCGAAGACGATGTCGCCGGCTGATGCCTCCACGGTGGCGGTGATGGCGTTGAACAGGGTGGTCTTGCCCGCGCCGTTGGGGCCGATCACCGAGACGATCTCGCCCTCGCGCACCTCGAAGGTGAGCTGGTTCAAGGCGTGCAGGCCGCCGAAATCAATGCTGAGGGCCTTGGTCTCCAACAGCGGGGGCCCAGTCTCAGCAGCGATGGCGGCAGCGGCGTGGGTTTCGGTCATGACTGGGTCGCTACAGGCGGGCCTGCCGGCCTGTTCCCGCCGCCGTCGTCATCGACCTCGCCCCGGAGCCAGGCGTCTTGGGCCATCTCCTGCTGGTGCAGCTCGCGGGTGCGGCGCACGCTGGGCATGAGGCCCTCGGGCCGGGCCAGCATCATCCAGATCAGCAGCGCCCCGTAGATGAGCAGCTTGAATTCGGAGAATTCGATGAGGAGCCCGGGCTGTTTGGGCCCGCCGAGCACTCCAATCAGCACCGCGGCACCGGCGATCACCCCGACGATGTTGCCCATACCCCCGAATATCACCACCACCAAGATCACGATCGACACCAAGATCAGGAAGCTAGCCGGGAACACCGAACCCACCTTGGCGGCGAAGATGGCACCGCTGAAAGAGCCCAGTACCGCACCCACCACGAAGGCCAGCAGTTTGACGTTCACAGTGTTGATGCCCATGGCCTCGGCCACGGTCTCGTCCTCGCGTACCGCCATCCAGGCCCGCCCCATTCGGGATCGCTCCAGCCGCCACGACACATAGATGGCCAGCGCGCAGAATACCAGCACTAGGTAGAACACCCGGCGCGGATCGGTGCCGGACACCTCGGTGAGGCCGAAGATGTCCGCCGCGGGAATCATGGTGATGCCCTGGGAACCGCCAAACCACCCCGACAGCCAGTCGGACAAAAACAGCAGGCGGATGATCTCGCCGAACCCCAGGGTGACGATGGCCAGATAGTCGCCCCGCATTCGGATCACCGGGGCGCCGATGAACAGCCCCGCCAGGCCGGTGATGATCACCACCACGATGAGGGCGACGAGCCAGGGCATCTCCGGTGCGATTCTCGGAGAGGTGGCCGCGGTCAGCACTGCGGTGGAATAACTGCCAACGGCGAAGAAGGCCACATAGCCCAAGTCGAGGATTCCGGCCAGCCCCACCACCACGTTGAGCCCGAGGGCCAGCAGCACGAACAGCCCCACATTGGCCAGCAGCTCGTTGGTCAGTTTGCCTGCGAACAAGGGCAGCACAATCAGTGTCGCTGCCGCCAAAGCCATGAGTCCGGCATTGGCCTGGGTGCGTTTGGCGCCTTGCAGCTCGGCGTGGCGAGACCGGGCTTGGCGCAGCCGGCCCCGGCCCGCCACTGCAAGGATCCCGCAGACCCCGGCCAAGCCGAGGGCGCTGTTCCAGTTGACTCCGCCCCTCCGGTCGTAGAGGCGATCGGTGAGCGCTTCCAGCCCCATGCCCTCGGCGAGGTCCACTACCAGAGACTCGAGCACGGCGGCCCCGGCTACGGCAATGGCCATGGTCACAACGGCCCGTCGGCTGGTGGGCCCGAGAAGGCGAAGCACTCCGCCGACAGTGCCCATGCCTGCGCCGATTGCCAGCCAGATGACCGCCGCGAACCACGCCTGATTACCGAAGGCCAACAGGTCCAACAGGATGGGGCTCCAGTTCACCAGCGGCTCTCTGAGGTCGAAGTTCGCTAGCAGCACCGCTAGCACCGCCAGCCCTCCGCCTGCGATCAAGCCGCACGAAAAGCCGCCCACCACCTCGTTGAGCCCAGGCCGGAACACCGGCACCCCCTCCCGCACCGTCTGGTGGCCTTGGCGGTAGCCGACGGCGAGCGGCAGAAACAGCAGCACGAGGTAGCCCAAGCTGAGCACCGGTTTGACGATGAGCCGCTCATCGAGACGCACCGGCATGTTGGACAAGGCGATGAACGCCTGCCCGAGGGCGGCGATAGAGCCGATGCGGACGATCCGCCGCCAATCATGGGACAAGGCCGGCCGGGGCGGTGCCAACAGGGCCTTCGCCTCGCCCGGCACCAGCGGAGAAGCCGTGTCGGTCATGTCCGGTCTTCGGCGGGCAGGCGCTCGCCGAATATCCCGGAGGGGCGAAGCAGCAGCACCCCGATGAGCACGGCGAAGGCGACCGCATCGCGGAGTTGCGACACCCCGCTGACGCCGAGAGGCTCGAGTATCACCAGCGGCCCCACCGATTCGGCCACGCCGATCGTCAACCCCCCGGTCATGGCCCCGCCGAGATGGCCGATGCCGCCCACCACGGCGGCGCTGAACGCTTTGATGCCGGGAAGGAAACCGGTGCTGTGTATCACGCTGCGAAAAAGGATCCCCCACAAGATGCCCGCCATTCCGGCCATGGCGCCGCCGAGGGCGAAAACCTTGACAATGGTGCGGTTCACGTCGATGCCCATGAGTGCGGCAATCTCGGAGTCCTCGGCCACGGCCCGCATGGCCCGGCCGCTCTTGGTGCGCTCCACCACATACCAAAGGCAGATCATCGAGGCCGCCGCTACCAGGATCACCAGAATCCTCGACCCTTCGATTTGCAAAAACGTGTGCTTGGTCTTCACCCAGTCGGGCACATCGGGGTAGGCCTTGGCCGCCGGGCCCAGCAGCACAATCGAGGCGTTCTGAATGAAGAACGAGACGCCGATAGAGGTGATGAGGGGAATCAGCCGGGGTTGACCGCGAAGTGGCCGGTAGGCGACCCTCTCCATGATCACTGCGGTCAACGAGCACACGATGACCGACACGACCACGATCAGCACGAGCGAGCCGATGAAGTTGCTTTCCCACATCCCGGCGTCGGCCAGCTTGTTGGAGGTGATCATGCCGGTCATCGCCCCCACCATGAACACCTCGCCGTGGGCGAAGTTGATGAACCCGAGCACGCCGTAGACCATTGAGTAGCCCAACGCAATCAGCCCGTACATGGCGCCCTGCGATACCCCCGACACGACGAGGCCCCAGAACTGCTCACCGGTGAGGCCGGTGGCATCGGGATTAGCCCAGCGGGCAAAGGGGTTGTCGCTGTCGATCTCCTGAGCGATGAAAGCCAGGAGCCCCAGCGCCACCACCGTGAGCGCGCTCACCCTCAAGAAGGTCAGGAACCAGTCGACGCCTGTGCGGGGAGTCCCGCGCCGAAGTGTCCTTGGGACCATTCAATAGCTCCTCGGCTAGTTGGCAATCACACGATCAGAGGCCCGAAACAGGGCGGGTTCCAGCACACGCCTTCCCCCGCCCTGTCAGCCTTCGACAAGGGGCGGGCCTATGGCTCGTAGGAGAACACCACGTTGTTGAGGCTTTCCTGGACATTCTCTTCGCCACCGAGGTTCTGCACCACGGTGATCTTGGACGAGCCACAATCTCCGAAATCGTCGCAATTGAGGGTTCCGATGATCCCGCTGTAACCACGCAGAGCGTACAGGTAGTCGCGTACGCCCTGGCGGTCGATCCAGAGCGAACCGTCCTCTGTCCACGATGCAGCCTCAATGGCATCAAGCAAGATGGTGGCAGCATCGTAACCGTGGGCCCAGAAAGCTGACGAGGGGGGCTCGCCGTAGCGTTCCTCATAAGAAGCGGTTAGCTCGTCGGCGCTCTTACCTGTGCTCTCATTCGCGTTCTGGCCGAATCGCTGATCAGGGCCAGAGAAGTACATACCTTCGGTTTGCGGCAGTGGCAGATAGTTGGCGTTCAACAAGCCGTCGGCTGCCAAAAGCACGGTGTCTCCCAAGCCCGACACGCCGGGAGCTTGATCGGCAATGAAATCGCCAGCAGGCTGGAATATGGGGAAGAACAGCGCTTCGGGGCTGCCCGCTGCAATTTCAGTGAGCACGGGCACCATGTCGGTGTCTTCCTTGTTCACCGCAGAGAAACCGGTGACATTGCCTCCCTCGCGCTCAAAAGCATCTACGAATGCCTGAGCCAACCCTTGAGTGTAGGGGTCCCCGTCGTGGATAGCCGCCGCAGTGGAAAAGCCCAAATCTTCACGGACGAACTTGGCCATCGCTGCGCCTTGGTACAGGTCATTGTGCGCGGTGCGGTAGTAACCCTCGACAAAGTTTGGACCTGGATTGCCGACGAGGTCAGAAGTCAAAGCGGGAGATGTGTTGCCCCCGGAGATCAAAACCTGTCCAGCATCGGTGATCAGAGGTGCCGCAGCCACTGCCGCGCCCGAACACGAAGTGCCCAACACGCCGATGACGTCTTCATCTGCCACGATGATCTGGGCAGCAGCTTGGCCGCCATCGTTGGAGCAGAGGTCATCAAGGCTCGTCCCCAAATCCACATCAAAGCCCCTCACCTGACCATAATCCTCCACCGCAAGAACAGCCGCCCGATGAATGGGCAAGCCAAAAGAAGCAGTGTCGCCGGTGATGGACTGCAAAGAGCGGATTTGGATGGCGTCGCCCTCCTCTACCTCAACGACGCCAAGCGAGCCGTCACCGAGGGCGCCTTCCCGGGGGTCGGGGGCCGGTTCGGCCGGGGCTTGCTCCGCGGTGGCTTCCGGGGCCGCCGCGGTCGTGGCTTCCGGGGCCGCCGCGGTCGTGGCTTCCGGGGCCGCCGCGGCGGTGTCCTCCGGCGCTTGGGCCTCGTCATCGTCATTCCCGCAACCTGCTGCCAGCAGAGCGAATACTGACAGCAAGGCGATAACCACGGTGAAGGCGCGACCCTTTCTCCGGCTGTTCTTGATGCTTCGAGGCAAGCCCATGATGTCCCTCCTAGGCTTTCAGCTTTTTGAAGCCCTCATGCTAATACAGTTCTGCCTGTCGTGGCGCAAGTTCGGATATGCACCCGCGAACGGCTCTTGTCGCTCAAGCCAGAAAGACGGAGCCGAGATCGTCGAAGCGCCGGCAGCCGACGAGGGCCAGAGTGCGGTCGATGTCAGTGCGGTAGACGTCGAGCATTCGAGCAACCCCGGCCTCGCCGCCCACCGCCAGCCCCCAGAACCAGCTCCGTCCGCCCATGGCCGCTCGGGCGCCGAGGGCCCGGGCCTTGACCACGTCGGCGCCCCGCTGGCAGCCGCCGTCCACCAATACCTCGGCCCGGTCGCTCACCGCCTCGGCGATCTGGGGCAGCGCCGCGAAAGCCCCGGGCACCGAGTCGAGCTGGCGGCCCCCGTGGTTCGACACGATCACGCCGTCGGCGCCCCACCGCACGGCGGCCTCGGCGTCGGCTGGAGTGATCACCCCTTTGACGAGCAGCGGGCCGTTCCACTCCCGGCGCAGCCACGCCATGTCGTCCCAAGTGCGGGAAGGGTCGGCCAGCTCCCGGTCCACATAGGCGCCGATAGCGCTGGCATCGTCGCCGATGCCCAACTCCACCAGGCTGCCGAAGGTGATATCGGGGCCGGAGATCAGATGGCGCAGCCATCGCAGCCGCCGGGCGGTGTCCAGGGCGCTGTTCCAGCGAATGCGGGGCGGCAGCGACATCCCAGTGCGCAGGTCGCGCTCCCTTTTGCCCACCACCGGCACGTCCACCGTCAGGACCAAGGCCTCGTAGCCCGCGTCGGCGGCCCGGCGCAGCAGCGACCGCACCACCTCGGGGCTCTTCCACAGGTAGAGCTGAAACCACCGCCGGCCGCCGGGCGCAGCGGCGGCGATGTCCTCGAGGGAGTAGCCCGAGCCAGTACTCACCGCGAACACCGTGCCGGCCGCAGCGGCGGCCCGGGCCGCGGCCAGCTCGCCCTCGCGGTGGACCAGCGTGGCCAGGCCGGCGGGCGCCAGCAGAAACGGGATCGACACCGGCTGGCCCAGCACCGTGGTGGACACGTCGCGGTCGGCCACGTCGACCATGTATCGGGGGGCCAGTCCCACCTTGTCGATGGCGGCCCGGTTGGCGGCGATGGTCAGTTCACCCTCCGCACCGCCTTCCACGAAGTCGAACACCATCTTGGGGAGGCGCCGCCGGGCCTCCGCCCGGAAGTCGGCATAGGTATTCCATCGGGCAGCCCCCCTCGGGGCTCGGACCAGCATCCGGGTGAGCGCTCGCAGCTTCATCGGGGTGTCACCCCTTGGGCAGGGTTGCGGCCAGCAGTCGGGTCACGGTTTGGAGCGCCGGCACGTCCAGCCCATGGTGTTCGGCGATCTCCACCAGGTCGCCGAACACCGCCTGTCCCTCGAACGGCCGCCCCCGGTCGATGCTCTGGAGGATGGAGACCCGCACTTCGGTCTGCCCGGCCGCCTCCATGGCTTCGCCCACTGCCGCGAGCCGCCGGTGGGCGTCTTGTCGGCTCTCCCGAGTGAGCGCCCGCACCTGGAAGGGGCCGCTGCCGTCGATCAGCTCCACCCCCTCCGCCGCGGCGATGGAAGCCCCCTCGCAGACCAGATCCAAGAACACGGCCCGGGTCTCGGGCAGGAGGAATATCCGGTGGTACAC
>JAPYOC010000013.1 GCA_028278955.1 Candidatus Poriferisocius aerobius
GCCCCTCCGGGAAACAACGGTCGATCTCCGCCCTTGCCTCGCCCAGCACCTCGGGGTCGTTGGAACTCTCCCACCGCACCAGCCGCTCCAAGATGGCGAACAGCCGCTGCCGCTCCGCATCCTGCTCTGAGGCGGTGAGCGACTCGTCGCCCGACGGGTCGTCCACCAGCGACGCCCAAAGCACCGCCCGAGCCGCCGCCAGCGGCCGCCGAGCCCACCACAGATGCAGCGTGGAGGGATGCCCGTGGCGAATCGACTTCTCCCGAGCCGCCGCCGCATTGACCGCCCCCAAAGGCAACGCCACCTCAATCAACTTCGGCCTGTGCCCCCCATCGCTCACAGCGAGCCACGCTAGCCAAATAGACCGGCTAGCTCACTGCACTGACGAGACCTGTAGAGAAATATTAACAATTATAATATTATTTCGATATATTCTTCGTATTCTAGCATGCAAGTGAATCGAGTGGCTATGAGGACAGAATCGGCACCTTGTCACCCTCCTACTACAACCGTTTGCCGTCGCAGCTCCAGCATGAGTTGGAGACGGCTAGCCGAGTCGGCCTCACGCCTGCCGAGATTCCCAGCACTGCATTCGATGTCTTGGCAGCCGAGGGTGAGAGGATGATCTACGTCGTAGCGGGTGGCCGGCTGCTGGCATCGAGGCGGCAAGTGGGCATCGAGCACATCTCGCATGCGGTTCTCGCCGAAGGCGGCCCTGTAAAAGCCGCCAGCGAATTCGAAGTCGTGGCCGAAGACGGGGCGCTTGTTGTGTCGGCGCTCAACAACATGAGCGGCCACTACCAGCCAGCCGAAGCAAGCCTCCGACAAGCGCAGCAAGCGTTTGAAGCCGCTGGAATCCGTGTCCGCCCAGACGCAGTTCAAAGCTACGATTTTGGATCACCATGACTGCCGCTGCTCCGCTGAACCCGTCGGGCGAACCGACCCAAAAGATTGTCGACTCCGCCCTGCAACGCATTGCAGATGCGACAAGCTTCTACGAATTCGAGCAATCCTGGATTGAGGGGCTGCGCTGCCTGTCCACCGCAAACGGCGGGGCGAGGGCACTGCTCTTGGCTGAAGCCGGCAAGCGGCTCAGCGTGTTCGATGAGGTGGCAGACGATGCAGCTCGGCGGCCCTGGCTCCGCCAGGTGGTCGAAGAAGTGCGCCTGCGCGGCGATGCATCTCTGGGTGGAGGGCTTGCGGCGGTGGCCGCCAATGAACTCCGAGAGGCCTTTGCTCGCGCCCGCTCGGAGATCGCCGAGCTGCGGGCAGCGGTGGCTGCCGGGGAGAGCCTTCAGGAGTTTGCGGCTCGACGCCCTCTCGCTGCGGATCGAGTCCGCGATCTCGGACGAATCGCGGAAGGGCTGAGCGGCAGCGGACTGCTGGCCCTTGTGCCGGACGAGGATCGCAGGCTGGCCCGCAAGCTCGCTAAAGCGCTGATTCCTCCGATTCCGCTCGTCCCCTCGGTTCCTGCGCCCCTGCGGGTGACCCGGGACGAACTTCTGGGGTGGGCGAAGGCGGGCGGCTCGCACCAAGCGCTGCCGCATTTGGTGCGCAGCCTCATTGCCGAGACCGAGCCGTCCACCGAGTGGCTCGACATGCCTGGGGGCAGCGCGGTCAATTCGCCCGGATGGGACGGCGTTGTGCGCTGCACTCGGGGCAATCGCTATGTGCCTGTCGGCCGGTCGGTCTGGGAGTTGTCAACCAAGCAAAACGGATCGCACGAAAAAGCTGGCCGCGACTACGACAAGCGGGTCGCCGAGACACCGCCCGAGGCGCTATCCGATACTGCTTATGTGGCCGTGGTATGCGCCCCGTGGACCAAGTCACGAGACTTTGAACAGGATCGCACCGCCAGGGGCGACTTCCAGCAAGTGAAGGCCCTGAACGTCGATAGCTTGGAGGCTTGGCTGGAGTGCGCGCCCGTCACCACGGTGTGGCTGCGCGAAAAGATGGGAGCGCCGGTGGCGGGAATCGGCCAGCTCTCGGCATGGTGGTCGAAGTGGTTGGAATCCACTAGACCATCCCTTGACGAGGGGTTTGTGCTGGCAGGTCGCGAGCAAGCCGCGGAGAGGTTGCGGGAACACTGCCGACAGGGTCGAGGCACGGTGACCGTTGGAGGCCGTGTCCAACGCGACGAGATCATGGCGTTCGCTTCGGCTGCGCTCGCCGCAGGCGACTCATCGGCAGCACCGTTCGGAGAAGTGCTGTATGTGGACTCCCCCGATGCCGCACGTTGTCTTCTTGCTGCGGAAACACTCTCGGGCAATTTCGGGCACAACCGGCCGACATCTGCGCTAACGGTGGTCGTACCGTCGACAGAATTCGCCGAGCATCTGCCCGCGGGGAGCCCCCACCGGATGATTGTGCCGGTCCCAGGTTCCGAACAGGCCGAGATTGTTATCAACGCAGTCGACTCTGAAGTAGTGGCCCGAAGATTGCAAGACAATCGAGTGGCGCCCCATGAGGCACACCAGCTTGGCATTTTGGCGCGAACGAGCCTGATAGCGCTCAGGAGGCACCTCAGCGTCGATCCCGCCCGGCACACGCCGGAATGGGCGAAAGGGCAGATCGACAAGACCCTGCGACGGAGTCTGCTGCTCGGCGGCTGGAATGAAAGCCGCGAACGCGACCGCCTGGTCGTGGAGCGTTTCACCGGCCTTCCATCCGATGCGGTCGCCGAGGCGCTGCGCCAGTTCGATGCTGGCGATGCACCGATGGCTACAACCGGCGAACTGGTCCATGCGGTGTCGCCAGCGGATGCTTGGATTCTGTTGCGCGACCAGCTTTCTTCCAACGACATCGCGGAATTCGCGGAGGTCGCCCACGAGGTGCTCGCCTATGCCGATCCGCTGCGGGATCTGGCCTCCGAGGAAGCGCTCCGTGCCCAAATGGAGGGAGTTCGGGCAAAGCACTCGTCTCAGCTCAAGCAGGGGGTCGCAACCACCCTCGCGCTGGCCGGCAGCAGGCCACCCGTGGTGAACGGGACCACTGCATCTAACTCGGGAATGGCTGAGGTCGTCACCCGACGTTTGCTCAGATCAGCCATGGACGACGCGACCCCGAGAACATGGACTTCCATTTCCGACTCACTGCCACTTCTCGCTGAGGCCGCGCCTGAAGCCGTACTGGAAGCCCTGCGTACCTGCCTCGCCGAGTCGCACGCCTTCGCGCAAGCCATGTTCACCGACGGCGACTCCGACCTATCCGGCGCTGGCGCTTCGTCTCCCCATCTTCTCGTCCTGAATGCGCTAGAAATCATGGCATGGGCACCCGAGCACCTCTTGGCCACCGCTGACGTGCTCGCCCGGCTAGCCCGGATCGACCCCGGCGGCCGGTACTCCAACCGACCGGCTGAGAGCCTCACCTCGATCCTCTGTGCGTGGCTGCCCAATACGTCGGCAGGCACCGAAGATCGTTTCGCAGCGGTTCGAATGCTGCGAAAATCCCATCCAACTGTGGCTTGGACGCTGATGCAGTCGATGCTGCCAGAACTTGGCAGCATCCGGGTGTCGAACGAAATGCCTCGATACCGCGACTGGAGGCCAGCCCCGCCCTCTGTGACACGGCGAGAACGGGCCAAGGCAACCGCTGCCATAGCTGAGATGCTCATAGAGGACGCCGGTAAGGATTCTGAGCGATGGTCCATGCTGATCGAACGCCTTGCTCATCTGCCCGGCGAGGAGCGCCGCAAGCTGATCGCGGCAATCAGCAGGCTCGCGGCCGACAACCCCGAAGAGGCGTTCAAATCGACGATATGGCCACTGCTTCGAGAGCTTGTTGCTGACCACCGTGGCCAAGGCGAGACCAACTGGGCCCTAGGAGGAGCTGAGCTAGAAGCACTGGAACAGGTTCAAGACCACCTTCGCCCGGCTGACCCCGTTGCCTCTTATGTCCATCTGTTCGCACAGGGCCTGATGTTCTTACACGGCGTCCAGGAAGCAGGCGGACACGAAGAGTTTCTAGCGGTTCTACAACCACAACAGGCGGAAGCTGTGGGGGCGGTTTTAGCCTATGGCGGGCTTGAGGCAGTGTTTGAATTCGCCAAGTCCGTGGAGCAGTCCCGTCAAGTTGGTACCGCCCTTGCCTGCTTCAACCCTTCCCTGGACAAAGAGATTCTTGCAGCTATGGAAGGCGCGCCCCTAGCTATCATAGAAGTCGCATTGGGCTACTTCGGCCATCGGTTTGCCGAATTGCGCTGGGAAGGCATGAACGAGCTTCTCTCGGGAAATGATGTGTCGCCGCAAGTCGCCGCAGATGTGCTGCGATCGCCGCCGCCGGTGGAGCTGCCTTGGACCCGAGTAGACGCTTGGGGCGAAGAGGTTGCATTCGAGTACTGGGGCCGTGTTGGCTACTACGACCTCGGGATTCCGAAGGAGTTGAACCAACTGCTCGAAGTGTGCCACCGCCTGCGGGAAGCGGGGCGCCTCGAATTGGCCCTTTGGCTGCTCGCGCTTGCCTCACGGGACCTCGGGGCTCATTCCGAATTCGCCGAGGAAACTGCGGAATGGCTCGATCAGTGGCTCGAACAGCCAGATATCGGACCCGAAAGTAGCGATTGGGATTACTGGCACTTGGTCTCCCTCTTCGGGGTACTCGACAAGCACCGAGATCATCTAGGCACCGGTCGAGTCGCCATTCTTGAATGGAAGTACCATCCGCTACTGCACCGTGCCTCAGAGTTCAGCACCCCGAATCTGTACCGAGAACTGGCTTCAAACCCCGGGCTTTTCGTACAACTCGCCGAGTTGGCCTTCAAGCCCTCCAGCGCTGCACCAGGTGACCTGCCTCTGCCGACAGAGGCTCAACTGCAGATAGCGCTCAGCGCTTACCAGATACTGCATGGTTGGCCTGCCTCGCATTTCATTCCAAGACTCGACGACACCGGCGCTCTAGACGCCGATTCGCTCCTAGAGTGGGTTGACGGCGCTCGCAAGCTTTTGGCTGCGAGTGATCGATCTGCCATTGGCGACCAGTTGATCGGTGCCGCCCTCGCCGCATCTCCGGAAGACCCGAGTGGCGAGTGGCCCGGACTTGCAGTCCGCAACCTGCTGGAGCGGCTGCAATGCGACAACGTTGACGGCGGCTTTGGCAATGCTGCCATCAATCAACGCGGCGCCACATTCCGCTCCTCAACAGACGGAGGCGAACAGGAGCGCCAGCTTGCCGAGATATACAAAAAACAGGGCCGCCGCTTCCAGGAATGGCCCCGCACTGCGGCTATCTTGAGCGGATTGGCCCGCGGCTACGAGCACGAGGCCAGCTTCCACGACCGCGATGCCGAGACCGTCCGCCGAGGCCTACCGACATAGCTCGATCGCGTAGCGCAAGTCATGCCGGGACTGCGACAATGCACTCGGAGTTCTCCGTCTACCATCGCTCGGGAACCCCATGAATGAAATCCCCGAGCGATCTGTCGTTGCAGCTTCGACGCGTAGAGCCCGAGTTGGTCGCAGAATTGGACCTCGGGGCCGGGCCGCGCCGCAGAAGCGCGTTCATCGCGGCCCTGATCCGCCGAGCCCTCGACGATAAAAAGCGGTGGGACGAAATCGAAGCGTCGTTGGGTTCTCTATCCGATACCGGCCACGAATGGGATGGCGGCCCGGCCGAGTGGGTTCGCCAGCAACGCCGTAGCGATCCGAGACGCTCGGGCTGAAGATGTGGCTACTGCCGTGGGTTGATGCCGTCAACAGGGCGTACTTCATTAGACAGCACGAGGAGGCAGTCGTGGTCGGCTAGCTTGCGGCGCAACCCAGAAAGGTTTTTGAGAATTCGCTGCTTGGCTTCAACAGGGTCGTCTGCCTCGACCGCAACAAGAGCGACGCCGGCGTCTCGGGCGGTTCCCCTTAGATCGGCCTGTTGGAGCGAGTCCCGGCCCCAGAGGATCACGCCGCGGCATCCTCTCTCCCCTGATTCTCGGACAAGCTCCGCGTCCGAC
>JAPYOC010000130.1 GCA_028278955.1 Candidatus Poriferisocius aerobius
ATCCCACCACCTGCCCCCACGGCAACCCCATCCCCGGCTCCGACTACCAGGCGCCGCCTACTCGGGCGCTGGCCAAGGTCGAGGTGGGCCAGCGCTTCGTGGTCACTCGCATCACCGAGGAGCTGGAGTTCACCGAGGGCCTGCTCGACTTTCTGGAGGGCTCTTCGGTGATCCCCGGCGCTGAGGGGGTCATCACCGCATCCTCGCCCGACGGAACTACCACCGTGGAGATCGACGGCAACCATGTCGGCATCGGCGGCTTCGCCAGCCAGCGCATACTCGTCATCGCCGCCTGAGCCAGCGGACGTCTCCCCAGAGGAGCTGTGAGCCCCGACATGAGCGAACACACCGAACCGGACGCGGACTCGAGGGTCTTCTTGCGCACCGGCGACAACCAGGCCTCAGAGGCCGAGCGCACCAAGGGCCTGATAGATCCCATCGCCCTGGGGGAGTGGATGGATGCCCAGGGTTTTCCCAGCCGCGGCGAGCCCATCACCAGCCGGTTCATCTCCGGGGGCGCCTCCAACGAGATCTTCGAGGTGTGCCGGGGCGAGCACCGCTGGGCCTTGCGCCGACCGCCCCGCAAGGTTCCCGAGGGCCGCAACGAGACCATGATGCGGGAGTACCGCATCCTTTCCGCGCTCGCCGACACCGACGTCCCCCACGCCCGGGCCGCGGGCGGCACCGACGACACCAGCATCATTGGGGCGGCCTTCTACCTCATGGACTTCATCGACGGCTGGTCGCCCATCAGCGAGCCCGGTTGGCCCGAGCCGTTCGCCTCCGATCCAGCTGCCCGCCCCGGCCTGGCCTACGAGCTGGTAGACGCCATCGCCCGGCTGTCCAAGGTCGACTGGCAGGCCAACGGCCTCGATGGGCTGGGCCGGCCTGACGGCTTCCATGAGCGCCAGGTAGACCGCTGGTACGCGCACCTCAACCGGTTCAAGTTCCGCGATATCCCCGGTCTCGACGTCGCCGGCGACTGGCTGCGGGACCGCACTCCCCGCAGCTATGTGCCGGGCATCATGCACGGCGACTACCAGTTCGCCAATGTGATGTTCCACCATGGCGCTCCGGCTCGCATGGCCGCCATCGTCGACTGGGAGATGGGCACCGTGGGTGACCCGCTTCTAGATCTGGCCTGGGTGGTGATGAGCTGGCCCGAACAAGAGGCCGACCGCCCCTCGGTGAGCTACGTCGACTACGAGGGTTTGCCCCTGCGCGACGACATGCTGGAGCGCTACGCCACCATGTCGGGGCGCGATGTGGACGAGATCGACTACTACGTGATCCTGGCCCGCTTCAAGCTGGCCATCGTCCTCGAAGGGGGCTACGCCCGATTCGTCGCCGGCGGCGCCGACAACCCCCGCATGGAAGCCTTCGGCCGAGTCGTCCTCGACTTAGCCCGCGACGCCGCCACCCTCGCCCAAACCACCAGACTCTAGACCTAGCAAGTGCTACCTGTAGGGATAGCACTCAGCAAGCGACTGCTGAAACGCCTTGAATGCACTCAACTGTTCAAGTGGGCTGAAATCAGAAATACGGTAAGCCACTGCTGTTCGCCGTTCTTCCAATGACCTTTTCAAGATTTTGCCTCGTCGTCCAGTTGGATTTCCTGCTGCTTCGGTTATCAATTCGTTCAAGTAAGTCTTAGGATTAGCGATTTGCTCAATTCTATTCAAAAATCATAGATGTTTCCCTTCCGCTTGTGAAAGCGTGGCTCAAGGATATCAACATCAGGATCTAGCTTGTGGATAGCCCACCGAATGATGGGAATCAACAGTTGGTCGGTTCCTCCGTCTGCAACTACAGAGTATGTCAACTGTCGAGTCATGTGGCCGATCCAAACTCAAACTCAAGTTGTCCAAGCTTGTCGTCAATGGGAGAACCGCCAATAAAATCAGCAACTGCTTGACGATCAATCGGTTCTGATGCATGAGTGGTTCCATTGCATGAGTGGTTCCATTTGAAGTGCTTGTTCTCCAGGTTCTAGCTACTGGTCGAAAAACACTTATGATCTCATCTCCACGTGTTCGAGCATTTTCCACAAAGATGATATCTTCATAAGAAAATTGGCGGGCTATCTCTGGAGAATGCGAATTCATGATTCAGTCTGTTGAGCATTTCATATTGCACATCTGGATTACTGTTGTTAAGTGCATTCAGAGTTGCTGGGATTCTACCTCCAGTTGCAGAAATGTGATGAGGATACACAGATCTAGAGTCTGGAGCTCGCATGGCACTAGGTTCGAGGTGGAGGACGCGCCATGAGGACATTTCTCGCTTTGCGGCAAGCACTGTTGGGTAGTCATATGTATTGGTACCTCCAACAACAGTCAAAGGTGATCTTCCTACTGGCGCTGGGCGTCCTCGGCTGCCTCCATCTCCGTGCAAGCGAATGCGATCGCCTTCAGTTGAAATCAATGGCCCACCTCTGCGAGATCCAACTGCTACAGAGTCTTTGAAGCTAGAAGATGAATCAAATCCAACGAATGTCTTATAATCCCCGAGTTTTGCATGAGTCAGACTCTCATGTGCTACAGATAGACGATCAGCTTGAGATTCATACCGTAAGCGGACTGTATAAGTGAGTAGCGTGGTGCTTGGCTTCGCAGTCTGGTCGAAATCGTCTTTGACTTCTTCGGGAACGATCATGTTTGAAGATAGTTCAATAGTTCGGCTCTTGTCGCGACCAAAGATTAGATCTAGAGGTGAATAGTTGCCGTCACTGGTGCGTCTTACTTCTGTGGCAGCTTCGGAAATATTTCGCTCTGAAAGGACACTTAGAAAGTGTATGGCATCGAATAGGTTACTTTTCCCTGCGCCATTGTGACCGAGAAAGCATGTGAAAGGGCCGAAGCGTATGTGAGCTTCTCTGATGCTCTTGAAGTTCTTTATATTTAGAGACAGAAGCACGACTTGAATAATACCTCTTGGCTTTTCGCCGTGTATTTCACCCTACAGGCCCTTGCTGGCGGTTGCTCGACGCGGCGGCGGCTCGCCATGGGCTTCGTTTCAGTGGCTGAACAGGGCGGCGGCGATGGAGGCGGCGATTCGCGGGGGGTCTTGGAAGGGGCCGAAGTGGGTCAGGTCGTCGAAGCGTTCCAAGCCAGCGTTGGGCACTTGCTCGGCCACAAGAGGCGCTGCGAGGGCCGGGGGATCGGTGTCGGCGCTGACCGCCACGGTCACCGCGGTGCCCACTTCGCCCAGCCGGTCAAATGCCGATCGGTCCGGGTTCTCGAAAATGGCGGCCTCCACCTCTCGGGCACACTTCATGGTCACCGTGCCGTCGGGCAGGTCCCGAAACCCGTGGTCCACATAGGCCCGCAGCACTTCTGGGTCCAACAGGTTGAACGGCGGTCGGGCCGCGTAGCGGTCGTAGGCCGCCTGGCGTGACTCGAAGAACTTCCTGCGCATCCGGGCGATATCGCCCAGCGCCTTCACCCCGTCGGGTGGCAGGAATGACCCTGGAATGGTCACCGGTTCGTACACCCAGGCCCGGTCGAAGGTGCCTGGCCGAGCCTGCTCCGCTTTCAGGATCGAGGCGCCGCCCAGAGAGTGCCCTGCTGCCAGCCGGGGTGCCGGCTCAATCGCTCCCACCGCGGCCAGCACGTCGTCGGCCATTCCGGCCCAGTCGTAGTCCTCCTCGGGGCCCGACACGCTGTCGCCGTGGCCCCGGAAGTCCAGCGCCCAGCAGCGGGCGGCCGCGGCAAGCTCCCGTGCCACCGGCTGCCACATCAGACCGCAGAACCCGTTGGCGTGGGCCAACAGCACCGTCGGCCCTTCGCCCCCCAAGTCGCGCAGCGCCACCCGGGCCCCTTTTGAGGAGCCGACCAGCATCAGGCCGCTCATGGCCGGACAATCGGGGCCGCTGCGGTGAGAGCAAGCATCGGCCCGCAGGTTACGGTTGTCGGCCATGAACGACAACATCGTCTTGATCGACAATCCCCGTCCCCATGTGCGGCGCGTCACCATGAACCGCCCCGAGAAGCGCAACAGCCTCATCCATCCGCTGCGGGGCGCCGTGCTCGAGGCGCTCGAGGAGGCCGACCGAGACGACGACGTCAAGGTCAGCATTGTGCGGGGCGCGGGCCCGTCGTTCTCCGCCGGCTACGACCTCAGCGGAGGCAATGAGGGCTACGAGTTGCCCTATTACACCCCCGGCGGCGAGGGCCAGTGGCCCCGCCACGTTACCGAGGGCTGGATGAGCATCTGGGATCTGGCCAAGCCGGTCATCGCCCAGGTCCACGG
Organism: Candidatus Poriferisocius aerobius; assembly: GCA_028278955.1. Lineage (GTDB taxonomy): Bacteria > Actinomycetota > Acidimicrobiia > Acidimicrobiales > Bin134 > Poriferisocius > Poriferisocius aerobius. Next base: position 4,252 of record JAPYOC010000130.1, read on the forward strand.
CTACTGCCTGGCCGGCGGCAGCGAACTGGCCACCGGCTGCGACCTGGTCTACATGGCCGCCGACGCCAAGATGGGATATCCCGCGGTCCGCTTCGGCGTGCCCGACATGCACTTCCACCCCTGGTTCCTGGGCATGCGTAAAGCCATGGAGATGATGCTCACCGGCGACTACGTGACCGGCGTCGAGGCCGTGGAGCGGGGCTGGGCCAACGCCGCCTATCCCGAAGACGAGCTGGAAGACGCCGTGCTGGAGATCGCCGAGCGCATCGCCCAGGTTCCTGCTGAGCTGCTCCAGATGAACAAGCGGGTGGTCCACCGTCAGATGGAGCACATGGGGATGCGGGCCGGCATCCGGGCCGGCACCGAGCTGTGCGCGTTGGGCACCCACACCCAGGCCATGGCCGACTTCGTGGGCGCCATCAAGAAGAAGGGCCTCACCGCCACCCTGTCCGAGCGCGACTCCAAGTTCGGCGACTACCGCACCAGCCACTGACCTGCGCCGGGCTGGCCCATCATCAATACTGGGGGCATGGGTGCCAAAGCCGTTGAGTTCGATCCGTTCAGCCGGGACTTCTTCGACGACCCCTACGACACCTACGCCCACCTGCGGGATCATGCCCCTTGCTTCTACAGCGAGCAGTACGACTTCTATGCTCTGAGCCGATTCGACGATGTGGTGGCCGCCCACCGCGACTTCCAAACCTTCACCTCCACCCACGGCCAGACGTACGAGGATCTGAGCACGGGCCAGCCCCTAGAAACCAGGTCCATCATCTCCATGGACCCGCCTGAGCACACCCGCTATCGCACGCTGGTGTCCCGGTCATTCACCCCCCGTTCCATCGGCAGCTATGAGGCCCTGGTGCGCGACATCATCGGCGGCTACCTCGACCCCCTCATGGGCCGCCGCCAGTTCGACGTCCTCGAGGAGTTCGCGGCGCCGTTCCCCGTTGAGATCATCTCCACCATCTTGGGCGTGCCCGCCGAAGACCGCCAGCAGATCAGGCGCTGGACCAACGCGCTGCTCCATCGCGAGGAGGGGTCGGCGACGGGCGATCAAGTCGCCGCCGACGCGGGCATGGCCCAGGGCCTCTATCTGTTCCAGCTGGCCCAAAAGAAGCGGGCCGCACCGGCCGACGACCTGCTGACCGCTCTGATCGGTGCCGAGGTGGAGGCCGCAGACGGCAGCACGGCCCACCTCGACGACGCCGAGATCGCCGGGTTCGGCACGCTTTTGGCCGCCGCGGGCTCGGAGACGGTCACCAAGCTGGTCGGCAACGCCGTGGTGCTGTTCCACCGCCACCCCGACCAGTGGGCCAAAGTGCTCGACGATCCCTCCGCCATTCCCAACGCGGTGGAGGAGATCCTCCGCTACTGGGCGCCCTCGCAGTACCAGGGCCGTTTCTCGATGGCCGACTCCGAATGGCACGGGGTGGCCATTCCCAAGGGCAAGCCCGTCTTTTTGATCACCGGGGCGGCCAACCGGGATCCCCGCCGCTACGACGATCCCGACCGCTTCGACATCACCCGCGAGCCCGGCCTGGCCGTGGGCCTCGGCCACGGCCTCCACGTCTGTCTGGGCGCGGCCCTGGCCCGGTTGGAGAGCCGGGTGGCCATCGAGGAGATCGCCCGCCGCTGGCCCGCCTTCGAGGTGAACGAGGAAGGCCTGCGCCGAGTGCAAATGTCCAACGTGGCCGGCTATTCCTCGGTGCCCCTCACCGTCTCGTAGCCCTCTAAAAGTTAAAGTTCGTGCCGCGACGCCTTCAACTTAACTTTTTCTCTTCAAAAAACATAAGTGCGATTTGATGGCCTCAGATCCGAGTTCCTGCGGGATAGAGGTAGTGGAACCCGCGTCCTCTGCCGCTGGGGGAGCTGGGCATCAATCCTTTGGCGGCGGCTAGCTCCTTGAGATGCTTCACTGCGGTTGGCCCAGACACTCCGGTGAGTGCCTGGTACTCGCTGCTCGAGATGCGCCCGCGTTCCTGTGCCCAGGCGAGAGCCGGCACCGAGGGGTCCTCTGCCCAGCGCAGTTTCAGCGATATTCGTGCATGTTGACTAAGTTGCCATGCCGATGCCGTGTTCGCAGGGGTCTTCACGGCCTCAAAGGCCCGGATGCGCTCATCTAGCGTGTAAGCAGCGGCCACCCGATGCAAGACGCTAACTGTCTCTTCTCGGGTGCTCCGTTGAAGCGTTTCCATAGACGAGCGAGCGGTCACATAAGGCTGGTTTGGATTTGCAGCCAGCCAAACGGCGAGGGCGAGGTCGGCATCGTCAGCCCCCTCAGCGGGTTTGACTCGGTCAAAGAACCGCAACCAAGAACGGTTTGGCGGCCGACCTGAAAGCACAACCCGCACTGCTGGTCGGCGCAGCTGTTCGATGATGGGGAGGCCAGCGCCGATGCGAATGAGATCGGTGAACATCCGGTCGATGCCCACTCCCTCCTGTTCCACCAGGCCGAGGCCGCGGACAGCTCGGGGTCGTTCCAGTCGCGGTGACAGACGCCGTTGAGAATAACCTCTCGCAGGGTGCGTTCGGGGATGTGCCGCACCTCGCGTATCACGAATCCCGTTTGAATTTCTACGGCGGGGTTATGTCGTGCCGCTTCGGCCTCGACCGCATCGATCTCCTCGAGCAGCGACCTCCCCGGCTGATCCATCCTGACGCGTGAAGGTCCGCCTCGAACGTCTCGGTAGGTGTAGTCGATGGCGGGCTGCGTCCGCGTTGTCAAGAGGATTTCGCCTGCTTTGTTCAGGTACTCGGTATCCCCGTATCGGAGGCCGAGCCGCGACACCACATCAATTGTGCTGAGGTTGGATTTGGAACGGTCGGCTCCCGCAGCGAGCTCGCAAAGACGGGCTAGGGCCCGCTCGGAGACTGCATCTATACGGGTCGTCGATTCCAAGAAAGAGGGGTCGGCCGCGGCATCGGCGAACCGGCCCTGCAGCAGCGTCGAACTAGACACTTCGACACACCTGTCTCCTTGGCGGCGCCGGTCTTTTGATTTCGACTGCTTGCATCTTCTTTCAGGTCGATCGCCGTGCCTTCGAGGGTTTCGGGGGTGTATGTGCCGTCGGCCAACACCTTGAGCACGCGGGTGACCTCCTCCTCTGGGGTGGGAGGATCGAGAAACCGGAAACCGCTATCGGCCACGACTCCAGCTTAACTTTTCTGCGCAGAAAAGTTAAGCGGAGGGCCTGAAAACGGTTTTCCTTAACTTTTTGTCGGCTACTGGCCGAAGGTGCCGGTATCGCCCTCGAAGGAGATCACGGCGCTGATGGGCACGTAGCGGGCGCCGTTGGCGTCCACCACCAGCTCCTCTATGCGACCGGCTTCCACCATGTAGGAGTCGTTGGCGCCGTCCATGCGCCGCAGGGCGTTGCCCACCGCGCCGCGGGATTCGAAATCCATCTGCCACATGGCCCGCATCACGTTGGCCCGGTTGATGCCGCCTTCCATGCCGGCCGCGTCCATGAGGACCTCGTGCAAGACCTCGCCGAAGACGTAGCCCAGAGCATGGGAAGCCGCTTCAGGGTCGACGCCTTGGCCTTCCAGAGCGCCGCGTACGAACTGCACCCACTCGTCGTCGGCCAGTGTGAAGTCGGACACGTCCTTTTGGGTGTTCACCATGCGGACGCCGTTGGCCAGCGGGCCGATGGGCACCCAGAACAGGGCGATGCTCTGACACCCGTTGGCCACCAGCATCATCGGCGTCCACGCCTCGATGCTGGCCACGGTGGCCACCGCCTGCGGGCAGAAGGCGCCTGAGGAGGCCACCAGCAGCACGTCGGCGCCGCTCGCCGCCAGGGTCGTCACATCGGCGCCCACCGAGTCGGCCTGCGGATCGTGCTGGACTTGTTCCACCACTTCGATCCCCAGATCGCCGGCGCACTCGTTGAAGGCCACTCTCCAGGCTTCGCCGGCGTCGTTGTCCAGCGACAAGATGGCCACCGTGGCGCCCTCGCCCATCTCCTCGGCCACGTGGGCACACCAGATCCGAGACTCGGTCTCATACGACATCAGCGCGCCGGTGGTCCACGGGTAGTTCGCGGGGTCGCCCCACTCGGGCAGGCCGGTCAGGTTGAACAGCTGCGGGATGCAGTTCTCGTTCAGAAGGTCGCGCACCGCCAGATTGTTGGGGCTGCCCAGGATCCCGGCGAATCCCAGCAGGTTCTCGACGTCGATCATCTCCTCCACGTTGGTCACGGTGCGGGCCGGCACATAGCCGTCGTCTCGGGCCACCATCACCACGTTACGGCCGTCGATGAGCCCGACAGCGTCGAAGTAGAGCCCGATGCCGTCGGCGATGGTCCCGAATCCGGCCAGCGCTCCCGACCGGGGCAAGCTGCTGCCGAAGCGGATCTCGTCGTCGGTGATCCCCGCGTCGTTGTCCCACTCATCGGGGCACTCGCCGAGGTCGATCACCGCGCCGCCCCCCACCTCCACGATGTTGGGATCTGCCGGTGCCGGCGCCGGTGCTTCCTCCGGGTCGCCTTCAGGTTCGGGAGCGGACTCAGCCTCCGGCGCTGGTTCTGGCGAGGGCTCGTCCTCAGCCTCCGGCTGAGGCGCAGGCTCGCCGGACTCTGCGGTGGGAGCTTCCGCCGTCGGGGCCGAACCGGATGCCGCAGCGTCGTCATCGTCGTTGCCGCAGGCGCTGGCCACCAGCGCGAACACGGCCGCCAGCGCGAGCAGGATTCGCCAAGACTTCGACATAAGGTCACCCCTTCTGAGATTCGCCCCCTGTTCGGAGCGGCCCGGTAACCCTACGCTTCCTCAGCGACAATTACACCCCAACCGCTCAGCTTCCCGGCGGCTGGGGCGCCACCGGCATGAGCCGGGCCTTTGTCCGCCGGAACCAGTGGGCCGCCCCGCCGGGCAGCGCGAAGATGATCGCGATCAAGAGCCCGCCCAAGATTGCGGTGCCATACGGCCCCTCCAGGGCCACGTCAGTGCCCGGCAGGGTCTGGGTCTGGCTCGACCAGTGGGGCACGAACTGGATGGCCAGCCCGCCCGCCACCGCACCGTGCAGCGTCCCCGAGCCTCCCACGATCAGCCCCGCGATCAACAGGATGGCCATCGAGAAGCCGAACTCGTCTGGCCCCACGAACCCCGAGTGCATGGCCAGCATGGTGCCGGCCACACCCCCCACCGCGGCGCTGATGCCGAAGCTCAGTGTCTTGTAGGCGGCCAGGTCCACCCCGCTGGCCGCGGCGCCCAGCGGGTTGTCCCGTATGGCCACCAAGGCCCGCCCCACCCGGCCGGCCACGATGTTGCGCACTAGCCAGAAGCACACCAGTGCCATTATCACGAGCAAGAAGTACTTGTACACCGCCTCCTCTTGGCGGCCGGTCAGCCCGTCGGGCACCCGTGACCCCACCCCCGGTACCGCATGAAGCCATCCGGTCACTGTGTCGAGCGGCGCCCACGCCGGCGCCTCCAGGTCGCTGTCGATCAAAAGCCCGTTGCTGCCCCCGGTGCGGTCGGCCACCTCGTCGAGCCGGATGATCGACGGGAACACCGCGGCGACCGCAAACGTCAGCAGTCCCAGATAAAGCCCCTGGATGCGCAGGGCCGGCAAGCCGAACAGCACCCCGAACACGAACAGCCCCGGCACCACCACCCCGAGGGTGGACAGATACGACCAGTGGAACTCGTTCACCAGTACCGCGGTGAGGTACGCCCCCGACCCCACGAAGAAGCTGTGGCCCAAAGAGAGCTGCCCGCTGTAGCCGGTGGCGATGTTCAGCCCCAGAATGGCCACCATCAGTCCGACGGACTGGCTCAGGTTGCCCAGCCCCACCGTGTAGCGGTTGCCCAAGATGGTGGGGCTGTAGGTGTCGGCGATCAGAAACGGGATCAGCGCCACCACCACCGCGAACAGCGCCCACCCGATGATCTGGCGCCGCCGGTGCCGGTGGCTGCCCGCGGCCACCACCCCCATGGCCCTCATGGGCGGCCCGAACGAGCGTGGCGCCCCGAACCCGGCATCACACCCGCTCCACCCGGGCCGATCCGAACAGCCCCGTCGGCCGCACCAAAAGCACCACCAGGATCACCGCCACCGCGGTGGCCAGAGCCAGCTCGCTCAAATCCAAGAACGTCACCAGCAGGTTGCGGGCCAGCCCCACCGCCAAGCCGCCGACCACCGCCCCCACCAAGCTGTCCAACCCGCCCAAAGCCGCGGCGGCCAGCGAGAAGATCAGCACCCGCAGCATGATGGAGGGCTCCAGCAGCAGGTCGGGCACCACCAGCGCCCCGCCCAGGGTGCCGATGGCCGCGGCCAGCGCCCATCCGAACCCCAGCGTGGGCCCCACCCTGATGCCGACCAGCCGGGCCGACTCCAGATTCGACGACACCGCCCGGAACGCCAATCCCGTCTTGGTGCGCGCCAGCAGCAGATAAAGCAGCCCCACCACCGCGAACACCGTGCCCAGGTTGCCGATGGTGCGCCAGGTGAGCTGGGCGATGCCCCACTCGATGGGCGCCCCGCTGGGGAACATGGAGGGCAGGCTGCGGGTGCGGAAACCCCACACGATCCCCACCGCCGAGTCGATGATCAACAGCAGCCCCAGGGTCACGATCACCAACGGCAGCGCATGGTTGGGGGGAAACGGCCGGATGAGCACCCGCTCCACGAACATCGCTACCGCCGCGCTGGCTGCCATGGCGCACACCACGGCCACGGCCACCGGCAGGCCCTGCTCCACGCTGAAGACGTAGGCCAGGTACACCCCCAGAAGCGCCAGCGAGCCCTGGGCGAAGTTGATGAACCCGGTGGACTTGTAGATCATCACCAGCGCCAGTGCCACCGAGGCGTAGGTGGCGCCGTCGCTCAACCCCCGGAAGAACTGGGCCAGCCACAGCTCGCCGTCGCCCAGCTTGTCCAGCGTGATGTCGAACACGCCGAGCACAGAGGCCAGTACCGGCACCGCTAGTACCCCAGGTACGCCCGGCGGACGCCGTCGTCGTCGGCCAGCGCACTGGCGGGGCCCGACAGCGCCACCGCTCCGGCCTCCAGCACATAGGCCACGTCGGCCGCTCCCAGCGCCAGGATGGCGTTCTGCTCCACCACCAGCATCGTGGTCCCGGCCGCGGCGTTGACGGCGGAAAGCTGCTCGAACAGCGTCCGGGTGATCATCGGCGCCAGCCCCAGCGACGGCTCGTCCAACAGCAGAAGCGACGGCCGCAGCATGAGCGCCCGGGCGATGGCCAGCATCTGCTGCTCGCCCCCGCTCAGGCTGCCGGCGGCCTGGGTGCGCCGCTCGCCCAGCACACCGAAGGTCTCGTACCAGCGCTCTATATCGGCCCTCACCTCGTTGTCGGCCCGCACGAACGCCCCGGCCAGCAGGTTCTCCTCCACCGACAACTCGGGAAACGTCCCCCGGCCCTGGGGCACATGCGCCACCCCCCGGCGCACGATGTCGGCGGTGCTGTGCCCGGCCAGCTCCTCGCCGTCCAGCTTGATGGACCCCTCGGTGGACACCATGGCGCACAGCGCCCGCAGCGTGGTGGTCTTGCCCGCCCCGTTGGCCCCCAGGATCACCGCGATCTGCCCCTCGGCCACCGAGAAGTCGATGCCGTGCAGCACATTGATGTCGCCATAGGCCGCCTTCAGCCCCCGTACCTCCAAATAGGCGGTGCCCACTGCGGTGCTCTCCCGGCGAGCGCTCTCGTCGACGGCGTTCACACCGGGGCTCCCAGGTAGGCCTCCACCACCGCCGGGTCGTTCTGCACCTCGGCGGGGGCTCCCTCGGCGATCTTGGCCCCGAAGTCCAGCACCACCACCTTGTCCGACACGCCCATCACCATTCCCATGTGGTGCTCCACCAAGAGCAGCGTGAGGGAGTGGCGCTGAGCCAGCGCCACCAACAGGTCGGCCAGCTCTCCCACCTCGGTCTGGGTGAGCCCGGTGGCCGGCTCGTCCAAGAGCAGCAGGCGGGGCTCGCCCACCAGCGCCCGGGCCAGCTCCACCCGCTTCAGGGTGCCGAACGGCAGCCCGGCCGCAGGGCGGAAGGCCGCATCGGTGAGCGACAGCTCCTCCAGCGCTGCCCACGCCGCTCGGGCCAGCTCGGCCTCTTCCCGGCGCAATCCCCACCGGAGCGCGGCCCGCAGCGCGCCGATCCGAGAGCGGTGGTGGGCGCCTACCATCACGTTCTGAAGCACGGTCATGCCCGGCCATAGCGCCAGGTTCTGGAAGGTGCGGCCGATGCCCAGCCCGCTGATGGCATGGGAAGGTCGGCCCAGCAGGTCGGCCCCGTCGAAGCTCACCGCCCCCTCTTGGGCATCGTACACCCGGCTGACCACGTTGAACAAGGTGGTCTTGCCCGCCCCGTTGGGTCCGATGAGACCGCAGATGCTGCCCTCGTCCACGGTGAAAGACAAGTCTTGCAGAGCTGCCACCCCTCCGAACCGCACCGTGACCCCCGCCACGTCCAACAAGGCCATAGCCCCCCGACCCTACCCCGACCGGGCGACAGGGCCGGCGAAGCTCACCCGCCGATCAAACTGGCGATGGCCCATATCACGATCACCGTGCCCACCGCGATCATCACCACGCTGCGCCCCGCCTTCGGCCGCTGCTGGGGTGCGCCCGGCGGGGGGGGTGTTCCCCCTCGGCGCTGCCGAGGGCCGTCGGGATTGATCAGTGCGGCAAGGTTGCCCACCGCCAGCGCACCCCCCAGCGCCAGCAGCAAGAACGTGATGATGTCCGGTCCGCCCAGCACCCTTCCAGTCTCGCGCTCCGCGCCTCGTGTGCGGGCCATTGCCGGGTTCATCGAGGGCGATGCACCGACACGGCGTAGTTGCCGCCGTCCCAGTCCCCTCTCTCCCAGGTCGAGTACCGCTCCGACAGGGTCAAACCGGCCGCCGCGCAGTCGGCGTCGTAGCGGCTGAGCCCGTAGCCGCCGGCCTGCAGCCCGAACCCCGCCACCAGGGCGCCGCTGGGGGAGAGGTGGGCCGCGCAGCGGGCCACCGCCGCGCTCTCGGTGCCCGGTGCGGTGAACAGCAGCACGTTGCCCGCCATAACCACCGCGTCGAACGCCTCCCCCAAGTCGAACGAGGCCAAGTCCATCTGGTGCCACCCCAGCTCCGGCGCCTTGGCCCGAGCCCCCGAGATCATCTCGTCGTCGATGTCCACCCCGGCCACCCCGTAACCGCGCCGGGCC
>JAPYOC010000131.1 GCA_028278955.1 Candidatus Poriferisocius aerobius
TCAAGGAGGCTGGCACGGGGCGCGTGTTGCGAGAGCTCGACGACTTCGGGGTTGACATGTCCCTCAAGCTGAAGCGCGATATCGAGGCGCTGAGCGCCGACAAATTCATGGCCGAGTGGCTGCCCGAGTTGCGCTCACAGGCATAGGGGGGCTGCGTACTGCCCCGACGCGGAAGCCGGTTTCGCAGAGGGGGGATGTCTTGGGGCGCAACCCTGTCTCCTGGATCGCCCTGATGCCGGGCCTGTTCATCTGGCTTGAGCAGAGAGGCCGGCCATGGGCGCCACGCGGGCCGCGTCGGCGCCTGTCCGCCCGACTCGGCGCCCAGCACACCAAAGACCAGCTTGTGGGGGCCGTGCTGGAAGGCGCCCACAAGCTGGCGGCATGCCGATCGCTTCGCCATCGTGTTATTTCCCAGGCTCTGCTGTCTTGACCGTGGCGGCGGCGAGATTCGACATCCTGGCCCACCATCTGGCCCACCATCTGGCCCCCACTTTCTGCGGGACGCCTCGATTGACTCTGGGAACAGTACAGCACCACGAAGCGGCAAATGTGGCTATTAAGCTGGGAGTTTAGGGAACAATGGGGGCTTCTTGGGAACAGCGGAAACCCTAGATTTGCACCCCCAACGGGATTCGAACCCGTGTTACCGCCTTGAAAGGGCGGCGTCCTAGGCCGCTGGACGATGGGGGCTCTCGGCCTGCGGAGGCCAAATGACGATAGCAGCCTTCCTCGGCGGACCCGCATCGAAAAACGGATATGATGCTCCCGAGCGCGAAAGGAGCGCGAGGTGGAGAACGAAATCTGGCGCTGGCTGTGGACCGGCTCATGTGGAGCAGCCCCGGGTGGGGGCTTTCCGCCTTATCGATGCCCGGGGCAAGGTCATCGAGCGGGTGGACGAGGACGAGATGACCGGTATGGTGCAAATCGGCGGCGAGCAGTGGCGGGCCGCCTCTAGCGAGATCATCGAGGTGGGGGTCAGGGTCGTGGTCACCGAGATCGACGGCACCCGCCTGGTGGTTGCGCCCAGTCCCCAAGAGAAAATTGCGGAGAGCATAGAAAGCTAGGTAGAGATCATGGAACCCGTTATAGCCCTATTCGCCGTCGTTGCCGCTGCGCTCATCCTGATCGCCGCGCTGGGAATCCGCATCATCCGGCCCTATGAGCGGGGCCTCATCGAGATGCTGGGCCGCTACCAGCGCACGGTGGACTCCGGTTTGCGGTGGATATTCCCGTTCGTGCAGCGCATCAGCAAAGTGGATATGCGAGAGCGGGTCATTGATGTGCCGCCCCAGGAGGTCATCACCAAGGACAACGTGGTGGTCACGGTGGACGCGGTGATCTTCTTCGAGGCCACCGACCCGGTGAAGCTCAAGTACAACGTGGGCAACTTCCAGCTCGCGGTCACCAAACTGGCCCAGACCAACCTCCGCAACGTGATCGGCGACCTCGACCTCGATGCCGCCCTCACCTCTCGAGAGCTGATCAACGGCAAGCTGCGCCAGATTCTCGACGACGCCACCGACAAATGGGGCACCCGGGTGGTCCGAGTCGAGATCCAGCGCATCGAGCCGCCCCCCGATGTGACTGAGGCCATGCACCGCCAGATGAAGGCCGAGCGGGACCGCCGGGCCATCGTGACCGAGGCCGAGGGCGAGAAGCGGTCGGCTATCTTGCGGTCTGAGGGCCAAAAGGAAAGCCAGATCCTGGAAGCCGAGGGCGAGGCCGAGGCCATCAAGCGGGTGGCCGACGCGGAGCGCTACCAGTTCGAGACGGTGGCCCAGGGCGAATCCAGTGCCATCGAGTTGTTGTTCAACGCCATCCACGCCGGCGATCCCACTCCCGATCTGATCGCCATCCGCTACCTGGAGGCATTGAAGAACGTGGCCGACGGCAATGCCACCAAGATCTTCTTGCCCCTCGACACCAGCGGCCTGACCAACGCCATGGCCTCCCTGTCCGAAATCGCCCGAGCCGGCCAGGGGGCGCCGGCCGCCCGAGCGGTCGAGGAGTAGCCCGCTACAGCTCCGAGGCCGACGCCTCCACCAGGTGCTCCAACAGCCAGCCCAGGTACCAGTAGGCCGATCGAGCCGCCGATTCGGGGTCGTCGCCCCCCGTGTCGTCGAACTCGTCGTCCTCGGAGACGTCCAGCCGGGTTCCCAGCACCAGCCGGATGTCGTTGACCGCCCCCATCCACGCCGCGAGCTGCTCTCGGTCCAAAGCCGTCGCCTTGACGAGTTCGGCCACCGTGGCCAAACGAGCCTTGCGCTTGGACACCAGCTCGTCTCGCACCATCTCCCGGTACTCGGCCTCGGCTTCGGGATCGTCGGGCCGAGCGGTGGGGAACAGCCGGATCAGCAGCTCGTCGCCGGGATCGTCGGCCAGCAGCCCCTCCAGATCGGCGACGATGGCAGCGATCAGCGCCCGCTCCTGCGCCGCCAGTTCCAGGCGAAACGTACCGTCCCCGCTGGGTTTGATCGGCTGGCGGGGGGCCATCAGTCTCTCGCCCTCAACGGGGGCCCAGACGCCCGAGCGGGCCGGTCGGATGGCGCGGCCATCAGTCGTCGTGCTCCATGGTGGCCCACAGGCCGTGCTCGTGCAGCCGGAAGACGTCCATCTCCGCCTTCTCCTTGGGGCCGTTCGACACCACCGCCCGCCCCTTGTGGTGGACATCCAGCATGAGCAGGGTGGCCTTCTCCTTGCTGTAGCCGAACAGCTTCTGGAGCACGAAGGTCACGTACGACATCAAGTTGATCGGGTCGTTCCACACGATCACCTTCCACGGCCGGTCGGGCCGGACGTCGACAGCGTCGTCGGGCTGTCGCACATCGGCAGGGGCGACCTCGACCGGGGCGGGAG
>JAPYOC010000132.1 GCA_028278955.1 Candidatus Poriferisocius aerobius
CCCCACCGCAGTCGGCACCTCGCCAGCGGCCTCAGCGGCGCGGTAACCGGCGTCGGGTCCGGGGCGCGCCGAGCCGCCGCCTTCGGCGAGATCGTAGAGGGACATGGCCACCACGATGGGCACCCGGCCGGCTCGGGTCTCGAACCCCCGGCGCTGCTCCTCGCACCATCGCACCACCCCATCAGCGGCCGCCAAGCCGAAAGCCGAGCCTCCTGAGAGCACCACTGCGTCCACGTGGCTCACCGTGCGCTCCGGGGCCAGCAGGGCGAACTCCCGGGTGGCCGGCGCGCCGCCCCGGATTTCCCCCGAGGCGGTGGTCCCCTTCGGAAACACCACCACCGTGCAGCCGGTGCGGGCCGCTTTGTCGGTCCAGTGCCCCACCAGCACGCCCCGGTCGACTCCCAGCATCACCGCCGACGGTACCGCATGCCCATGCCCAGAGTCTCCGCCAAACCCTGCCGCGGCGCTGTCGTCTTCTCCCGTAAACTGTGCCAATGCCAGCTCCACGTGATCCGAGCGATGAGCAGATCGTATCCCAACTCAGCCTCGGCGAGGACGGCTACTGGGAATTCAAAGAAGCAAGGTTTGCGGGCAGCAAGATCAAAGGCCCGAAACAAGACAACCTTGCCGATGAACTAGCAGCTTTCTCCAACTCCAACGGCGGCATCATGTTGTGTGGTGTAACTGACGACGGTCGCATCCAAGGCATGGATCGCTCTCAGCTAGATGCACTTGAGGCGCTCCTTCACCAAGCTTGTGCTGATTCGGTCAAACCGTTCATATCACCCACGATTCTTCGGAAAGAACTAGATAACAAAGCCTTTCTGCCATAGAAGTACCTGAAGGCGATTCGCTGCATGAGAGTCCTGGTGGTTGTTTCAAGCGGGTAGGAAGCAAGAAACAGCAGATGAACAGCGATGAGAAATTGCGGCTATCCCAGAAACGTGGACAGGCCCGGTACCGGTGGTATGACGAACAGCCGGTACCTGATACTGGGTTTGGCACGCTAGATGACGTTCTGTGGAAACCGATGCTGAGTGCTCGTAGCGCGACAAACCCTCAAGAATCGCTGTCAAAGTTGGATCTGCTGGGACAAGACGAGCACGGCGTACTGAGAGCTACGGTCGCCGGCATCTTGCTGTGCTGTCAATCACCTCAAGAATGGCTACCCCACGCTGAGATCACCGCCACTTGCTATCGAGGTGTTGACCGTTCCTCTAGCCAGCTAGATGCCCAAATTATAACCGGCCCTATCCACCAGCAAGTAAGCCAAGCATTGGGATTCGTTGTGCGGAACATGAGAGTGGCCGCCCGCAAAGTTCCTGCCCGAGTCGACCTTCAGCAGTACAGCGTTCAGGCAGTTTTCGAAGCCCTCGTAAATGCCGTGGCTCACCGCGACTATTCTATTCGCAGCAGCCGAATCAGAGTTTCTATGTTCTCTGACCGTCTTGAGATTTGCTCGCCAGGCAGCTTGCCGAACAACCTGACCATTGAAAGAATGTCAGAACGCCAAGCTACTCGCAATGAAGTACTCACATCAGCACTTAGTCGAATACCGATTCCCGAACTGTTAAACCACAACGATCGGCAGTTTTTCTTAGAACGTCGAGGCGATGGTGTGCCAATCATTCTGGATAGAACTCATGAACTCTCTGGACGCAGACCCGAATACAAACTCATTGACAGTACTGATTTGCTCTTGACTATTCCTGCCGCAAAGCTTGAAGCAGATCCCGATAAAGCTTCAATTGTAGTACGGTGTGAGAGCCAACCACTGGCAGGTGTGGAAGTGCTCGCTCTTTTCCCCAACAAGACCTGGAAGCAAGCCACCACTGACGTAGATGGCATTGCCTACGTCGATCTGCACTCAACCCACTTGCCGATGACTGTGTTTGCAGGAATGGCCGGCTACACCGCAGGACATGCATCCGAGTGGATACCGGCAGATGGACCACTTGATGTAAAGGTGTCCCCTCTCCCCGATGGAGGCTCAGCGGTTTTCTCGAACTCCACAGGGAATCTCCCCTATATTTCTGGTCGCTTGAACCCGATCCTGGACACCCTGAATCGCACTTACCTATATGCCGACAACATCTCCATCAATCAAGGTCTTCAACAGCCGGTACACTTTGCATTCAACGAAGAACTGCTTCTCACCGATGCCGATGGACGCGAAGCAGTTTTGCTCGTTGTCGATATCGTGGGCCGATCAACCCTGCTCCAATATCAGGCAATCGCCAAGCCCGACCACTAGATTAATCCAATCGCTGGCGTATTCTTGACTTGTGGCGTTGACGTTGGCCGAGGTGGCCGCTGAAGCGGCCGACTGCAGCAGGTGCGGGCTGGCCCAAAGCCGAGACCCGCGACCGCTGCTACATCGCCAACGTCGTCAAGTGCCGGCCCCCCGACAACAGAGATCCCCAACCCGGCGAGATCGCGGCCTGCCGCCCGTGGCTGGAGCAGCAAATCGAGCTCATCGCCCCCAAGGTGGTGGTCACCCTGGGCAATTTCTCCTCCAAGCTGCTGCTCGACACCAAGACCGGGGTCACCAAACTGCGGGGCCGGAGCTACCCGATGCCCGGCGCCGACGCGGTGATCATCCCCACCTACCACCCGGCGGCGGTGTTGCGGGGCGGTGGGCTCCAAGAGGCCCAGATGCGCTCTGATCTGGTCCGCGCCCGGGCGGCGCTGCCGGGATGATCCGCGCCCGCACCCGCTCTGCCGACGGCACTCGGGAGCTAGCCGCCAGCCTGGCCGACCTGGCCCAACCCGGCGACCTGCTCCTGCTGGTGGGCGATTTGGGCGCCGGCAAGACCGCTTTCACCCAGGGCTTCGCCGCCGCTTTGGGCGTCAGCGAGCCGGTTGCCAGCCCCACCTTCACCCTGGCCCGAGAATACCGCGGCCGACTGCTCCTCCATCATCTCGACGTCTACCGCTTAGAGCAGATCTCTGAAGTGCTCGACTTGGGTCTGCCCGAGCTGCTCGACAGCGGCGGCGTCGTGCTCATCGAGTGGGGCGACGCCATCCGACAGGCGCTGCCCAACGACCATCTCGAGGTGGCGCTGACCTTCATCGACGCTCAACGCAGCCCCCCTGACGAGCGGAGGGTGGTCTTGACCCCGGTAGGACCCCGCTGGCAAGTCCGCGCCCGCGCCATAGCGGCCGCGGCCGAGCCCTGGCGGGAGGCGTCGCCGCGATGAGCCGACGCGCCTGGGCAATCTGTACGCCGCAACAGGCCTGACCGTGTTGATCTTGGGCATCGAATCGGCCACGCAGCAAGTGGGATGCGCCCTCGGCGGGCACGAAGGGGTGCTGGCCTCAGCCCACAGCGCCCGGGGCCGCCGCCACGCCGAGACCATCACTCCCCAAATCCAGTTCGTCGCCCGCCAAGCTCGAGTCGAGCTGCGGGAGGTGGGGTGTGTGGCCGTGGACCTCGGACCTGGCCTCTACACCGGCCTGCGAGTGGGCATCTCCAGCGCCATGGCCGTGGCCTACGCCTTGGGGGTGCCGATGATCGGCGTGTCCAGCCTCGACCTGTTGGCCTTTGCCGTGCGCCATGCCAATCGGGTGATCGTGACCGCCATCGACGCTCGGCGAAGCGAGCTGTTCTACGCCTTCTACCGCCAAGTGCCCGGTGGGGTCCAGCGAGTGTCGGATGCCCGAGTGGGCAGTCCCGACGACCTGGCCTCGGAGCTGTGGGCCACCAGCGAAGAGGTGCTGCTGGTGGGCGATGGCGCCCGCCGCTACTCCGAGGTGTTCGACCGGCTTCAAAAGATTGAGATCGCCGAACAGGAACTGGCCCACCCCTCGGCCGCTGCGCTGGTCCAGCTGGCCCATGCCCGAGCGCTGCGAGAAGACTTCGTGCAGCCGTGGGAGCTGAAGCCCCTCTACCTGCGAGTCCCCGATGCTGACATCACCTGGAACCGCCGATGATCCTTCCTGCTCTCCCGTGATCCGCGATCACATGCTCGCTCCCATGACCTCCGACCACCTGCCTGCGGTCATGGGCATCGACGCCTTGTGCTATCCGATCCCCTGGCCCAAGAAGGCCTACGAGTCGGAATTGGCCCGCACCGAGGATCGGCTCTACTTGGTCGCCCGCCTCCAGAGGTCGCCCGCTGAGGCGGGGGCCCAAGGGCTCGACCCCCCTCGAATCGCCGGCCACGGCGGCGTGGCCTTCGAAGCCGATGAGGCCCACATCACCACCTTGACGGTGGCCCCCGAGTGCCGGGGGCAGGGGGTTGGCGCTCGGCTGCTGTTGGCCCTCACCTTGGCCGCCCGGCGCCACGCTACGAGCCTGGCCCTCGAAGTGGCGGCCGACAACCCCGCCGCCCAATCCCTGTACCGGCGCTTCGGACTCGCCCCGGTGGGCATTCAAAGGGGGTACTACGCCGACATGGGCACATCACCCGATGCCGTGGTGATGAGAGCCGACAACATTCACCACCCCGACTATGCCGATCGCCTCGTCAAGATCGCGGTAGAACTGGACTGCCAATGACCGCTCCAGAGCCCATTCCGCAATTCCCGGCCACTGTGCTGGGCATCGAGACCTCCTGCGACGAGACGGCCGCCGCGGTGGTCTCCGGCCCGTCCGACGTTCTCTCGTCGGTGATCAGCAGCCAGGTCGATTTGCACGCCCGCTATGGCGGCGTTGTCCCGGAACTCGCCAGCCGGGCCCATGTGGAGCTGCTCACCCCGGTGGTGGCGCAGGCAGTGATCGAAGCGGGGCTCAGCAACCACGAGGTGGAGGCGGTCGCCGCCACCGCCGGCCCCGGCCTGATCGGCGCCCTCCTCGTGGGGGTCAGCGCGGCCAAGTCGCTGGCGCTGGTCTGGGACGTCCCCTTTGTGGCGGTGAACCACCTAGAGGCTCATCTGTGCTCCTCTTTCTTGGAAGAACCCGACATGGAACTGCCGGTGGTGGTGCTGCTGGTCTCCGGAGGCCACACCCTGCTGGTGCTGATGGAGGCGTTCGGCCGTTACCGCCTCATCGGCCAGACGCTGGACGACGCCGCCGGCGAGGCGTTCGACAAGGTGGCCCGCTTCATGGGCTTGGGCTATCCCGGCGGACCGGTCATCGACCGCCTGGCCATGGACGGCGACCCCCGAGCCGTCGCCTTTCCCCGGCCCATGTACGACCACGGCTACGACTTCTCCTTCAGCGGCCTCAAGACCGCAGTGGTCAACCACGTGCGAAACAACCCCGACCTCGACGTGGCCGACGTGGCCGCCTCCTTCCAAGAAGCAGCGGTGGACGTGCTCGTACACAAGGCCCGCAAAGCCGCCGACGAGCACGGTGCCAAGGGCCTGTGCCTAGCCGGCGGGGTGGCGGCCAACTCCTCCCTGCGGGAGCGCCTGCTCGATGCCTGTGTGGCGGACGGAATCAGCGGGTTCTTGCCCAGCCGCTCCATGTGTACCGACAATGCCGCCATGGTGGCCGCCGCCGGATGGCAGCGGCTCCGGCTCGACGGCCCCTCCCCGCTCGACACCGGGGCCGACCCCAACCTGCCCCTCCCTTTCATCTCAGATGGCGAACCGGCAGTCTGAATTGGCCTCAGCGCGGATCGCGCCCTACGCTTAGCACTCTCCTATTGAGAGTGCTAAAACTCAAGTCAACCAACCCTCAAATCAACCAACCATTTGGAGGCCAAGATGGCTCTGAAGCCCCTTGATGACCGAATCGTTGTCCGCCCCGGCGAGTCTGAAGAGATGACCGCCAGCGGCCTGGTCATCCCCGACACCGCCAAAGAGAAGCCCCAGCAGGGCGAGGTCATCGCCGTGGGACCGGGCAAGCGGTCCGAGAACACTGGCGAGCTGATCCCGGTAGACGTGTCTGTCGGCGACACCGTCGTCTACAGCAAGTTCGGCGGCACCGAGATCACGGTGGATGGCGAGGATCTGCTGATCCTGTCGGCCCGCGACGTTCTGGCCACCGTCCAATGACCAAGATTCTCAAGTTCCGCGAAGAGGCCCGCCGCGGCCTCGAAGCCGGGGTCAACCAGCTTGCCGATGCGGTGAAGGTGACCTTGGGGCCCAAGGGCCGCAACGTGGTCCTCGACAAGAAGTTCGGTGCCCCCACCATCACCAACGACGGCGTGTCCATCGCCCGAGAGGTGGAACTCGACGACAAGTTCGAGAATATGGGGGCCCAGCTCATCAAAGAGGTGGCCACCAAGACCAACGACATCGCCGGTGACGGCACCACCACCGCCACCGTGCTGGCTCAGGCCATGGTGCGCAGCGGACTGCGCAACGTGGCCGCGGGCGCCAATCCGATGAGCCTCAAGCGGGGCATCGAAAAAGCGGTAGCCGCCGCGGTGGGCTCGTTGGCCGATCAGTCGCAGGACATCTCCCAGAAAGAGGAGATTTCCCAGGTGGCCTCTATCTCAGCAGCCGACACGGCCATCGGCGACGTCATCGCCGACGCCATCGACAAGGTGGGCAAGGACGGCGTGGTCACCGTCGAGGAGTCCAACACCTTCGGGATGGAGCTCGACTTCGTGGAGGGCATGCAGTTCGACAAGGGCTTTTTGTCTCCCTATTTCGTGACCGACCCGGAACGCCAAGAAGCCGTGCTCGACGAGCCCTACATCTTGTTCAACCAGGGCAAGATCAGCTCGGTGCAAGATCTGCTGCCGGTGCTGGAGAAGGTCATGCAGACCGGCAAGCCCCTGCTGTTGATCGCCGAGGATGTGGAGGGCGAGGCCCTGGCCACCCTGGTGGTGAACAAGATACGCGGCACGTTCAACTCGACAGGCGTCAAAGCCCCCGGGTTCGGCGAGCGCCGCAAGGCCATGCTCCAGGACATGGCCATCCTCACCGGCGGCCAAGTGGTGGCCGAGGAAGTCGGCCTCAATCTGGAGGGCGTCACCCTCGACCTGCTGGGAACGGCCCGCAAGGTGATCGTGACCAAAGACGACACCACCATTGTGGAAGGTGCCGGCGCCAAAGCCGATGTCGACGGGCGGGTGGCTCAAATCCGCCAGGAGATCGACAACACCGACTCCGACTGGGATCGCGAGAAGCTCCAAGAGCGCTTGGCCAAGCTGGCCGGCGGTGTGGCTGTGGTGCAGGTCGGCGCCGCCACCGAGGTGGAGCTCAAGGAGAAGAAGCACCGGATCGAGGATGCGCTGTCGGCCACTCGGGCCGCCATCGAGGAGGGCGTGGTCGCCGGTGGCGGCACCGCTCTGCTGCGGGCTCGCCCCGCGGTGGCCGAAACGGTCGAAAGCCTGAGCGGCGACGAGGCCACTGGGGCCAAGATCGTGCTCGACGCGCTGACCGTGCCGTGCTCCCTCATCGCCTCCAACGCCGGGTTCGAGGGCTCTATCGTGGTGCGCGACGTCGAGGCCACCTCTGGTGCCACCGGGTTCAACGCGGCCACCGGCGCCACTGAGGACTTGGTGGCTGCGGGTGTCATTGACCCGGCCAAGGTGACCCGGGCCGGTTTGCAGAACGCGGCCTCCATCGCCGCCATGCTGCTCACCACCGAAGCCCTAGTGGCCGA
>JAPYOC010000133.1 GCA_028278955.1 Candidatus Poriferisocius aerobius
CACAACCCCAGCACCGAAAACCCCCCATCGCCGCCTGAACTGAGGCCGCCTGAACTGAGGTTCCCCTCTTTTCGTGGAGGCATGCTCTATGAGGAGGAACTCTGTCTAGACCGGGTTTGAAGCACCGTCGAGGAGGCATGGCTGGTGATGGCTCCTGAGAGCGCCGGACGGGATTTGAACCCGTGAATCATGGCTTTGCAGGCCACTCCCTTAGTCCGCTCGGGCACCGGCGCAGGCGCAGCCGCCGGAGCGGCCAGCCCCGACAGTGTACGGGATCGGCCCGGCGGCATCACACGAGGGTTTAGGGTTTCCCCATGGCCGACTCTGCTGATCGCCTGCTGAGCCCCGGGGAGCTGGCCGAACTCGGCCAGCCGCCCCGGGCCAACCTAGTGGACGCCCTGGCGAAGAGCCCCGAGGCCGCCGTCGAGGCGTTCCGGCGCATCGACCGGGCCTACCGGAACTTCATCGACGGTTTCGGGGCGTGGATCGCCCAAACCCAGCACTTCGTGGCCGACCGCTATGGCGCCAACGGCCTGGCCCTGACGGGCTCGGCTGACGATGCCTACCGGTCGGCGCTGCTGCACCGACTGACCGACGAAGACGTGTCCGGCCGCCATCGGCCGGACCGGGCCGAGCGCATCGCCGAGCGCATCGAAGCAGGCGACCACGAGGCCGCTCTGGCCGCGTTCGACGACTTGGAGGCCAGCTACCGCCGGATTCACGACGTGGAGCGAGACCGGGTGGCGTCGGTGCTCTCGCAGGTGTACCGGGCCTGGGGCCCCGATGTGTTGGAGGAGAGCATCCGCTTCGCCGGCGAGCAGACGCTTTTGGGGTGGATGCCCCACGACGTGGCCCGTCCGGCCGAGGTGCGGGTGCGCCAGTGGGCCGGGATGCAGAAGGGCAACTTCGCCGACATCGCGGTGGAGGAGACCGACGACGCCTTCGTGATCACCGTCCATAGGTGCGGCACCTGCGGGCACCAGGTGTCCGACGGCTGCTATGGGGAGAAGATGGACTTAGCGGTCGTCGCCGAAGACCATCCCCTCACCTACGGCAAGGGGCCCGCTCCCGTCTACCGCACCCATGTGGCGGTCATGCACTTCTGGTTGCCGATGGAGCGCACCGGGGTGCCATGGCCGGTGATCCAATGCCCGGCGGGGATGGATGCGGGGCCCTGTCGGATCACGCTGTTCAAGAACCCGGCAGCCACGCCGCCCGAGGCTTACGAATTCGCTACCGGTGCTTTTGACGTTTGACGCTGGCGCGTTCGCCACTGGGAGCGGATGACCGGGCTCGAACCGGCGACCTACACCTTGGCAAGGTGTCGCTCTCCCAACTGAGCTACATCCGCAGGGCAGCCCAGCATAGCAAGCCTCTGCCGGAACGCTCACCGCAATAGATCACCGCGATAGATCACCGCGATAGGTCAGCTGCGGGCAGCCGCGGCCAACAAGGCCGCTGCCCGCGGGCTCAAGTCCAGGCCTTTGGCGATGCGGCGGGCGGCGGGGCTCATCTTCGCCCAAGTCTTGGCCAGCACTTCGGCCATGTGATCGTCGCCCAGCTTGTCGGCCAACGCCTCGAACTGGGTTTGGAAGAACACCAGGCACAGGGCGTCCTCGTGGGTCTGCACTCGGGGATCGGTGGCCAAGCCCCTTTTGGCCACGATGGCCGACACATCGGCGGCGAAGGCCTCGTCGTAGCCCGCTGCAGTGACGATGGCGGCCACGTCGGCGGCATGGCGCTTGGCCTGTGCGGTGCGCCACCGCAGGTAGCCGGCCCGGCCCTCGGGGTAGTCGGAACGAGACAGCGCCCAGCGTCGCAGATGATGGGCTCGGGCAGCCACCAGCTGGGCATCGCGGGCACCGGGATCGAGGCGCTGCACCCACTCGGTCATCAGCTCGGCGTGGGCCTGCTCTTTGGGCCGGATCTCGCCGCCGACCTCGATGGTGTGGGGATCGTCGGCGTTTGCGGCGTCAATGGCCGCCAGCGCAGCCCGCAGCCGGTCGACCGGGATCGCAGCGTCGGCGGCCATGATCTTCGTTCAGGATTCAGCGGACGGACGCAAGTCCACCCGCAGAACCAGAACCCCGTCCTCGATGGCGCCGGCGGCGTCGCCGATGATGGCGAAGTCCTGAAAGTCTTCCTGGGCCCGGCGGATGAACAGAGCCCGCTCCTCGCCCCCTACCGGCGGCAGTGTCCGGCTCCTCACCGCCTCGGCCCGCTCCCGGAACCGGGTGATCATCGCATCCACATCCAGCTCATCGGCCATCAGCCGAGCGTATCGCCTGCCGCGGGGCTGTCCGGCGGACCTTGCCGGCCCCGGCGAGGGGCGGCGCCCACCCGCACCCAGTAGACGAACGTGCCCAACAGGGCGATCACCGCCACTGCGATCAGCAGGGCCATCACCAGCCGGACCTCGTCATCGGAATCGGACGGCGGCAGAACGGGTCCGCGGTCAGGCTGCTCGGCCTGAGAGACCGGATCAGCCTGAGCAGCCGGGTCCGCAGCGCCTGCCGCTGAGCCCAGAGCGGCGGTGCCTCCCACCACCGCCAAGACCAGGCCGAAGACCGCGAGCCCCCTTATCAGCACAGGGTCCAGTCTCGCGCGGCGCCGGGCCGATTCCGATCCGCCCCCGTGGTGTGTCATCCCTGGTGCTGGGGACAGGAATAGGTGGTGCGCCCGCCGATGGTCCGCCGTTGAAGCGACTCGCCGTCGCGGGGGCAAGAGCCGCCCCGGACTCGGGCCTGGTGGAGGTCACCGGTGTGGGAGCCGCCCCGCTCGGCCAACTCGGCCACCGTCGATGTGACCGCCCGGGCCAGACGCTCCTGCTCGGCACCGGTCAGCGCGCCCGCCGGCCGGGCCGGGTCCAGGCCGGTGCGCCACAGAATCTCGTCCACCAGCAGGTTGCCCAACCCGGCCACCCGGTGCTGATCGAGCAGCCGGGCCTTCAACGCAGTCCGGCTCCCTTCCAGGGCGGCGACCAGCTGCTCGACTTCCAGCCCGAAGGCGTCGGGGCCGAGGCGGGAGTCGTCGGGGTCCAGCTCCACGCCGCCCAAGCGCCGGGGGTCGACAATGGCCAAAGTCCCCCGACCGTCGAAACCCAGCTCGAACCGGCGCCACTCGGGGAGGACACGGGCGCTGGAGTACTCCAGCTTCTCGATAGCGGCGCGATCGTCCACCACCAGCCTCCCGGTCATGCCGAACCGCAGGCCCAGCACGACGCCGGCCCGGCCGTCTAGGTGGCCAAAGTCCATCATCAGGAGTTTGCCGGTCCGGCGCACCCCGACAACGGTTTGACCCTCCACGGCCAGGATCAACGCAGCCGCGTCAGCCCATCCCTTGATGAACCAGTCGTCGGGAGCGCAGACCGCCGACACAGTACGGCCCACCACCGCCTCGGCGGCTCGGCGGTAGTACTCGACTTCGATGATCTCCGGCAGCGGCCCCGACCTCTCGTGGCTTCAGGCGAACGAGGCGGTGGCCAGCTCGGTGGCGTGCAAGAGGTCGGCCACCACGTCGTCGCTGTGCTCTAGGCCCACCGACACCCGGATGGTGCCCGGTCCGATGCCGGCGGCCTCTAGCTCCTCGGGCGCCAGCCCGGCATGGGTGGTGGACGCCGAGTGGGTGACCAGCGTTTCGGGTCCGCCCAGCGATGTGGCGGCCTGGGCCAGCTTCGCCGCGTCGACGAACCGCTCCCCCGCCTCGTGCCCTCCGGCGAGGTCGAAGGCCAGGAGACCGCCGAACATCCTCATCTGCCGCTGGGCCAGTTCGTGCTGGGGATGGGAGGCTAAACCGGGATAGCGCACCGACTCCACCCCGGGGTGGGCTGACAGCGCCTCGGCTAGCTGTTGGGCGGTGGAGCTCTGGCGCTCGACGCGAACCGCCAGGGTTCGCAGGCCCCTCAGCCCGTTCATGGCGTCGAACGGGGCGGCGTTGGCCCCTTGCAAGACGGCGAATCCCCATAGCGACGCAATCAGATCGGCGCTGCCCGACACCACCCCCAAGGTGGCGTCGTTGTGACCTCCGATTCCCTTGGTGGCCGAATGGAGGCTGATATCCACGCCGTAGTCCAGCGGCCGGGTCACGCACGGCGGAGCGAAAGTGGAGTCCACCGCGGTCAGCGGGCCCGTGATGGCGCCCAGCTCCTCCAGATCGACCAAATCCAAGCGGGGATTGGCCGGGGTCTCGGCGAAAACCAGCATGGTCCGGCCCGGGCGCACCGCGGCTTGGAATGCCCCCGGCTCGGCGCCGTCCACGAAAGTCACGTCGATGCCGAAGCGGGGGCACACCGACTGGAGCAGGAACTGGGTGCCGGAGTAGAGCTGGCGCTGGGCGACGATGTGGTCGCCCGACGAGCACAGGCCCAGGATCACACCGGTCACCGCACCCATGCCCGACGCGAAGGCCCGGGCGGCCTCCGCCCCCTCCAAGGTGGCCATGGCCTCCTCGAATGCGGCAACGGTGGGATTGCCGTTGCGGGTGTAGTAGCGGCTCTCAGCGGCATCGAGCGCCATGCGCCGGCCGGCATCGAGCGAGGGGATGCGGAATGTGGTGGCGCAGAACAGCGCGGGGGCCAGCTCGGCCCCGCCCGAGCGCCGGCCGGCCAACACGGCCAAGGTGTCGGGATGGGAGAACCCCGCAGCATCGGGGGCGGCGGCCGTCTCCGGGCTTCGGTTCTCCCCGCCCGCTTCAGGCGACACTGCTTCCCACCTTCTCCAGAAAGTCCTTGATGGCCTGGCCCACCGCCTCGGTTTCGAGGAGGAACCCGTCGTGGCCGTGGGGGCTGTCTACCACGGCGTACACACATCGCCCGCCCGCGGCCACCACCGCGTCGTGGAGCTCCACCTGCTGGCGGGGCGGGTACAGCATGTCGCTGGTGATGCTCAGCGACAGCACCGGCGAGGTGATCCGGGAGACCGCCCCGGCGACACCGCCCCGGTCCCGGCCGATGTCGTGCAAGTCCATCGCCCGGTTGAGCACCAGGTAGCTGTTGGCATCGAACCGGCGGACCAGCTTCTCCCCGTGATAATCGAGGTATGACTCCACCTGGAACCGGTCCCAGGCGCCGTACACCGAGCGGATGTCGAACAGCTCCCGTCCGAAACGGTCTTCGAACACCTCGTCGGACCGGTAGGTGATCTGGGCCAGCGACCGGGCAACGGCCAGACCGGCGTGGGGGCCGTGGCCGGGCGGGTTGCCGTAGTAGTCGCCTCCCCGCCAGTTGGGATCCAGCGCCAGCGCGGTGCGACCCACCGCCGACCAGCCGATCTGCTGGGCGCTGGCCGCCATGCAGCCGGCCAGGGAGCACACCGAGCCCACCCGGTCGGGGAACATAACCCCCCACTCCAGGGCTTGCATCGCCCCCATCGAGCCTCCGACCACGGTCAGCCATCGCCCGATGCCGAGGTGGTCGGCCAGCCGGCGCTGGGTGCGCACGATGTCGCGCACGGTGACGGTGGGAAACAACGAGCCGTAGGGCCTGCCGGTGTCGGGATTGGACGAGGCCGGGCCGGTGCTGCCCTGACAGCCGCCCAGCACGTTGGCGGACACCACGTACAGCTCATCGGTATCCAGCGCCTTGCCGGGGCCGACCATCTCCCCCCACCAGCCGGGAGTGGGGTGGCCGTGGCCGGCATCGCCCGCCACGTGCGAGTCGCCGGTGAGGGCGTGGCAGACCAGCACGGCGTTCGATCCGTCGGCCGCCAGCTCACCCCAGGTCTGATAGGCCAGGGTCACCTCCCGCAGCGACCCGCCGCCTTCAAGCTCGAAGATGTGGGGGCGCTCCAAGGTGAAGAACCGGCGGTTGCCGACCGGGTCGCCGGGCTGCCACGCGCCGGTCGCCGGCAGGTCGGCGGAATAGCCCCGAGGGTGGGGCCCGGGGGTCGAGCCGTCGGTCGCCGGCACAGGAGGACTGCTCAACGCGTTTCGACTCTCGCTTGTCGGCATGGTCCTCCCCTCGCCCTGTCTAAGGGAGGACCACCGTTCTGCAAGCAGACGAGCACGGACACTTGGTTGCCTCCAGCCAGGCTCGAGGCCACATCCCCCGCCGAAGCGGGCGAGCACCTTGGGTGTCCCTCCCAGGTTGCTGGACTCCCCTTCCGACCACACAGTGCATCGCACCGTGCAGGGCGGAGAGCCGCTCTTGATGTACCCCGCCACCATAGCGGGCTACCGGTCTCAGGCTCAACCTTTTGCTCCTCGAGCGCTCAGACGGGCTCAGCAACCGGATCCCATTGGTCGAGGGCGTCTAGACGATCGTCGTTGGAGAACATCTCCACGATGGGCAACTCCAGCGAGAGGCGGCGCTGGAGCCGCTTGACCTCCAGCTCCTCGTTCCACAGCGACAAAGTGACGGCCATTCCCGTCTCCCCGGCCCGGGCGGTGCGCCCCGAGCGGTGCAGGTAGGTTTTGTGGTCGGGCGGCGGGTCGTAGTGGATGACCACGTCCACGTCGTCGATGTGCAGGCCCCGGGCGGCCACGTCGGTGGCCACCAGAGCTTGAATCTCGCCGGACGCGAACCGGGCCAGTGAGCGCTCCCGGGCCTTTTGGCGCAGGTCGCCGTGGATGGGCTCGGCCTGCACGTTCTCCGCCTTGAGCTTGCGGCTGAGGCGGTCGCACCCGTGGCGGGTGGCCGAGAACACCAGCGTGCGCTTGGAAGCCCGGATGATGGCCGCGGCCACTTTGACCTTGTCCATCTCGTGGACGGCCACGAACCGGTGCTGCATCTCGTCCACTGTCACCTGCCGGGACTGGACCTCGTGGCGAACCGGATCGCTTTGATAGCGGCGGACTAGGGCGTCCACCGCGCCGTCGAGAGTGGCGGAGAACAGCATCGTCTGGTGGCGGGAGTCTACATGGCGCAGGATCCACTCCACCTGGGGCAAAAAACCCATATCGGCCATGCGGTCGGCCTCGTCCACCACCACGATCTCCAGCTTGGCCACCGACACTGCTTTGCGGTCGATCAGGTCGATGAGCCGACCAGGCGTGGCCACAATGACGTCTAAGCCAGACTTGATCTCTTTGATCTGGGCCTCCATCGGGGCCCCGCCGTAGACCGGGGCCAAATCGAGGCTGCGGCACCGGGCCAGCGGGCGAAGCTCCTCAGCCACCTGCACGGCCAACTCCCGGGTCGGAACTAGTATCAGGCCGCGCACCCAACGGGAGTCGGCCCGGGACAGGTTCTCCACCAGGGGCAGGCCGAAGGCCAGGGTCTTTCCCGACCCGGTCTTGGCCTTGCCGCACACATCTTTGCCCGCGAGGGCATCGGGGATGGTGAGGGCTTGTATGGGGAACGGGGCGTGAATGCCCCGCTGGTCGAGCGTCGCCACCAGATCTGAGGCCACGCCCAATACGCGGAATTCTTCTGTCATTTTTTACTCGGGCGGCGGAAGGAAGCGGAGAGAGCGCCAGCCCGTTCGCTCAGGATACCGGGTTTATACCTCCGAGGAGACGTTTTGCGCGGCTGACTCATCAGCTGCCGGCTCGCCGGCTTCGGGCACCGGTTCGTCGGGCACCGGGCCAGGCTCGTCTGCTGGCGGATTCTGGGGCGCCGCCTCCTCGGGGTTTCCGCCGCCCGCGTCGCCCCGGCGCCAGCCCAAGTAGACCGCCGAGCCGATGATCAGAGCCAGCATCACCCAGATGTTGACCCGCACCCCGGCCAGCTCGCTGGCGAAGTCCACCCGGATGAACTCGATCCACAGCCGGCCCAGGGAGTAGCCCAGCACGTACAGCCCGAACAGCCGGCCCGGCTTCAGCGTGAAGCGCCGGCCCGCCCACAGCAAGGCTCCGACCAGGGCCAGGTTCCAGACGCACTCGTACAGAAACGTGGGGTGGAAGGTGTCGTCGTCCAGGTATTGGGGCCGGCGGTGCTCAGGGTCGATCTCCAAGGCCCACGGCAGGTCGGTGGGCCGCCCGTAGAGCTCCTGGTTGAACCAGTTCCCCCACCGGCCGATGGCCTGGCCCAGAGGCAGAGCGGGAGCCGCCGAGTCGGCGATATCCGACAGCGGGATACCCTTTTGGCGGGCGTACACCCACAAGGCGAAAGCGGCGGCGATGACCGCGCCGGGAATGCCCAGGCCTCCTTCCCATACCTGCCAGGACTCGCCCCAGTTGCCCTGGTATTCCCGCCAATCGGTGAGCACATGGTAGGCCCGGGCACCGATCAGCCCGGCGAGCACCGCCCACACGGTGATTGAGCTGGTCAACTCCTGAGCATGGCCCCGCTGGGTGAACCGCCGGGCAAAAAGCCAAGCAGCGGTAACGACACCGAGGGCGATCATCAGGCCGTAAGCCCGCAGTTCCAGAGAGCCGATCTCCAGACCGTCGGCCCCCGGACTGGGGATCGATGCCGGTATCACCGCTCCACTCTGCCACGCGCCAGCGGTGATGGCTCATCTCTGCTGCGAGTATTCGACGCAACCGGATTAGATTGCAGCCCATGGTTGACAGCGCGCGACAGGTGGAAAACCTCATGTACACCTACGCTGAGCGAATCGATGCCGGAAACCTGGCGGGGGTGGCCGACCTGTTCGCCAACGGTCGGATTGTGGCTTCCCCCGACACATCAATGGAAACAGTCGTGGCCGGGCGCGACGAGGTGCTGGGGATGTACCAGGGCATCACCCGCCTCTACTCGTGCGGCACCCCCCGCACGAAGCACGTCACCACCAACGCCATCATCGAGGTAGACGACAACGCCGGCACCGCCGCGGCCCGGTCGTACTACACCGTCTTCCAGCAGCTCGACGACTTCCCTCTCCAGCCCATCATCACCGGCCGCTACCACGACACCTTCCACCGCATCGACGGGGTGTGGTGGTTCAACCAGCGGACCATGCTGGTCGACCAGCTCGGCGACCTCAGCCGCCACCTGCTGTTCGAGTTGAAGCTGTGAAACCGGTTTCGCTCGTCCCTCGCCCCGAAAGGAGCAACTCGTGACCAATCTCACCCCCGCCAACCTGTTCAGCCTCGATGGAAAGACCGCTCTGGTCACCGGGGGCGGCCGGGGCATCGGCGCCATGTTCGCCGAGGGGCTGCTGGGCGCAGGAGCCCGGGTGATCATCTCCTCCCGCCGCCGAGAGCAACTCGACGAGGCGGTCAAGGAGATGGCGGGCATCGGGCCCATCGAGGCCGTCGCCGCCGACCTGTCCACCGAGGAGGGCTGCCTGGGTTTGGCCGAAGCTGTCGGCCAGCGGACCGAGCGGCTGGACATCTTGGTCAACAACGCCGGGGCCACCTGGGGGGCGCCGATAGCGGAGTTCCCCGATGCGGCGTGGGACCGGGTGATGAATCTGAACGTCAAGGGGGTCTTCAAGCTGACCGTGGCTCTGCTTCCGCTGCTGGAGGCGGCGGCGGATGCCGATGATCCCGCCCGGGTGATCAACGTGGGCTCGGTGCAGGGACTCCAAGCCCCCGAACTCGATAACTACTCGTATTCGGCCAGCAAGGCTGCGGTGCATCACATGACCCGGGTGCTGGCCAAGAAGCTGGCGGCCCAGCACATCACGGTGAACTGCATCGCGCCCGGGGTGTTCTACACCAAGATGATGGCCCACACCCTGGACACCTTCGGCGACGAGATCGTGGCCGACACCCCGCTGGGAAGGATCGGGCGGCCCGAGGACATGGCCGGAGCGGTGCTGTTCCTGTCTGGTCGGGGCGGGGCCTATCTGACCGGCGCG
>JAPYOC010000134.1 GCA_028278955.1 Candidatus Poriferisocius aerobius
CCCGAGGCTCAGCCCGCAGGCCCGCTCTCGCCGCCCCCAGACCACGACGAGGCCGAAGCCGTCGAACCCATCGACGAGGAGGCGTTGGCCCAAAAAGCCATCTCCACTCTCATGGATGCGTTCCCCGACTCCGAGCTGGTGGCCTATGAACCGTCGGCGGCGGCCGGCCAACGGGGCGCCGACCAGTAGCGGCAGCCGAGCATGAGCAGCGTCTACACCGCCGCGGTCCAGGGGCTCATCGACGAGTTGGGCCGCCTCCCCGGTATCGGCCCGAAATCAGCCCAGCGCATCGCCTTTCACCTGCTGAAAGTCTCCGAGCATGACGCCCTGCGGCTGGCGAAGGCCATCGAGGAGGCAAAGGCACGCATCACGTTCTGCCAGCGGTGCTTCAACATCAGCGAACACCCCGAATGCGAGCTTTGTACCGATCATCGACGCGATCCGGCCGTGTTGTGCGTGGTGGAAGACCCCCGAGACGTCGTGGCCTTGGAGAAGACCCGAGATTTCCGGGGCCGCTATCACGTGCTCGGCGGGGCCATCAACCCCATTGAGGGCATCGGGCCCGATCAGCTCCGGGTCAAAGAGCTGCTTTCTCGCGTCGATGACGAGAACGTCACCGAGGTGATCTGCTGCACCAACCCCACGATCGAGGGAGAGGCCACGGCCATGTACCTGGCCCGGCTCATCGAGCCGCTCGGGGTGGCCGTCACCCGCATCGCCAGCGGTCTCCCGGTGGGGGGAGATCTGGAGTACGCCGACGAACTCACGCTCAGCCGGGCCTTGGAAGGCCGTCAGCGCATCGCGGCGGGCTGAATCAAGCAGCTTGGAAATACGAGACGCCGCAAACACAAGACGGCAAATACAAGACGCCGCCTCAGCGAGTCGGGCGGGGGGCATTGGGAACCGACACGCATAAGGCGGCGCTTGTTTGTTGCAGTTACATTACAAATGTGACGAAACAAAGTCAAGTCAAACAAGATTTGTAACAATCATACCCGTACCAGCAGCGCATCCCCTTGGCCGCCGCCGCCGCACAACGCCGCCGCCCCCACGCCGCCGCCCCGGCGGCGCAATTCGTGCAGCAGGGTGAGCACGATGCGGTTGCCGCTGGCCCCGATGGGATGGCCCAACGCGATAGCGCCACCGTTCACATTCACCACGTCGTCGGATATCCCCAGATCGGCCATCGACGCCAGCGCCACCGCCGCGAACGCCTCGTTGATCTCAAACAGGTCCACATCGCCCAGGCTCAAATCGGCCGACTTGAGCCCCCGGAGGATGGCCCGCGACGGCTGGGTCAGCAAGGAGGGGTCGGGCCCAGCCACCTGGCCGTAGCCCACATAGGCGCCCAACGGCGCCACCCCGAGTTGCTCGGCCCGCTCCCGACTGGCCACCACCAGCGCGCTGGCACCATCTGATATCTGCGAGGCGTTGCCCGCGGTGATGTTGCCCGATTCGGCGAATGCCGGCCTGAGCCGGCCCAGCGATTCCGCAGTGGCATCAGGGCGCACCCCCTCGTCGACCGACACCGAGACGGGGTCGCCTCGCCGCTGCGGCACTTCCACTGCGACCAACTCGTCGTCAAACAGCCCAGCACCCGCCGCAGCCGCCGCCCGCTGGTGCGACTGGGCCGAGAAGGCGTCTTGAGGCTCGCGGTCCAGCCCGCTGGACGCGGCGTATTTCTCGGTGCCGGCCCCCATGGCGCAGCGATCGAGGGCGCAGAACAGCCCGTCGTGCATCATGGAGTCCAGTAGGTCGCCATCGCCGAGGCGGTATCCCTCTCGAGCTCGAGTGAGCAGATAGGGCGCGGTGGTCATCGACTCCATTCCTCCGGCCACCACGATCTCGGCGTCGCCGGCCGAGATCATCTGGTGGGCCAGATAGACGGTGTTGATCCCCGACAAGCACACCTTGTTCACCGTGGTGGCCGGCACGGTCATGGGCAGGCCCGCACCCACGGCCGCCTGGCGGGCCGTGGCCTGGCCTTCGGCGGCCAACAGCACCTGGCCCATGAACACGTAGTCCACCTGCGCCGGCATCACGCCGGCGCGGTCCAACGCGGCCCGAATGGCCGCTGCGCCCAATTCCGTCCCCCGAAGCGGCGCCAAACCGCCCGACATCTTCCCGATGGGGGTGCGGGCTCCAGCCAAAATCACCGTCTCGCTCATTGCCTCGCCTTCGCCTGTTCGTCTCCGATGCGCAACAGGATACGGTCAAGCGGTGCGAATCCACCTGGTCGATGGCACCTACGAGCTGTTCCGCTATCACTTCTCTCCCGGCAACCGCGATAGCGAGCGCGGCGCGGCCCGAGGGGTGGTCCACAGCATGCTGCGGCTGGTCGAGGGCGGGGCCACCCACCTCGGGGTGGCCACCGACGGTGTGATCGAGTCGTTCCGCAACGAGCTGTGGCCCGGCTACAAGACCGGCGAGGGTGTTCCCCCTGAGCTGATGGCCCAATTCCCGCTGGTCGAAGAGGCCTTGGCCGCAGCCGGGTTCTGCGTGTGGCCCATGGTGGAGTACGAGGCCGACGATGCCCTAGGAGCGGCGGCCCGCAAGGCCGCCGATGACCCGAGCGTGGAGCAAGTGCTCATCTGCACCCCCGACAAGGACCTCGCCCAATGCGTGACCGCCGACGGTCGTATCGTGCAGTACGACCGCCGCCGCCAGAAGCTCATCGACCACGACGCCGTGGTGGACAAATTCGGAGTGCCCCCTGCGTCTATCCCCGACTACCTGGCTCTCGTGGGCGACACCGCCGACGGCTTTCCCGGCCTGGTCGGCTGGGGCGCCCGCTCCGCCGCGGCGGTGCTAGGCCACTATCGCCATCTGGAGAACATCCCCGACGCCGTGGGCCAGTGGGAGGTGAGCCTTCGGGGCTCGGCCAAGCTGGCCGCCACCCTGGCCGAGAACCGGGAGCTGGCCCTGCTGTTTCGCCGCGTCGCCACCATCTGTGACCGCGCCCCGACCTTTGCTGCCCTCCAAGAGCTGGCCTGGTCTGGCCCCGCTCCTGAGTTCCCCGATTTGATGGGCAAAATGGGCGGAGAGCACTTGGTCGAGCGAGCCCAGAAAGCAAAGGCCCGTAAACATCATGACCTGCCTCCTCGCAGCGCATGATTGAGTGTTCTGCGCCACTTGTCGAAGTCATACCAACCGCAGCCAACACAGCCGTTCGCGTCCCGCTTATCAATTGTTGCCCAGTTGCCATCCCCAGAATAAAAGAAACGGATACCGAAGGGCGTGCCACGTTTGCCGGTCTTGTAACAACGCTCGCACGCCCGCGACTTGAGCAGATTATGGCTCACACTACCGTTGGACTTCTTGAGCAGTTGGAACTTTTCCACAACGTCGTCGTCGCTCATTTCACTGTAATTCTGTTGGGAGACCGTCTCGACGCTGTCCCAGCGCAACTGGGGGAGCTTGTGGTCAACGGTAAGCTGGTTCGGCGGGCGCTCCGTCAGTTCAACAACATCACGGGAACCGAGCAGCGAAACTGCACGTCGCGCAAAGTAGCGCGGCATTGACGACGAAGGCACAGCACGGGTGAAGTTGCCCTGCCAACGGTCGTGCCGTGTTGTGCGCCCACAGACTGTACACAGGTGATTGTCGCTGTCAATGACTAAACCGGACCGCGATTTCGTTCCGCGTTGCAAGCCCTGTATTCCGGCACCTCCAGCGATCTGCGTTATTCCCGTGTGCGTGTACTCACACTCGCGACAATGCCACTGCATATCGCGTAGCACCTCGAACACCATCCATATTTTTGTAGACCTATCTAGCGACGCCTCGAAGTCGTGGACTTCGCTCACGACAACGGCATCCTTGCCGTCTCCCGCAGCACACGCTCCGCCGCCGAGGTGAACAGCACCTCGTCCATCTCGTATCCCACAGAGCGGCGACCCTGCTGCTGAGCGGCGATCACGGTCGTACCCGACCCAGCGAACGGATCGAGTACCAGACCGCCTGGCTCGCTGAAAAGACGCACAAACTCGGCTATGAGGGGCAGAGGCTTCTGTGTCGGGTGAATGCGCTGCTGCGGCGACGGCGACTTGTGAACAAAAACGTTATGCACCATCTCCCCGCCGAAAGGTGTGCCCGACCGCTTGCCGACCACGATGGCCTCCCATGCGTTCACGGGCTTGTAACGGTGATTGAACGGCACAGGGTTCGTCTTCTGCCACACCATCGGCCCCACCGCGACGAAACCATGATCGCTGAAGAGGTCGCAGTAGATGCCGATCTGAGCCTGCGCACAGAACGCGACAGCCCAGCCTGCGACCTTCGGCAGCACCACTGCTGTCCACGCCTCAGGCTCGATGGCTTCGTCCCAAGCGCCAAAATAGCCGCGGGGCATGATGAAGTCAGCACCGTTGCTGCGCAAACGACGGGGCACCTGGTTTTCGCAGGTATAGCGGCGGGAGATGCCGTAAGGCGGATCGGTGAGCAGCAGATCAACGCTGCGATCCGGCATGGCAGCCGCAGCGGCGATCCCATCCCCACAGTGGAACTCGCAGCCATCGCGCAAAACGGGTAGACACTCCGGCTTGACATGAGTCGCTTCGTTTGAGGCTGAAAGCAACTGCACAACGGCCTCAGGGCTCGGCGTGACGAGTAGAGACCCGTCGTCCGCTATGAGCAGACTGCCAAGCGGAATTGCCGCAACACCGTTGCGCTTCGTGGTGAGCACGACATCCCACGCCCCAGCGTCAGCGTCATAGATCGGTGCCTCGTGCGACAGCAGCCAACGGTGCTCTGGAAACGTCTCTGATATCCACTCGTTCACTGCCGAACGAAGCGCCAGCTTGCGCTCCACGGTCAG
Organism: Candidatus Poriferisocius aerobius; assembly: GCA_028278955.1. Taxonomy (GTDB): domain Bacteria; phylum Actinomycetota; class Acidimicrobiia; order Acidimicrobiales; family Bin134; genus Poriferisocius; species Poriferisocius aerobius. Next base: position 4,817 of record JAPYOC010000134.1, read on the forward strand.
CATCACAGCACCAGATCGCCCGAGGACAGGTGCTTGCCGGACATACCGCAAGCGGTGGCATTCACTTCAGCCCATTTCCTGCTTTTTTCTTTCATCTTTGACCTACCTTGATTGCACCACCAGAGTACCGACTAAGTGTGACATGAACTGAGGCTCCCCCTGCGGCACCAGGCTGGGTGGGCTCAACATCGCGGCGGTGGCCTGCCCCCTGTAGCCTGTCGCTGCAATGGCCGAGCACCCGATGAACGACCGCCTGAGCGACCTAGAGCGCCGCAAGCACGAAGCTCTTCGCGCCGGACCCCAGCGGGCGGTCGACCGCCAGCATGAGAAGGGCAAGATGCTGGCCCGGGAGCGCATCGATTATCTGCTCGACGACGGCTCCTTCCACGAACTCGACATGCTGGCCCGCCACCGAGCGCTCGACAGCGGGATCGAAGAGCGCCCCTACACCGACGGCGTGATCACCGGCTGGGGTGCCATCGACGGTCGCAAGGTGTTTCTGTTCGCCCAGGACTTCACCGTGTTCGGCGGCGCGCTCGGAGAAGTGTTCGCCGAGAAGATCCACAAGGTCATGGACCTGGCGCTGTCGGTGGGCGCGCCCATGATCGGCCTCAACGACGGTGCCGGCGCCCGCATTCAAGAGGGCGTTGTCTCCCTCGACTCCTACGGGGGGATCTTCCACCGCAACGTCAAGTCGTCCGGCGTCATCCCCCAGATCAGCGTGGTCCTGGGACCCTGTGCGGGAGGAGCGGTGTACAGCCCGGCCATGACCGATTTCGTGTTCATGGTGGCCGAGAAGTCGCACATGTTCATCACCGGCCCCGACGTGGTGAAGACGGTCACCGGCGAAGAGGTCACCCTGGAGGATCTGGGCGGCGCCCGATCCCACTCCACCAAGTCGGGAGTGGCCACCTTTGTGGGCCAGACCGAGGAGGAGGTGCTCGACGAAGTCCGGTTCTTGGTCGGCTATCTGCCGGCCAACAACCTCGAGGAGCCTCCGCAAGTCGATATCACCGACGACCCCGGGCGCCTCACGCCCGAGTTGCGCGACATCATGCCCGACAGCCCCAACATGCCCTACGACATGCGCAAGGTGGTCCAAGCGGTGGTGGACCACAGAGAGTTCATGGAGTACCACGCCCATTGGGCCCAGTCGATCGTTTGCGGCTTTGCCCGGCTGAACGGCTGCACCGTGGGTGTGGTGGGCAACCAGCCGATGGTGCTGGCCGGGGTGCTCGACATCGAGTCGTCGTCCAAGGCGGCCCGCTTCGTGCGGACCTGCGACGCCTTCAACATCCCGCTGCTGACCTTTGTGGACGTCCCCGGCTTTCTGCCCGGCGTCGACCAAGAGCACGGCGGCATCATCCGCCACGGTGCCAAACTGCTGTACGCCTACTGCGAGGCCACCGTGCCCCGCATCCAAGTCATCACCCGCAAGGCGTACGGCGGGGCCTATGTGGTGATGGACTCCAAGTCGGTTGGCTCCGACCTGTCTTTCGCCTGGCCGGGCGCCGAACTGGCCGTCATGGGACCGCAGGGGGCCGTGGAGATCATCTACCGCCGCGAGCTTCAATCCGCCGCCGATCCTGCGGCTCGGAGGGCTGAGTTGGTGGACGACTACACCGAGCGCTACGCCAACCCCTACATCGCCGCCGAGCGGGGCTACATCGACGATGTGATCGACCCGTCCGACACCCGGCGCCTCGTGATCTCCGGTTTCGAGATGCTCCGCTCCAAGCGCGAGGAGCTGGTGGCCCGAAAGCACGGCGTCATACCCCTCTGATCTCCATCCCCGGCAAATTCGCTCCAGCCACCCGGAGTGGACCGACTAGAACAGCCCCATGAGCCTCATGCAGATCACTCCGCAGCCCAGCGACTCCGAAGTGGCGGCCGTGCTAGCCGCCTACGAGGCTCTCTGGCCCCGTCCAGCGGCAGAAGGGCCGACAACACCCGCCGCCCCCCGCTGGCGGTTCAGCGGCCGCTGGTGGACGCAGCCGGCGGCAACCCGCTTCCCGCGCCGGCGGTGACGCAATGACCGCTGGTTCTGCTCGCCATCGCACCGCCGATGAGCTAGAAGCCGCGCTCGCCCATATCCGCCAGGCGCCGGCCGATCACGGCACCTTGGAGTTGATCGTGCGCCGGCCGGCAGTGGACGAGCGAGAGGTGTTGGAGTCTGGGACGCTCAGCCTCACCGAAGGCCTCGCGGGCGACACCTGGAACCGGCGAGGCTCCTCGAAAACCCCTGACGGGGGGCCCCTGCTCGACGCGCAGCTCAACATCATGAACGCCCGGGCCGCCGCCGCGGTGGCCGGGTCCATCGACCGTTGGGCCCTAGCGGGCGACCAGCTCTACCTCGACCTCGACCTCAGCGGCGAGACCCTGCCGGCAGGCACCCGCCTCGCCCTCGGCGAGGCCGTCATAGAGGTCACCGCCGAACCTCACACCGGCTGCCGCAAGTTCTCCGCCCGGTTCGGACTCGACGCTCTCCGATTCGTGAACTCCGCCGTCGGCCGCGCCCTCAACCTGCGGGGCATCAACGCCCGCGTCGTCGGTGCGGGCCCCATCCGCACCGGCGACACGGTGACCCGCGTGCTCTAACGAGGCCACGGCGGCGTCGGCTGCTGCACCGCCACCTTCAACCGAGCCAGGTACCCGCTCCGGGAAATCTCCACCGCCCCCAGGCTCTGCATGTGCTCCGTCGCCCACTGCACATCCAACAGCCGCTCGATGCCGCCATGATTCAGCCTTCCCACCAACGCCACCAGCGCCACCTTGGAGGCGTCGCGGTCCACGTGGAACATCGACTCCCCGGCGAACAGCCCGCCGATCGACACCCCGTACAGCCCTCCGGCCAGTTCGCCGGCAGGCGACCACGCCTCCACGCTGTGCGCCCAGCCCAAGCGGTGCAGCCTCACATAGGCGTCCCGGATGTCCGGGGAGATCCACCCGTGCGGGCGCTCGACGGCTCGACAGGCGTCGATGACCTCGCCAAAGGCAACGTTTGCAGTGATCCGATAGCGCCGCAGCGAACGCCGCAGCGAACGGGTCACCCGGAGATCGCCGAGGGGGATCACCCCTCGGGGGTCGGGCGACCACCATCCCAGCTTGTCGGTACGGCCCAACGGCATCGGGAACAAGCCAGCCCGATAGGCCGCCAACAGGGTGCCGGGGGCCAAGTCGGCCCCCACGGCCACCAAACCGTGCTCGTCGGCCGACTCTGCGGGCGGAAACGCCCATCGGCTGGGCTCAGGTTCCAGCCTCATCCCCACGCGCTCCTCTGCCTGACGATCTGGGCCCGACAATCTGGGCCCGACGCTCCGAGGCTAGAGGGACTAGCCGGATTCCTCAATGGTGACCGAGTTGACGATCACCTGGGGTTCGGGGCCCCCGCCCAGCGAGTTGTTGGGCTGGTCCACGTGACTGGCCAAGATTGCCTCGGCCACCGCCAGGCTGGCCGCGTCCATCTGGCCGAACACCACGTAGGTGCCCTGATCGTTGAGCCGGGCGGTGTTCTCGTTGACCGCAAAGAAGAACTGGGCGCCGGCGCTGTTGGGCGCCCCGGTCCGGGCCATCACGATCTGGCCCGGCTCGTAGGTGAAACCCGAGCCCTCATCGGCGATGGTGTAGCCCGGCCCGGGGTCAGAGGGCGAGTTGGTACGGGGCGACCCGCCTTGGATAATGCCGATGCTGGGATCGGTGCGGAACAACAGCGTGTTGTCGTAGTAGTGGTATCGGGCCAGCACGGCGAAGTTGTTGGCCGTGACCGGCGTGTTGACCGTGTCGAGGGCGATCCGCATCTCCCCCGCGGTGGTGTCGAACACTGCGGTGTACTGTTTGGCCGCGTCCAAGCACATGGGTTGGGGACCGTCGAAATCGAGCACCCGAGGGCCCGACCCGTCGGCTGGCGGGCATCCGCTCATAGCAATGCTCCCTTCAGGAGTGGAGTCGTTGGTCTGGATGTCGATGGAGTTGACGACGACAGCCTCAGAGGGCCTCCCCCCGTAGGTGGTTTCGGGGTCGTCCACATGGAGGGCAAGGGCGTCGAGAACGACGCTCAGGCTTCCATCAGAAATCTGGCCCAGGCTGGTGAGGCCCGAGACCGGTTGGGAAGCCAGGAAATCATCGGCGGCCAGCAGGATGAACTGCCCGGTTGAATCTCCCTCGGACGACCAGAGCAGTTGGCCCTGCCGATACTCCTCGGGCTCTGTCGCCGCCACGGTGAATCCGGGCCCGGGATCTTCGGCATCGTTGGTGTGGGGCGACCCACCCCAGAGGTAGCCGCCGTCGGGATCGGTGTAGAACACCGCGGTATCGTCGTAATAGCCATAGCCGGCCAAGGCCGCGAACGCGTTCACCGCCTCGGGGTTGGCGGCATAGTCGAGGGCCACCCTGATTTCTCCCAGGGTGGTGTCGAACACCGCGGCGTAGTCAAGGTCGGGATCCAGGCACTGGGCTGGCGCCGACGCAAAGGAGGTCACCCGCAACGGCGGTCCCGCCGGGTCGGGGCAGGGGGTGACCTCATCAACCAGCGCGGCGCCCGGCGCCGGAGGCGGGGGGAGATCCGGAAAGCCGACGCTATCCGGCGCGGTGTTCGCGCCGTCGCCTTCGACCACATCGTCAACGGTGGCGTCTTCGCCGCCGCCCCCATCATCTCTCTGAGCCCACCACCATAAAATGACCGCCGCCGCCACGATCACGGCGGCGATGAGGGCGAGCCGGACCCCCCGAGAGCGAATTCGCCCTCGGGTCTCGGTTGCCTTGGCTCGCTGCTGCGCAACCTGTCGGCGCGCCCGCTGGCGCTGCCTCTTGTCGGTGGCCATCGCTTGAAATCTACGTTGGCCATCGCCGACGTGCCTACCAGCGCAAGAAACTCGCACAGTAACCACCAGAGCGCCCACGGGCGACCGGTAGCGTTTTGGGTCGTGGCTCTTGTGGTCCAAAAATTCGGCGGCACGTCGGTGGGCAACGCGGAGCGCATCCGCGAGGTCGCCGACCATGTGCGCCGCTGCCGTAACCGGGACGATCAGATCGTGCTGGTGATCAGCGCCATGGGCAAGGAAACCGACGAGCTGCTGACGCTGGCCTCGGCGGTGTCCGACACCCGGCCGGGCCGGGAACTGGACATGCTCATCACCGCCGGAGAGCGCAAGGCCTGCGCCCTGGTGTGCATGGCGCTCCACGACCTCGGCGTGCCGGCCGACTCGTTCACGGGAAGCCAGGCCGGATTCATCACCGACACCAACCACGGCAACGCCAAGATCCTGGAGATCGCCCCCGACCGGGTGCGAGAGGCGCTGCAT
>JAPYOC010000135.1 GCA_028278955.1 Candidatus Poriferisocius aerobius
GCTTTGGAAAATAATCCTGGGGAAAACAATCTGGGCAACACCCAACCAGACAAGGAGTCAAGCACGATGGGCAAGGTTGTGGGCATCGATTTGGGCACCACCAACAGCGTGGTTGCTGTGCTCGAGGGCGGCGAGCCGGCCGTGATCGCCAATGCCGAGGGCTCGCGCACGAGCCCCTCGGTGGTGGCCTTCTCCAAAGAAGCAGAGGTGCTGGTGGGCGAGGTGGCCAAGAGGCAGGCCATCACCAACCCCGACCGCACCATCCGCTCGGTGAAGCGCCATGTGGGCACGAACTGGTCGGTGGTCATCGACGGCAAGGACTACAGCAGCCAGGAGATCTCGGCCCGGGTGCTGCAAAAGCTCAAGCGCGATGCCGAGACCTATCTGGGCGCCGAGGTCGACGAAGCGGTCATCACCGTCCCGGCCTACTTCGACGATGCCCAGCGCACTGCCACCAAAGAGGCCGGCGCCATCGCCGGGCTTGAAGTGCTGCGCATCATCAACGAGCCCACCGCGGCTGCATTGGCCTACGGGCTCGAAAAGGGCGACACCGACCAGACGATTCTGGTCTTCGACCTGGGCGGGGGCACTTTCGACGTGTCCGTTCTGGAGATCGGCGACGGGGTGTTCGAGGTCAAGTCCACCAGCGGCGACACGGCCCTCGGGGGCGACGATTGGGACGATCGGGTCATCGGGTGGCTCGTGGACTCGTTCCGCAACGACCACGGAGTGGATCTGAGCAAGGACAATATGGCCATGCAGCGGCTGAAGGAGGGGGCGGAGCGGGCCAAGATCGAGTTGTCGCAGGCCCAGAGCACGAGTGTGAACCTGCCGTTCATCACCGCCACCGACGCCGGGCCCCTCCACATGGACTACGAGCTGAGCCGGGCCAAGTTCCAAGAGCTCACCAGCGATCTGCTGGACCGGTGCCGCAAGCCGTTCGAGCAGGCCCTCTCCGACGCCGGCCTCTCGGCGGGCGACGTGGACCACGTGGTCCTGGTGGGCGGGTCCACCCGGATGCCCGCAGTGGTCGATCTGGTGACCGGCATGACCGGCACGCAGCCCCATCAGGGCGTGAACCCCGACGAGGTGGTGGCGGTGGGCGCTGCGGTGCAGGCCGGCGTGCTCAAGGGCGAGGTCAAAGACGTGCTCTTGTTGGACGTGACCCCGCTATCGCTGGGCATCGAGACCAAGGGCGGCGTGATGACCCGCCTCATCGAGCGAAACACCACCATTCCCACTCGTCGCACCGAGGTGTTCACCACCGCGGACGACAACCAGCCCACGGTGGAGATCCATGTACTCCAGGGCGAGCGGGAGATGGCCTCCTACAACAAGACGCTGGGCAAGTTCCAGCTTGTGGATCTCCCGCCCGCGCCCCGCGGGGTGCCTCAGATCGAGGTCACCTTCGACATCGACGCCAACGGCATCGTGCACGTGTCGGCCAAAGACCGCGCCACCGCCAAGGAGCAGTCCATCACCATCACCGGGCAGACCTCGCTGGACAAGGGCACCATCGACCAGATGATCGCCGATGCCGAGGCCCACGCTGCCGATGACGCCCGCCGCCGGGAGGAGGCCGAGGCCGTCAACAACGCCGACAGCCTGGTGTACCAGGTGGAGAAACTGCTGGCTGAGGGGGGCGACTCGGTTGACGCCGACCGGCGCTCCGAGGTGGAGGCCAAGCTGGCAGATCTGAAGTCGGCCATCGACGAGAAGGACTTGGACCGCATGCGCTCGGCCACCGAGGAGCTGTCGGCCATCAGCCAGCAGATCGGCGCGGCCATGTACGAGCAGGCGGCCGCCGCCGGCGACGCCCCGGGCGACTTTGGCGCCCCGGGTGACTCCGATGCCGCCAGCGCGCCGGATGACGAGAACATCGTCGACGCCGAAATCGTGGAAGACGCCGAAGGCGGAAGCTCCCGGTGAGCGCCGAGGCCGCCGAGGCTCAAGCCGACCGGGAATCGCCCGCCGAGGAGCTCGACGGCGAGCAGCCGGTCGAAGGGGAACCGCCCGCCGAGGAGCTCGACGGCGAGCAGCTTGAAGAACCCGGCGATTCTCAGGACTCCGTCGACCCTTCGGCGTCGGCGCCTTCGATGGAGGAGCTGTCGGCCCAGCGGGACGGCTATCTCAACGACCTTCAGCGGGTGACGGCCGAGTTCGCCAACTACCGGCGCAAGGCGGCCGAGCGCCAGCAGGAGACGGTGGCCATGGCCGCGGCCGGGATTGCGGAGAAGGTGCTTCCGGTGCTGGACGCCTGCGACGCCGCCGTGGCCCAGGGAGCGGCCGACGTCGTTCCCATACGAGATGCGCTGTTCGCCGCCTTGGAGAGGGAGGGCCTGGCCAAGCTGGACGATCCGGGCGCGCCGTTCGACCCCGCCTGCCATGAGGCTGTCGCGCACGAGCCGGGCGAGGGGGATGCCGTGATCGCCGAGGTGCTGCGGGCCGGCTACGAGTGGAAGGGCCGAGTGCTGCGGCCCGCCATGGTGAAGGTCCGGGGGTAGGACGGGGGCGGTCGGCGTATGGACGTGAAACGGGAATGGCTGGAGACTGACTACTACAAGGTCTTGGGCGTCTCGCCGTCGGCGTCCGACAAGGAGGTCACCAAGGCCTACCGCAAGCTGGCCCGCAAGCTGCACCCCGATGCCAACCCCGACGACGCCAAGGCCGAGGAGCGGTTCAAGGAGGTGTCGGCCGCCTATGACGTGCTGGGGGACGGCGAGCGTCGGGCCCAATACGACCAGGTGCGCCACATGGGGCCGATGAACTTCCAGGCGGGTCCGGGCGGATTCACCATGGAGGGCGATCTGGCCGACGTCTTCTCGGCGTTCATGGGCGGCAGCCGCTTCGACCGGGGCGGCCCCCCCTTCAGCGGCCAGACCCGCCCGGTTCGAGGCCGCGATCTCGACGCCCGCCTCACGCTGGACTTCGCCGAGGCGGTGCGGGGCACGACCACCGACTTGACCTTCAGCGGCGATACCTCCCGAGCCGGGCGCACCATATCGGTGCGCATCCCCGCCGGGGTGGGCGACGGCCAGAAGATCAAGTTGGCCGGCAAAGGGGAGCCGGGGGTCAACGGCGGGCCGGCGGGCGATTTGTATGTGGCGGTGAGGGTCAGGGACCACCCGGTGTTCGGCCGCCAGGGCCAGAACCTCACCGTTTCGGTGCCGGTCACGTTCGCCCAGGCCGCGCTGGGCGCGGCGATCTCGGTGCCCACCTTCGAGGGCGCTCCGGTGACGCTGCGCCTGCCGCCGGGCAGCCAGCCCGGAAAGGTCTTGCGGGTCCGGGGCAGGGGTGTTGAGACCGCTCGGGGTTCAGGCGATCTCCTGGTAAAGGTGGAGCTGGAGGTTCCCAGCGAGTTGAACGATGAGCAGCGCCTCGCCCTGGAGGCTTTTGCCGAGACGATGCAGGAGGAGCGATGATCGATCCCCGAGGCCGTGATCGGGCGGTGTACGTCATCTCGGTGGCGGCCGAGCTGGCCGGCGTCCACCCCCAAACCCTGCGGATCTACGATCGCCGGGGCCTGGTGCAGCCGGCCCGCACCGGCGGGGGCAGCCGGCGCTACAGCGATGCCGACATCGAGAAGCTCCGGCGGGTTCACGGGCTCACCAGCGAGGGCATGAACCTCGACGGGGTGGAACGGGTGCTGGTTCTCGAAGAAGAGGTGGCCCGGCTCAAGGCCCAGGTGGCCCGCCTCACCCGGGAGCTCGAGTCGAAGCGAGCCGACATCGTGCTGTACCGACGACCCTGAGATAAGAGGAATCGGCCCTGGCAGGCTAAAGTGCGAGCCCGGCTGGTGCTGTGACTGTGACCCTCGACTCCCACCTCTGCGACCTCTCTGCGGGCTACCAGGCCGTCCGATCCTGCACGGAGGCGCTCGCTGCCCCGTTGAGCGACGAGGACCAGTGCATCCAATCGATGCCCGACGTGAGCCCGACCAAATGGCATCGGGCCCATGTGACCTGGTTCTTCGAGACTTTCCTGCTCAAGACCCGTCTGGAGGGCTACCGGGAGCACCACCCGGCGTTCGGCTTTTTGTTCAACTCGTATTACGAGGCGGCCGGGGACCGCCATCCCCGGTCCGAGCGGGGCAACCTCTCCCGCCCGTCGTGCGAGGAGGTGGCCGCCTACCGGGCCCATGTGGATGGGGCCATGGTCGAGCTGTTGGACCGTCCCCCCGACCAAGCCACCGCAGAGCTGGTGGCGCTGGGCCTTCACCACGAGCAGCAGCACCAGGAGCTGATGCTCATGGACATCAAGCATGTGCTGTCGGCCAACCGGGCGCTGTGGCCCGCCTATCACGACCCTCCCCCCGAGGCGGCCGCGGTGGCGGGCAACGGCCGGCTGGCGGCCGACTGGACCGGTTTCGACGGCGGAGAGGTCTGGGTGGGCCACGACGGAACGGGCTTTGCCTTCGATAACGAGCACCCCCGCCACCGGGCCATACTGCCTCCCTATCGGCTCGCCAACCGCCTGGTGACCTGCGGCCAATGGCTGGAGTTCATCGCCGACGGGGGTTACCGCACGCCCACCCTGTGGCTGTCGGACGGATGGCACCGGTGCCAGGAGCAGGGCTGGGAGGCCCCCTCGTATTGGGACTTCCACCCCGAGCACGGCTGGCAGGTGTTCACCCTGCACGGGCTTCAACCGCTGTCGGCCGAAGAGCCGGTGTGCCACCTCTCGTACTACGAGGCCGACGCCTTCGCCCGGTGGGCCGGCGCCCGGCTCCCCACCGAGGCCGAGTGGGAGCACGCCGCCGCCGAGCACACGCCGGGGGGCAACTTGGCCGATCGGGGCCGGTTGCATCCCGCCTGCGCCCCGCCCGGCCCCGGTGTGGGCCAGCTCTACGGAGATGTGTGGGAGTGGACGGCCAGCCCCTACGGCCCCTACCCCGGATTCCGGCCCGCGCCGGGAGCGGTGGGGGAGTACAACGGCAAGTTCATGGTCAATCAGTTCGTGCTCCGGGGCGGCGCCTGCGTGACCCCTGCCGGGCATGTCCGGGCCACGTATCGCAACTTCTTCCACCCCTACACCCGCTGGCACTTCTCCGGGATGCGCCTGGCCCGAGACGCATGACCACCGAGCCGGTCGTCGACGTCTGCCTGGATCGGGCGTGGATCGACCGAGCGATTCGGATCGACGTGGCCGAGGGCCTCGCCTCCGAGCCCAAGGAGCTGCCCCCCAAATGGTTCTACGACGACCGGGGCAGCGAGCTGTTCGACCAGATCACCCGGCTTCCCGACTACTACCCTACCCGCAGGGAGCGGGAGATCCTCGAACGCGAGGTGGATGTGATCGCCGAGCGCTCCGGCGCCGACACGGTGGTCGAGCTGGGCTCGGGCACTTCGGAGAAGACCCGGATCGTCCTCGACGCC
>JAPYOC010000136.1 GCA_028278955.1 Candidatus Poriferisocius aerobius
GGTTGATGCCGTTGGTGCGGTCGGAGCAGTCGGGGAGGTTGGGGGCAATGGCTCGGATGGCGCCGAACAGCACCGCTCGCATCTTGTCGAGGTTCTGGGCGAAGAAGGCGAACACCTCGTCCTGGGTGACCGGCTTGATGTCGGGGTCGTCGCCTAGGCCAGCGTCGTAGTCGGTGACGAGCGCGGCGGTGGCATAGCAGATGCCCAGCTCGGCGGCCAGGGCGGCCTCGGGGTACTGGGTCATCCCCACTACGTCCCACCCGTTGGCCGCGAACCAGCGGGACTCGGCCCTGCTGGAGAAGCGGGGGCCGGAGATCACCGCCATGGTGCCCCCGTCGTGGGCGGTCATCCCCTCGGCTCGGGCGGCGACAAGCAGCGCCAAGCGGAGCTCGGTGCAATAGGGGTCGGCCAGTGAGACGTGGTTGGTGACGGTGTCGAAATAGGTGTCGGCTCGCCCCGAGGTGCGATCCACCAGCTGATCGCACACCACCACATCGCCGGGGGCCAGCTCGGCGCGGAGCGAGCCGCAGGCGCTGGGCCCGAAGACAGCCCGCACCCCCGCTTGGCGCAGCGCCCACAGGTTGGCCCGGTAGTTCACCCGGTGAGCCGGATACCGGTGCCCGGGGCCGTGGCGGGCGAGAAAGGCCACCTCGATGTCGTCCACTGCGCCGATGGTGAGCGGCCCCGACGGCGGGCCGAAGGTGTCGTCGCCGGGAACCTCTACCGCGTCGTCCAGCAGAGAGTAGAGGCCGGAGCCGCCGATGACGCCGATCTCGGGCATGGCTGGCGGCTAGTCGTCGGAGGAGCTGGAAGCGGCTTTGGCCGGCTCGCGGCCCGAGGAGTCCGAGGCGCCGCTGTCTGCTTTGCCGCCGCCCGACGTCCCCGCGTCCGACGCTTCTCCGCCTTTGGGGCTGTCGCCCTCCGACGATGCGCCGGCCTTGGCGGACGACTTGGCGCCCGCCGAGCGGCTGTCGTTGCGGTAGAAGCCGTCGCCCTTGAACGTGATGCTGGGCACGCTGAAAACCTTGGCGATGTGGCCTTTGCCGGGCTGGGCGCAGGCGGCGGGGCTGGCGATGGAGTCGGCCTGGGGGCAGAGGGTGAGGGAATCCTCGGAGAACGACTGGACGACTTCGAAGCGGGCGCCGCAGGTGTGGCAGCTGTAGTCGTAGGCGGGCACGAAGACAGAGGATAGGGGTGGGGGCTGTTTCGGTACTATTCGGGTGTGGACTGGGCTTGGTGGCTCGTATTGGCCGGGTATGGGTGCGGGACGTTCCCCGGGGCGCTGTTGGTGGGAAGGTATACGGGGCACGATCCCACCCGGGAGGGATCGAACAATCCGGGGGCTAGCAACGTGTACCGGGTGGCGGGGCGGTGGCCGGCGGCGTGGGTGCTGCTCAGCGATGTGGGCAAGGGGGTGATCGCCGCCGGGCTGGGGCTCGGCTTCGGAGATCGGCTGATCGGGGCGGCGTGCGGGGCGGCAGCGGTGGTGGGACACATCGCGCCTCTGGGCCGCTACCGCCAAGGCGGCAAGGGGGTGGCCACGTTCGGGGGGATGCTGCTGGTGCTTGCCCCGGTGGTGGGGGTGATCCTCCTCGGCGTATGGGGTTTGACTCTGGCCGCGACCAAGCGGGCGGGCGCGGCTTCGCTGGCGGCGACGGCGGCGGCGCCCGCGGCGGTAGCCATCGTGGGGTGGCCGGCGCCGGAGGTGGGAGTGGCGATCGGGGTGACGGTGATGGTTGTAGCCCGCCACCATGAGAACATTCGCCGTATGTGGCGTAGGCAAGAACCGGCGTTGTGGTGATGATTCCGCTGGCCGAGGCCCAAGAACGGGTGCTGGCGGGGTGCGCCGTCCTCGACGAGGCGGCCGTGGCCGTCGGCGACGCTCGGGGGCTGGTCACCACCGAGACCGTGGTGGCGCCCGAAGTGGTGCCTCCGTTCGACAACACGGCCATGGACGGCTTCGCGGTGCGCTCGGCCGACGTGGCCGATGCGCCGGTCACCCTGGCCATTGTGGGCACGGTTGCCGCCGGGGTGCCCCCCGACGTCACCGTGGGGGCCGGCCAGGCGGCCCGCATCATGACCGGGGCGGTGATTCCCCCGGGCGCCGACGCGGTGATCATGGTGGAGTTGACCGAGACCAGCCCTGACGGCGCTGAGGTGACCGTGGCCCAATCGGTGCCCGAGGGCAACCACATCCGCCGGGCGGGCGAGGACTTGGCCGTCGGCCAAACGGTGTTCGGCCCGGGCGAGGTGCTCACTCCCGGGCATCTGGGGGTGCTCACCAGCCTGGGCATGTACCGGGCAAAGGTGCGGCCGAAGGCCCGGGTGGGGGTCATGTCCACCGGCGACGAACTCGTGGAGGGGCCGCAGCCGCTGCAGAGGGGCCAAATCCGCGACTCCAACCGGCACACGCTGCTGGCCCTGCTGGCTGAGGCCGGATGTGAACCGGTGGACTTGGGGCGCACGCCCGACGACGAGTCGGAGATCGCCGCGGGCATACGGGCCGGTATCGAGCAGTGCGATGCCCTTTTGACCTCGGGCGGGGTGAGCATGGGCGACTACGACTATGTGAAGAAGGTGCTCGACGAGATCGGGGACATGTCCTGGATGCAGGTGGCCATCAAACCGGCCAAGCCGCTGGCCTTCGGCCTGGTTGAGGGCATCCCGGTGTTCGGGCTGCCCGGCAATCCGGTGTCGTCCATGGTCTCCTTTGAGCTTTTCGCCCGTCCCGGCTTGCGCAAGATGATGGGCCACCCTCCCGACGCCTGGCATCGCCGGCCGGTGGCGGGCCGAGCGGCCGAGCCTTTGCGCCGCCGCCCCGACGGCAAGACCCACTTCGCCCGGGTGAGGGTGGAGTATGCCGACGGCCGCTACGAGGCCCGGTCGGCCGGCGGTCAGGGGTCGCACCAGCTTTCCGCCATGGCCGCTGCCGACGCTCTGGCCGTGCTGGCTGACGGAGAGGGTTTGGCCCTTGGGGATGCGGTTTCGCTGCTGCTGCTGAGATAATGCCGGGGTGAGCGTGCCGCTGGTCGACGGCTTCGGACGGGTGCATCGGGATCTGCGCATCTCGATCACCGACCGGTGCAACTTCCGCTGCACCTACTGCATGCCCGCCGAAGGGCTCGACTGGCTGCCGCGGGAGAATCTGCTGACCTTCGAGGAGATCGAGCGCATCGCCGCGGTGATGGTGGACCGGTTCGGCATCGACAGCATCAGGCTCACCGGCGGGGAGCCCACGGTGCGGGCCAACCTGCCGGTGCTGGTCGAGAAGCTGGCCGCATTGGGCGTCGACCTGGCCCTGACCACCAACGGGGCCACTCTGGGCCTTCTGGCCGACAAGCTGGCCGCCGCCGGACTTCGGCGGATCAACATCTCCCTCGACTCCCTCCGGCCCGACCGGTTCGAGCAGCTCACCCGCCGGGCCGACTTGAACCGGGTGCTTGACGGGATCGACGCCGCCTTGGCCGCCGGCCTGGATCCGGTGAAGGTCAATGCGGTGATGATGCGGGGCGTCAACGACGACGAGATCGTGGACTTCGCCCGATTCGGCCGAGACAAGGGGGTGGAGGTCCGGTTCATCGAGTTCATGCCTTTGGATGCCGACCTCTCGTGGAGCAGCGACAAGGTGGTCGCCCTCGACGAGATCGTGTCCACGGTGGGCGACGTGTTCCCGCTGGTGCCCGCAGACCGCTCCCACTCGCCCGCCGCGTTGTGGCACTACGCCGATGGGCGGGGCTCGTTCGGGGTGATCGCCAGCGTGACCGAAGCCTTCTGCGGAAGCTGCGACCGAGTGCGGCTCACCGCCGAGGGCATGTTCCGCAACTGCCTCTTCGCAGTGCAGGAGCACGACCTCCGGGAGCTGTTGCGCTCGGGGGCTGACGACGATGCCCTCGCGGCGGCCATCGCAGGGGCGGTGAGGGACAAGTGGGCTGGGCATGCCATCAACCAGGTACACTTCATTCGGCCCGGCCGCTCGATGTCGCAGATCGGGGGCTGAAATGTCCGACGTCGGATTCACCCATCTCGACCCCCTCGGTCGGGCCCGCATGGTGGACGTGACGCCCAAGGAGCCGACACACCGCCGAGCCATCGCCCGAGCCAAGGTGTTCATGAGCACCGACACCGCGTCGGCGGTGGCCCGAGGGGCCATCGGGAAAGGGGACGTGTTGGCGGTGGCCCGAGTGGCGGGTATCCAGGCGGCCAAGCGCACCCCCGAGCTGATCCCGCTTTGCCACCCGCTGCTAGTGGGGGCCGTGCTGGTGAATTTCCAGATCGAGGACTCCTACGTCGAGATCGAGGCCGAGGTGGAGACGGTCGACCGGACCGGGGTGGAGATGGAGGCGCTCACTGCCTGCTCGGTGGCGGCGTTGACCGTCTACGACATGTGCAAATCGCGGGACAAGGAGATGGTGATCGGGGAGGTCGCCCTGTGGGAGAAGACGGGGGGGCGGTCTGGTTCTTACCGTCGTTCGGGGGATGCCGGCGCGATCCGCGACGACTGATCCGCGGCGGCGAAGAGGTGGCACGGGTGGACTTCTTGTAGTAGAACTGTAACAAGTGTCAAGCCTTTGTAACATTCGTCGGTTGGTGGCCGCGAAAGACTCAGAAAATCATCAGAAGGGGCTGGTGCGCGACCATCCACCAGTGAGCGCACTACTGCGGCCTACCATTTGTTCTGCAAAGGACTCCCGAGATTGGTGACATCAGTGTTGCTTATGATCTTGGCGGCTGCCTGGGCTGCCTTTTTGTTACCGCCCTTCATCCGCAAGGTGCGTAACGGCCAGTTCGGGAGCAGGGGCCGGTCGCGGCAACTCGGTTTTGGCGTCCCCCTTCGCTCTGTGCATCCCCGCTTGGCTGAGCGGGGCGCCATTGCGGCACCGGTGGTTGCCCTGCGGCCCAATATCGCGTTGCCGCCCCGGGGGTACGCTTCTCAGATGGCTTCGAATTCGGCTCGGGGCGTTCCCCGCACTTCAATCGACGCCCGTCGCCGCCGTCGCCGCATCTTGGTGGCGCTGATCGCGGGGGCGCTGGCCTCGTTCGTGCTCGCCGTGTATCTGGGCGGCTTCGCCCTGGTTGTCCACCTCCTGATCGACGCTCTGCTGCTCGGCTACGCCATGCTGTTGGTGCAGCACCAGAGGGTCCGCGAGGAGCGGCTCAATCCCATCGACGTGGAAGCCCCCCCGGTGGCCCGCTCCTGGGATGTGGCCTCCGATGGCCGGCGCTGACTTCTCCTGCCCCTTGGTTCCTGCCGATTCCAATCGCGGGTGGTTGTGTCGCCCCCAGTAGGGTTGATTCGATAGTGGGGGCTGTAGCTCAGTTGGCTAGAGCGCCTCGTTCGCAACGAGGAGGCCGGCGGTTCGAGTCCGCTCAGCTCCACTAGCGTGTCTCGGCTCCGACTAGGGCCTTCTCTTCAGGAGGGGTGGGGCCGAGACGCTGCCACAGCCAGCCCAGGGTCGCGCCGATGACGATCATCAGCGCGCCGATGAGGGCCATGTCCACCAGTCGGCCGCTCAAGTCGCCGAGCAGGGCCTCGTGGATCGCCTGGGCGACCCGGACGGTGTCGGTGTCGTCGATCAGCACGGCCAGCAACGCCCGGGAGCCGTAGAGCCCCACGCCCAAGATCCCGGCCATGGCCACAATGCCGGTGCCCATGCTCCACAGCACACGGGTGCGAGACGGCGCAATCAGCAGGGCACCGATGCCGCACAGCAGGATCAGGGTGATGGTGGAAGAGCGCCGGTCTTGGAGTTGGCCGAGGAACTCCCAGAACCGGTCGCCGGGTTCGGCGCGCTGGAGCACAGTCACCTCCCCGGCATCGGCCGGCGGCACTGCGGCGCCGAGAAAGGCCAGCTCCTGACGGGCGGCGAGTTCGCTCACCATCTGGTTGAAGATCGGCCCCAAATCGACTTGCACGCTTCGAATCGGCGGATTGGCCGCCAAGACGCCGCCCTCCACGGCCAGGACATCGCGGTGGGCTTGCCGCACCGCCCGCTCGAGCAGGCGATCGTTGGACGCATCGGCGAGCAGTGCGGCTACCACCGCCGGTATCTCCTGCTGAATGGTCTGCTGGGCGCCTGCTGCGCCGGCCGGGGTGACCGGCAATTCGGCCATCTCTACGGTGGTGGCCGTGAAAGAGGCGGCCACGAGGCGGTGTACGTCCTCGTCGTCGAAAATCCCCGCCAACTCCTCGGTGAAGCGGTCTTCGTCGAACACCGCCAGATGGGCGTAGGTGGTCAACGCCGAGAAACCCGAGCCGAACACCACGATCAAAAGCAGCAGCACCGCAACCGCCTCGCGCACCGTTCTGGAGGTGACGGTGCGCCAAGAGCGGACGAGTTGCTGGAAATAATCCTCCACTGCGTCAAGCCTGCCCCGCCCGAGGGGGTCGTCTCATACCGCCTCGGGCCGCAGGAGGCCCGCGGCGCTAGCCGAACAACGGGTTGACCGAGGCAACCTCGTACTTCTTCCCGTCCATTCCGGTGACGCCCAAATCGTTGATGGCCGCGCCGAATGCCGCGAGGTGGGGGGTGGTGAAGTGGGCGCCCAGTGCCCCCTCGCTTTCCCAGATCTCGAAGAAGCGGATCTTCCCCGGGGCTTCTACCGAGAAGCAGTACTCGAGATTGCCGTCCTCAGCTTGCGACATGGTGGCCATCTCATTGGCGGCGGCCATGAACGCCTCGGTGTTTTCGGGGGGAAGGGTACCGGAACCGGCGATGACGATCATGGGAACTCCTCACGGTGGCGATGGGCGGTCACAGACTAGCCAGCGAGGAGTATGCAATAGTCGATGTTGCCCTCCAGTGCTCTTGCTGCGGCCGAGACGGCCGCAGCGGTGGCCATGAACGCCTCGGAGTGCTCAGCGGGGACGGAACCGGAGCCGGCAACAACAATCACAGGAAACTCCTCTCGGCGCGGTGGGCGACCGCAGGATGACCATCCTAGAGTGAGAGCCGAGTGCTGCCGTTCGATCCCATCGGTGAGGCCCGGCGAAACTGGGAGGCCAACGACTGGCGGGCTGTCGATGCCATGTCGGCCGCCACTTCCATCACTCGAGCCCACCAGCTGGTGATCGGGCGAATCAACGAAGCTCTGGCCCGGTTCGACCTGACCTTCTCCCGGTTTGAGGCCCTGGCCCTGCTCCATTTCTCCCGACGGGGGTTGCTGCCGCTGGGAAAGATGGGCAACCGGCTGATGGTCCATCCCACCAGCGTCACCAACACCATCGACCGCTTGGAGCGAGACGGCCTGGTCCGCCGGGTGCCCCACACCGAAGACCGCCGCAAGGTTTTGGCGGAGATCACCGATGAAGGGCACCGGGTGGTGGCCAAGGCGGCCGACGTTCTCGCCGACATCGAGTTCGGTTTGGCCGGTCTGTCGGCCGACACCCTGGGCGCTCTTGACGACGCCATCCGCGTACTCCGTCGAGAAGCGGCAGATTTCGCCGAGTAGGCCGGGTTGCCGGTGGTCAGACCGTGAACGCGCCGTCGATGTCGAGCTTTTGGCCGCTGATGTAGTTGGCAGCGTCGGAGGCCAGAAAACAGGCGGCCTCGGCGATGTCCACCGCCTTGCCAAAACGTCCGAGGGGGATGTTGTCCCGGGCCGCGTCCAAGGCCCGGTCGTCGAGATGCCCCTCGGCCATGAGCTGGGCGGCCATCCCGTCTTCCAGCATTCCCGGTCCAACGCAGTTGGCCCTCACCCCGAAGCGGCCCTCTTCCACCGCCACCGCCCGCATCAGTGATTCCACTGCGCCCTTGGGTATCGATGACAAGGCGTCGCGCTTGGGAAACACGGTGGTGGCTGCGGTGGTCACGTACACGATGCTGCCGCCTGAGGCCCGCAGATGGGGCAGCACCGCAACGGTCAGGTTGAATGCGCCTACCACGTCGGCGTCGATCTGGCGGGCGAACTGGGCGGGGTCGGTTTGCGAGACGTATATCTGGGGCACATGGGGGCCAGCCGCGTCGACCACGGTGTGCAGTCCCCCGAGCCGATCGGCGGCCTCGTCGGCAAAGGCCCGCACTTCGTCGGGATCTTCCAAGGCCGGATTCCCGGTGTGGGCGCCCACCCCGGCAGCCCGCACCGCGGCGGCCACCGATTCGGCCGAGTTGGCGTTCGACCGGTAGGTGAGAGCCACTGAGCTGCCGCGTTTGGCCAGCATGGTGCAGATCGCCGCGCCGATGCCACCGCTGCCTCCGGTGACCAGCGCCCCGCCGCCGCGGCCAGAGAAATCGCTCATAACGGCCAACCCTAGGGCTGAGTGGCGTGTGGAGGGCTAGTTCCCGGCCGCGGCCGAGTTCGCCGCGGCCGGGCGTCCACAGTCGGCTCGGGCGTGGACTCAAAGGCAAAATCGAGTCGGGGCCCGCTTCGGCTGATTCGCCGTGGGTTTGGCACAGTGGGGCCGTGACCGACTTCTTCTACGAGCAAGACGCCGATCTCGCCGCGGTGGCCGGCCAACAGGTGGCCGTGGTGGGCTACGGCAACCAAGGCAGGCCGTGGGCGCTCAACCTGCGGGACTCGGGGCTGTCGGTTTCGGTACACGTGCGAGCCGACGCGACCAAAGAGCAGGCCATCGCCGATGGATTCGACGTCGCCGGCATCGCCGACGCCTCGGCGGCCGACGTCGTGTGTGTGCTGGTCCCCGACGATGCCATTCCCGGATTGGGACTGGCGCCTGCGCCGGAGGCCCTCACCATCGTGGCCAGCGGCTACACCCTGGCCTTCAACCGCTTCAATACCGACGGCGACATCGCCATGGTCGCCCCCCGGATGCTGGGCCCCGAGGTACGCCGTTGCTACGAGGAGGGAGTCGGGTTCATCACCGCGGTGGGCGTGCACCGCGACGCCACCGGCACCGCCGAGGCCCGGATGTTGGCGGTGGCCCAGGCCATCGGCGGGCTCCGCCAAGGTGCCATCGCCATGAACCCCTATCAAGAGGCGGTGCTCGACTTGGCCGTGGAGCAGCTGCTGTCGCCGGTGCTGACCCATGTGAACACGAGTTTCGTGATGGTGATGCTGGAGCTGGGCATTCCGCTAGAGGCCATTACCACCGAGCTGTTCTATTCCGGGGAGGTGGAGCGCAACTACCGGCTGCTGCGGGAGGCCGGATTCGTGGCCCAACTCGACCATCATTCTCCGGCCAGCCAGTACGGACAGCTCTCTCGGCGGGGCCGGTTCGACCACCTCGATGTGGCCGCCACCATGCGGGAGCTGGCCGAGCAGATCACCTCGGGCCGGTTCGCCGACGAGTGGGATGCCGAGGCGGCCGCTGGCTCGCTGGCCCTGGCCGAGCTGCGCGACCAGCACGCCGGTGAGCTGCTCAAGGCCGTTGAAGAAGATCTGCGGGCCAAGCTCGGGCCCGGTGCCGGTCGTGTGACCGGGGAGTGAGTCGCCCGGCTTGGACACCACTAGTGCAGCGGGGGCAGGTCGCCGAAGTCGATCGTGAACGGCATGTCCGGCTCGGGCTCGTCGTCTTCCTGCTGGATCTCCACCCGGGTCTTCTCGGGCTCCAAGATCTCGCCCAAGGCCACCATGGCCGCACCGAGCGCCGAGCCGCCCGCCGAGCCGGTGACTTTGCGCATCACCCCGTCCGACGGTTCATAGTCGCGGGGATCAGCCCACTGGAACTCCATATCCTCGGCTTCGGACGGCTCGGACATCAGGCCGTGGCCGCTTCGGGGAGGGCGCCGCTGAGGATCTCGTAGGCCACCCGCTCGGCTTTGAACCGGGCCCGGCCGCCAGTCAGCGAACGAAGCTCGATGGCGTAGCGCACCAACTCTGCCTCGGGGACAATGGCATGGATCACCTGCTCGCCCCACGGCCCGGCGTCGGTGCCCTGCACCTGGCCCCGGCGAGAAGAGAGATCGCCCATCACGTCGCCCTGGTATTCGGGGGCCACGGTGATCTCCACCTGGGCCATGGGCTCGAGCACCACGGGGTTGGCCTGGGCGAAGGCGGCGCTGAACGCCAGCTTGCCGGCCATGTTGAAGCTGAACTCCGACGAGTCCACCGAGTGGTGCTTGCCGTCGTACAGCGTGGCCCTCACGTCCACGATGGGGAAGCCCAGATCGCCCCCGTCGGCCATGGCGTCGTGGATGCCGGCCTCCACTGCGGGGATGTACGACCGGGGGACGGATCCCCCGGTGATGGCATCCACGAACTCGAAGCCGCTGCCCCGGGGCAGCGGCTCGATGCGCACGTAGGCCACGCCGAACTGCCCGTGACCGCCGGACTGCTTCTTGTGCTTTCCCTCGGCGTCACCGCTGCCGTTGATGGTCTGGCGATAGGGGACTCTGAGATCCTCGGTATCCACCTCGATGCCCATGCGGCTCAGCCGGGCGGTGGCCAGCCGCAGATGGGCCTCCCCCAAGCCCCGCAGGAGGGTCTGGCGGGTCTCCTCGCTGCGCTCCAAGCGCAAAGACGGGTCTTCGTCGGTGAGGCGGCGCAATCCGGTGCCCAGCTTGTCCTCGGCGGCCCGATTCTTGGGCACCAGACCGTAGGCCAGCACCGGCTCAGGCCATGGTTCCATCTGCACCACGGCCCGGCCGGCGTTGGTGAGGGTGTCGGTGGTGCGGGTCTGCTGGAGCTTGGTGACGCCGCCGATGTCCCCGGCGCCGATGGCGTCGATGTCCTGCTGCTTGCCGCCGATCAGCCTTACCAGGCCGCGCAGCCGCTCGCTGTCGCCGGTGGTGGAGTTGGTGAGGTTGTCGTCGCGGTGGACGGTGCCCGACAGCACTCGGAACAGCGAGATCTGGCCCACGTAGTCGTCGCTGACAGTCTTGAACACGCAGGCCAGCTGGTCGCCGTCGGGATCGCAGGTCGGCTCGAAGTCGATGTCGCTCATGGTCGCGGTCATGGCCCGGGCCGCGGGGGAGGGGCCGATGTCCACCAGGAAATTGGCGAGGCGGTCCACCGCGATGGGCCCAGTGGCCGAGCCGCACACCACCGGGAACACCGACCCGTCGGCCACACCTTGCCCAAGCACCGCCTCGAGTTCGGCCGGGCTGGGCGCACCGCCCTCGAGGTAGTGCTCGAGCATGTCGTCGTCGGCCACCACGATGCCCTCGATGAGCTGCTCGCGCACTTCGGCTTCCTGCTCGGCCATCTCGGCCGGAATGGCGGCTTCCTCAGCCGATCCGCTGTCGTAGAGGTAGGCCCTGTCGGTGAGCAGGTCGGCGATCCCGTGGAAGCTGGGGCCGGCGCCGACGGGAAGCTCCAGCGGGGCGACGCCGGCGCCGAAGGCATCTTGCAGCTCGGTGAGCACGTTCTCGAAGCTGGCGTGCTCCCGGTCGAGCTTGTTCACGAACACGATGCGGGCCAGGCCGGCGTCGGCCGCTTGGCGCCAGATGGCGGTGGCCCGGTGGTCCACCCCGCTGGAGGCGTCGATCACGAACACCAGGAGGTCGGCCACTTGGAGCGCGGCGTGCAGCTCGCCGGCGAAATCGGGAGCGCCGGGCGTGTCGAGCAGGTTGATCTTGTGGCCGTGCCAGTCGAAGCTGGCCAGAGCCAGCGACTGGCTGTGGCCAGCAGCCTTCTCCTCGGGGCTGAAGTCGCACACCGTGGTGCCCTCTTCCACCCGGCCGGTGCGGTCGATGACGCCGGCCCGGTACAGCAGCGCTTCGGCCAGCGTGGTTTTGCCCGACCCCTGCGACCCCACCAGTGCGACGTTGCGAATCTTCTCCGGTGCGACAGCCATCTATTTCCCCCTCCGGGCTCTGGGTTGGTTGCTCGGCAGGCCACCGAGCCTACTCGCCGCAAGCGGCGTTGGCCCTATAGGGGTACCCGGCGACCGGGCCGCCGACCTCAACCTCTACACTGGCGCTATGGCTTTGTTCGGGACGAAGAAGACGATGATGGTGGACCCAGCCGATGCGCTGCCGGGCCGGGACGGTGAGATGCCGGTGCAGGAGGCCCACTTTGTGAACGGCAACCCGCTGAAACCGCCGTTTCCCGAGGGGATGCAGCAGATCATGGTGGGCATGGGCTGTTTTTGGGGTGCGGAGCGGGTGTTCTGGTCGGTGCCCGGCGTGTTCACCACCGCCGTGGGCTATGCCGGAGGCTTCACCCCCAACCCCACCTACGAGGAGGTGTGTAGCGGCCGCACCGGTCACAACGAGGTGGTGCTCGCCGTGTTCGACCCAACCGCCGCCGGATACGAGCAGATGCTGGCGCTGTTCTGGGAGAACCACGACCCCACCCAGGGCATGCGCCAGGGCAACGATGTGGGCACTCAGTACCGTTCGGGCGTCTACTGCTTCGACGACGGCCAGATGGCGGCCGCCGAGGCGTCACGGGAGCGGTTCGGCGCCCGGCTGGCTGAAGCCGGCTATGGGGGGATCACCACGGAGATCGCCGTCGCCCCGCCCCTCTACTACGCCGAGGACTACCACCAGCAGTACCTGGCCAAAGTCCCCAACGGCTATTGCGGCCTCGGCGGCACCGGCGTCACCTGCCCCGTGGGCATCGCCGCCGACTGACAGGGAGAGGGGCGGTTCTTCTGGTTTGTATTCTTGCGCTTTGATTGGTGCTCTATTGGGCGAGGTTGAAGTATCCCGTATTGGAATTTGGAGCGCTGATTTTCTGAGAGCCTTCTACTTCTCTCAGCTCGCAGGCGTGAGATAGGCGGCGAATACCCAGCCGCTGACCGTATTGGCCCGGATCTGTACCCAGATACCGCTGGTGGGGGATTCCACCACCTGGCCGGTGAGTGCGACGGTGGACCCCAAGCTGGCGGTGCCCAAGACCTGATGAGCGGTGCTGGGGCCGGCCCTCACATTGAGGGCGGAGGGAACGTCGAAGACCCTCCACTGAGTATCGGGGGGATAGCGGGGGTCGACCTCCAACTCGACCACTGCGTCGACGGGCGCGGGCAGGGGCGGCTCGGTGGCGGTGGGCCCGGCAGTGGCCTCAGACTCGGTTTCCTCCGATTCGATGGTCACCCAGTCGAGCCCCCAGGTGGACACGATGCCGGCCAGGGAAAGAGCCACGAAAGCCAGTCCAGCCGCCACTGCGCAAAAGACAATCGCTCTCACGCCCATCGGGCTAGCGGGCTTGCCAGTCGGGCGGACGGCCCTCAGCCCGGGCGGCCGCCCCCTCGGCGGCATCCTCGGTGGCCCCAGCCACTTTTCGCATGGTCTCGCCGAAGCGCACCGCCTCGACCCATGGCATGGTGCGGGTGCGGGCGGCTACTTCCTTGGTGGCCCGCACGGCCAGCGGGGCGGAGGCCGCGAGCCGCTCGGCCAAGGCCCGGGCCTCGTCCATCAGATGGGCGTGGGGTACCACCCGCCACGCCAGACCCATCTCCCGAGCCCGCTCGGCATCCACTTGCTCGCCGGTCAACAGCAATTCCATAGCGTCGGCCCACTCCACCCGGCGGGGCAGCCGGATGGCCCCGACAATGGTGGGCACGCCCAACCGCACCTCGGGGAACCCGAACGTGGCCCGGTCGCCGGCGATGAGGAAGTCGCAGGCCAGCGCCCCAGTGAGCCCATAGCCTAGGCAGTGGCCGTTGACTGCGGCGATGGTGGGCTTGAACAGCTCTAGACCCGACTCGAAGGAGTTGATGGTGGGCTTCTCCCAGAATGTGCCCTCGAACACCCCCACCGAGCCCTCGCCGTCTCGCAGGTCGGCCCCCGCGCAAAAGGCCCGCCCTGCCCCGGTGACGATGGCCACCCACGCCGCGTCGTCGCCCCGGAACCGGCGCCAGGCCGCGTTCAACCCCTGGCGCAACTCGCCATTGATGGCGTTGAGAGCGTCGGGGCGGTTGAGGGTGATGGTGGCCACGTGGCCGGAAAGCTCATAGAGCACCGCATCGGGCACGGCGCCACCTTAGAGGGGTTGTTGCGCCGGCCGGGATTTGGGCGCGGGGAGGTTGCCGGCGGCGACCGATCCAGCCGACGTGCCGGTCGGATCGGTGTGGGTCGTGGCTCATCCCTATGATGTCACCGGGGCGTACCAGCACGGGGGTGCGCCAAAGGTCAACCGGGCGACGAGAAACCAGTGAGCCCGATAGAGGAGGCTAGCAATGCCCAACCATCCCACTCGCGACGACATCAACTTCCTCGACGGCTTCTGGTACCAGCACGAGCCCCACGAGACGTGGACCTGGATGCGGGAGAACGCCCCGGTCTACTACGACGCGGCCAGCGACGTCTGGGGCATCACCCGCTACCACGACATCTTGGCCATTGAGAAGGACCCCGAGACGTTCTCATCATGGCGCAGCCCCCGCCCTCACGGCGACCCGCTGCCGATGATGATCTCCATGGACGACCCCATGCACAAGCAGCGCCGCAAGCTGGTTAACCGCGGCTTCACCCCCAAGCGGGTGCGGGACCGGACCGCTGAAGTCACCGCCATCTGCGATGAGATCCTCGACAAGGTGTGCGAGCGGGGAGAATGCGACTTCGTGTGGGATATCGCCGCCCCCCTGCCGCTTATCTTGATCGGCGACATGCTGGGCTTTCCCCGCGAAAGCTACGACAGCCTGCTGGAGTGGTCCGACGACATGATTCGGGCCACCACCGAGACTGATCAGACCGCCGCCGAGAAGGGGATGCTGGCCGGCATCGCCTACCGGGAATTCCAGCTCGAGGTGATCGCCGACCGGCGAGGGCGGCCGCCCCAATCTGATCTGGTCAGCGTGTTGTGCCATGCCGAAGTGGACGGCGAGAAGCTCGACGACGAGTCGCTGGTGCAGGAGACACTGCTGATACTCATCGGCGGCGACGAGACCACTCGCCATGTGATCAGCGGGGGGATGCTGGCCTTGCTGGAACATCCCGACCAGAGGGAGCTGCTCAACCAGCGGGCCGGCGACGACGAGTGGATGCAGCGGGCGGTGGAGGAGATGCTGCGGTGGGTGACCCCCATCAAGAACATGTCCCGCAGCGCCACCAAGCAGGTGGAGTTTCGCGGTCAGACCATCGGCGAGGGCGATCAGATCATCTTGTTCTACCCCTCAGCCAACCGAGACGAGGCGGTCTTCGACGATCCGTTTGCGTTCGACTTGGAGCGAGACCCCAACAACCACCTGGCATTCGGGTGGGGAACGCACTTCTGTCTCGGGGCCTCCCTGGCCCGCTTGGAGCTCAAGACAATGTTCCAGCGCCTCGCCGAGCGGATGCCCGACATGCAGCTGGCCGGCGAGGAGCCGCTGCCCTGGCGGGCATCCAACTTCATCGTCGGCCCAGAGGCGATGCCGGTGACCTTCACCCCCAGCGCCCCGGTAGGAGCTTGACCCGACCTCGTGCCCGGTGGGGGACGGCATTCGGCCTCCTGCTGCTGGGTGGCCTGTTTGCGCTGGCGGCCTGTGGCGGGGGCTCAGGCGCTGAGGGGCCGGCCGCGCCGGGCGGTCTTCTCGAAACCCTTCCCGGTGCTTCGGGGACGATCCCCGCGGGCCAGAGCGTGTATCTGATGCACTGCGTGGGGTGCCACGGGGCCGACGGCGCCGGCGTCGTCGGCCCCGACATCCGCTCGGGCGCGCTGCAGGGCAAATACTCCTCGGCGGAGGCGGTGGAGGCGGTCGTCCGGGAAGGGCTCGGCGAGATGCCCGAGTTCGGCTCCAAGCTCACCGCCCCCGAGATCGCCGCCGTCGTGGCCTACGCCAGGGCCGGTCTGGGCTGATCTACCTCGCCCAGGCGCCAACCACGTCGGCAGTGGTGGTGACGGTGGCGATCATGCTCAGGGTGTGCTCGAACACGGCGTCGACATAGTCGGGCGGGGTGCCCGCCACGGCATCGCGGGGGATCACCACCACATAGCCGGCGTTGACCGCGTCGAAGGCCAGGTTGGTGATGGCGACGTTCACCGACACCCCCACCGCCACGATGGTGCGGATGCCCTCGTTGCGCAGCAGCGAGTCGAGCTCGGTGCCCTCGAAGGGCGACAGGCCGTGATGGCGGGGCAGCACCACATCGGCGTTGCCCACCCCGATCTCGGCCACCACCTCCACCGCCTCGGTGCCGGCGTGCAGCGGCACCGGCATCTTGGGCATAGCTCGGAACAGGCGGGCGTTGCGGTTGCCGCCCCAACCGTCGGCGCGGTGCTGGGCCGTGCAGTGGATCACCCTCACGCCCGCCGTGCGAGCCGCCGCCGCCAGCGCCGCCGCATTCGGGATCAGCCCCTCCTCGGCCGCCTCGGCCAGCGCGGGCAGGGCGGACAGCTTGCCGATCACCCCGTTCTGACACTCCTGAAGCACCAGTGCGGTCGTGGTCGGTTCAATTGCTTTGCGCAACTCCATCCAATTCACCTTTCCATTCCAGGTGCAGGCCATGCGCCATCCATAATGAACCACCATATGGCTGGATCAATCTTGGGAACCGAAGTCGTGCGGCGAGAAGACGGGACGCTCTTGACGGGCAAGGGCCGTTTCACCGGGGACTTGCGCCCTGACGGGCTGCTCACAGCCACCTTCGTGCGCTCATCATTTGCCCACGGGGAGATCGCCGGAATCGACGTCGAAGCCGCAGCCGGACAACCGGGGGTGGTTGCGGTATACACCGCGGCCACCATCGGGGTGGAGAAGATGAAAATCCGGTTCCTCGTAGACCCCCTCTTCGTGCGCCCGCCGCTGGCCCGGGAGCGGGTTCGCTTCGCGGGTGAGCCGGTGGCCATGGTGGTGGCCGAGAGCCCCGCCGCGGCCTCAGACGCTGCTGATGCAGTCATGGTGGACTATGAGCCGCTGCCGCCGTCGCTGGACGCCGAGGCCGCAGTGGTCGGCGGCGCCGCGGCGCTGTTCCCCGAACGGGGGTCAGACTCGCTGCTGAGGGTGTTCGAACCGGTGGAGGGCCTGCACGACGGGGCCGACCGGATCATCAGCGCCCGCATCGTCCACAACCGCATGGCGGTGGTGCCGATGGAAACCGATGCGGTGCTCGCCGATCCCACCGGGGAGCAGCTCACCTTGTGGGTGTCCACGCAGGGGGCCCACGCCACCCGGTCGGGCATCGCCGAGTCGCTGGGGCTCGACCCTGCCGAGTTGCGGGTGATCGCCCCGTGGGTGGGGGGCGGATTCGGGGCCAAGGGCGGATGGCGGGCGGAGCATGTGGCGGTGGCCGCGGCTGCCCGGCAGCTGGGCCGCCCGGTGGCGTGGACCGAATCCCGGGCCGAGTATCTGATCTCTATGCAGGCCCGCGACCAGGTCCACTACGCCCGCCTGGGGGTGACCGAGGATGCCCGCATGGTGTCGCTGGAGGTGGCGGCGGTGGTGGACGCCGGGGCCTATCCCGGCTTGGGCGGCGTCCTCCCCTTCATTACCCGGGTGATGGCGCCGGGGGTGTACGCCATTGAGCGGGTGCAGTTCGACTACGGCGTGGCGGCCACCAATCGGGCGCCGCTGGGGGCGTTTCGGGGAGCAGGCCGGCCCCAGGCCACCCTCACCATCGAGCGCATGGCCGATTTGGCGGCGGCCGAGCTGGACATCGACCCGGCGGAGTTCCGCCGCCGGAATTTTTTGGCGCCAGAGTCGTTTCCGCTGGTGACCCCCACCGGAGGGGCCTACGACACCGGTGACTACGCCAAGGCGCTGGACCGGGCCTGCGAACTGGCGGGCTATGAGGACTTGCGGGCCGAGCAGGCCCTTCGCCGAGCCGCCGGCGACCGCCGGAGGCTGGGCATCGGGTTGTCGAGCTATGTGGAGATCACCGCGGGCGTCGGCCAGGAGGAACACGCCGCGGTCGAGGTGCGCCCCGACGGGTCGGCTGCTGTTTCGGTGGGTACGTCCTCTCACGGCCAAGGCCATGAGACGGCGTTCACCATGATCGTGGCCGATCTGCTGGGAATCGAGATAGATCGCATCGAATTCGTGCAATCCGACACCGCGCTGGTGCCCCGGGGCGGAGGCACCGGCGGGTCGCGCAGCGCCCAGCTCGGGGGCAGCGCCATCCATGCTGCTGCCACCGAGGTGCTGGACATTGCCCGGCAGCGGGCCGCCGAGCTGCTGGAGGCCAGTGCAGAAGACATCGCGGTCACCGACGAGGGTCGACTGGGCGTGGCCGGCGTTCCCAGCGCCGCGGTGAGCTGGGAGCAGGTCGTCGCAGCGGCCGAAGAGCCGCTGCGCGTCGAGCTCGACCACACCACCGACGGCCCCACCTTCCCCTTCGGCACCCACCTCTGCACAGTGGAGGTGGACGTCGAGACCGGCCTGGTTGAGCTGCTGCGCCATGTGGCGGTGGACGACGCCGGCA
>JAPYOC010000137.1 GCA_028278955.1 Candidatus Poriferisocius aerobius
GATTTCTTGGCGGCGGGCTCGGAGCTGCACGAGGGTTTCGCCGCCAGACCAGGTGTACTGGCGGCCCTTCATGGCCTGATCGCCGAAGTCGGCGTCGCCGGACACACCGGCGTCTTGGAGGACCTTCTGCTCGATGGCCACGGCCCGCTCGAACAGCTCGGGGTGGCGGTCGGCGAGGCCGATCCACTCGGCCTTGCGCTGATAGAAGCAGAAATAGCAGCCCGAGCGGGTCCGCCACTCGTAGTAGGAGGGCAGGCCGATCCCAGCGTCGTCGAGGATCCTCATCACACCGTCGTGGTCGATGCCGTCTTCCACGAACGGGAAGCGGCTCTCGATGTTGGGCTTGGTGGACACATAGCCCTTGCGGTTGGCCTCGTCGGCCCGTATCGCCACATAGGACACCGCGGGGTCGTCGCCGATCCAGTGCTCGAGCGGCTTGATCTTCATGTTCTTGGTACACCAGCGCATTTGCGGCGACGGCAGCGCCCCCCGGAAAATCTCGAACCAGTGGTCGAAGCCCCGCGCCGCGTTCAGCCGGGCGATGGGCTGGCCCAAGATCACCTCCAATCGGGCCAGGAACTCGTAAGTCTCGGGCAGCTCGGCCCTGGTGTCGCAGAAGAAGTACTCCATATCGGCCACCCGGTCTTTGAGGTACACCGCCAGCGCACTGGAGTCCTTGCCTCCCGAGATGCCGCAGATGTGGCGCACGCCGGAGCTTCGGGTTGGATCAGCCATGGCTGGCCCCCTCCATCATCTGCCTCTCCATCATCTGGCCGCCCATCAGAGCCAACAGCGCGTGCCGGGCCTGCTCGCCGGGGCCGACCAGCCGCTCGGCCTCGGCCACGAACTGCTCGAGGGCCGCAGACAGCGAAGCGCGCTGGGCGCCGTCCAGACCCACCAGCCGGGCGTGCTCGCGGCCGTCGGCCAGGGTAAACGTGACCCTCATCTGTTTCGGGCCCGCGCCGGGGCCGGAGTCGTAGTGGTCCGAGCCGGCGTACAGGGCCACCAGCCGCTCGAAGGCGGCCATGCGCTCGGGCAGCTCCCGGAAGAACCGGCGCTTGTCGTCGTCGGCCCACTCGCCAGGCGCCTTGCGGGCCACCACCGTGGCGATGACCTTGACCCATTCGAGGTCGTCGTCAGCACCGTGGTTGGCCAGGGCCAGCACGAAGGGGCGGGATTCCGGATCCAGCCCATCGGCGTCGATCGACGCTGCCCGCTCGATCACAGCCTGCCTGTCGGCGCCCCCTCCATTGGCCAGCAGGAGGTCGAGCGAGTCCGACAGCAGCCGCTCCGGCGCGGCCTCGAGGTCGGCCAGCGCGGCGGCAACCGCTGCGGCGTAGGCGTCGGCGTCGGGGTATTCGTCGCCGGGCTCGATCTCGGGAAACCCCAGCACCTCCGGCAAGGAGACGAACAGCAGCTCGTCGGGCTCCACCGCGGCCAGCAGCGCATCGCGCACCGCGGCCGTATTCGGCGACAGCCCGCTCGTCTTCTGGGTGAAGCGGTCCAGCCTCCGGGCCCGCGACACCAGGTTCCCGACCACGGCCAGCATCCTGCCGCCCCGCCGCCCGCCGCCCGGCTGTTGTTTTTGGCCCAGCTCCCGCATCAGCGCGTCTAGCGCCCAGCGGCGAGCGCCTCGGGCGCTGGCGAAGTTCTTGACCTCGAAGAAGGCGGGGTTCTTGACCATCCGCTCGGCCATGTCCACCGTCAGCCGGGGCTTGAACGTCCCGTGTTCGTAGAGGGCTATCTCACGGGAGTGGGCCAAAAGCGCCGCCGTCACCAGCACCGGCACCACGCCCGCCTTCATTCCCACCGGCGGCGAGCGCAGGGCGGCGTGGATATCGCTGAGGCTCACCCGCCGCCGCCGGGCCCGCGCGAACTCAGCGGTCAGCACATTCCACGCCGGCAACAGCGACCGGGCCGCCTTGCCGCCCGCGGGCGCCTGGAACTCCATCTTCGCGGTGTCGGGGTCCTTGGCGTGGAGCCGGGTGCGGGCCAGCGCGGCCCGGTACATCGCCACTTCGGGGCCGTACCCCTCCAGCCCGAGGTTCGCCCGGTCGCCGTTTTCGATCATTGCCTCGATGAGCAGTCGGCGGGCCTTGGCCCCCTGTGCGGTGAGGTGGGTGCGGTTGAGCATCTCGTTGCTCACAAGGGGGGTGCTCGGATACGCGCCGTCGGCGGCTTCGGAGAGGGCGGAGCTGCTCCGCCTCGACGCGAGCTCGACCCCCTCGACGCTGTCGAGCAGCACCCACCGGCACGATTCGGTGGCGAAGGCGGTGAAAGCCGCCCGATCGAATTCAACTTGGGCCAGGGCCAATCGCTCGCTCAGCTCCTGGCGGGCCACCCAGTCCATCTCCAGATCGGGATCACCCAGAACCTCCCTCAGCGCGCTCAGCTCGCGGGCGGCGGACTCCACGCCGACGAGGTGGCCCGCCTCGGGAATGGCCGCCACCACCGGTTTGGCGCCGTCGAGCGGCGATCCCACCAGAGGGGGCGGTCGGTCGCCCTCCACCAGCAGCAGCACTTCGCCGTCGTAGGGCGAGAACGCGTCCAAAGGCTCGGCTTTGCCGCTGCTGTCGGCATACCGGCGGGAGAACACCCGAAGGCAGTCGCTCGCGGCGCTGTGGCGGGCCGCCACCACCGGCTGGGGCTCGTCTACCTTCGACACGATCTCCAGCAGCGGCTGCTGCTGTACGCGCTGTCGGGAGGCTTCCAGCAGCCGCGGTATGTCCACATCGGTGCCCTGCCACACCCGGTATTCGTCGGCGAACGGCCGGTAGGTGACCAGCCCGGTGCCGACCAGCTCGCCCAGCACGGCATCGGCGCCGGGTTCGAGCAGCCCCAGCACATGGCTCGACGCCCTGATCGGACCCGAAGCGGAGATCAGATTGAGCACGGCGATCGACTTGGCCACCCTGCCCTGGCGCGCCGACAAGCCGTGGGCGTCGCGCAGCCGGGTGGTGATCTCCACCCACCGGCTGTTGGCCGCCGCCAGCGACGACAGCCCGGCGGCGCCGACGAAATAGTCGTAGACCGCGTCGAGGCCCAGCGTGGGAAGGCGGCCGCGCCCCGGCAGGGAGGTCGAGGCCAGAAAGCCGCTGGGCCCGGCCATCTCCGGGCCGGCCAGGAAGGAGAACAGCGTCCTCTCGTGCTGGCCGTAACGCTGGCACAGCTCGGAGAGGGCCACTGCGGTCACCGGGTGCAGGGGCCAGCAGGAGGCCACTCTGGCCGGATCGCCCAAGTCGGCTGCTCCCAGCGCCCGCATGGTGCGGGCCAGGGGGCGAGCCCACCGGTGGATGCGGGCTCGGAGGGCTTCGTCGCCCACCTGGAACACCGACCCGATGAGCGCCCGGACCTGCGCCGGCGACTCCACGTAGGCCACATCTTCGAAGCGGCCCTGCACCTTGGCCCACTCCCTGCGCCGACGGGCGTCCACTCCGCTCAGATAGTCGTCGAAAGACTGGTGTTGGAGGGTCAAGAGGAAGATGGGCAGGCCATCGCCCTGGCCCGCCTCGGCGAGC
Organism: Candidatus Poriferisocius aerobius; assembly: GCA_028278955.1. GTDB lineage: Bacteria > Actinomycetota > Acidimicrobiia > Acidimicrobiales > Bin134 > Poriferisocius > Poriferisocius aerobius. The sequence continues at coordinate 3,519 of JAPYOC010000137.1, forward strand.
TGCTGGAGCAGGTACGGGTCGGAGCCCTCATCGCCGGGCGCGCTGGGCGACGAGCTGCTGGCCAGGGCCTCCAAGTTCTTGCCGAACTCGTCGATGACCAGCAGCAGGGGGCCGTCGGCGGCCAGGCCGCGTGCCACCTCCCCCAGCGAACCGGGGGAGGGGCCCCGG
>JAPYOC010000138.1 GCA_028278955.1 Candidatus Poriferisocius aerobius
GTGGGGCGTTTCGCGGGTTGGGCCGCAACGCCCGGCTTCAATGGTGGGCTGGCGCCGACTGCTGGGGGCGGGGTGAGCAGGCCGGTCTTCGCCTTCGGTTCTGGTTCGAGAGAAGGCTGGAAGCGGGCGGTCAGATCGCCTTTGAAATCGGTGGGCGGGTCGCCGCAGATGAGGGTCACCGTCTGCGAGCACCGGGTGATGGCCACGTGGAACACCCGCCTTTCCTCTTCGAGGTCGCCGGCCAAGCGGTGGGGGATCAAGCCCTTCGACGCCTCGTAGACGATCACATGGGGCCATTCCCGGCCCTTCACCCGGTGGACGGTGGCCAGCTGGACGCCGGACGCGCTGCCTTCGCCCTCGAATCCGTCCGACAGGCGTTCGGCCAGCCATTGCCGGAAGTCGGCCGGGTCGGGATGCAGATGAGCCACCGAGATGAGTGCCCGCAGATCGTCGCCGTGGGCCGAGCGGTCGACGGAGCGGCGGGATGCGTCCAACCGGGTGTCCAGGCTGCCGCCCAGACCCATCTCGTCTCGCACCGTCTCCAACAGCGACTGGGTGGTTGCCTCGCCGTTCGCCTCTTTGAACCTTGACCGCAGCGTCTCGACGTCGTCGGCGAACTCGCCCACCTTCTTGGAAGACCGCTCGTCTTTTATCCTGCCGGCCAGGGCCTTGATCTGCGAGATGCTCTGCTGCTCGGCGATCCACTCGATCACGCGGGGAGAGATGCCCCGGGGCGGGCGGCGGGCCGCGTCCGACAGCGCTGAGGACGGCAGGCGGCGCTCGGGGGCCGTGGCGATGTCGAGCCAGGCCAGTGCGGCGGCCACCCCGGTGCGCTCCAAGAACCTGCGGCCCACCGGTTGACTCGACGGCACTCCCATATCGCCCAGCACGATTTGAGGAACCAGCAGGGTGCTGTTCACCCTGGTCAGGATCGCGACCTCAGAGGGCTGGGCCCCGCTTTCGAGCCGCGACTCGATGATGCGGCGCAGCTCCGGCGCGGGATCGGAAGCCGTCTTGACGGTGATCGCCGCACCGCTGCTGCCGGCTTCGAGACGACGCCGGGTGGGTGCGGCGGTGATCTGCTTGTCGATGCGACGGCGGTTGTGAGACAGCAGGTTCGAAGCCGCATCCACCACCTCGGGGGGGCAGCGGTAGTTGACGTGCAGCTCGTGGCGTCTGGCCCCGGGAAAGTGCCTCTCGTACTCGATCAGCCATTCGGGAGAAGCGCCCGCATAGCCGTAGATGGTCTGGTCGTCGTCGCCCACTCCGAAAACATCTGCCCGCGGCCCGGCCAGCAGCCGCACCAGCAACAGGTGGGCCGGAGTGAGGTCTTGGAACTCGTCCACCAGCAAGATGCCGCAGGCGCGGCGGGCCGCGGCTCGGGCCGCGGGATCGCGCAGCAAGATGTCGGCGGCCCGGATGATCTGTTGGTCGAAGTCCACCAGGCCGCGGTCAGCCAGCCGATCGGCATACTGGGGCGCGATCGCCGAGAAGTCAGGCACGTCGGGGTGGTAATCGCGCTCGACTTCGGCGGGATCCCGCAATCCCAGCCGGGACGCGCCCAACGCCTCAATCCAGGGCGCCAGCTGGTCGGTCATGGCCCGCCGCTTGCGGGGCACCATGGCGCTGAGCAGATCCCGCACGCCCCGCTCGTCCACCACCTCCACCCGACCGTGGTCGCGTGGGTGGGCAAACGGCCCGGTGCCATTGCAGATGGCCAGCGCCAGGCTGTTCAGCGTCCGCACCTCCAGGCCGGCCAGATCAGCGGTGCGCGCCTGCATCTCGGCTCGGGCCCGCACGTTGAACGCCACCAGGCACACGGCTCGGGGGTCCACGCCCAGGTCGCGCACCAGATAGCGGGCCCGCTCGGTGAGCACCCTGGTCTTGCCCGATCCGGCCGGGGCCACAATGCAGGCGGCCCCGCCCCGATGGCCCACCGCCGCCCGCTGGTCGTTGGCCAGGTCGGCCTGCGGGGAAGCGGGGCGCAGCGCGGCCAGACTGCCGACGGCCAGGTTCACCGCAGGGACTACTCCGACACACTCTGCATAGAGTTCCTCAGGCGCGACCACAGTGAACGGGCCGCCGTCGCACCACACCGGCCCGGCGTCGGTCACCACATCGCCCGGCTCGCCCGGGGCCGCCGGCCGGGCCCCCAAGGCGAGCGCCCGCTCGCTCGGCCCGAATCGGGGCCGCTCGGGGTCGCGGCAGTCCACGGCATTGGATGCCAGCAGATGGCGCAGCACCTCATCGGGCATGGTCAGGCCCGGCTTGAGCTCCCACCACGGGGCGTGCATCACCGGCTCGGCCGGCGGCAGCTCGCCGTCTAGTTCGACCACCACCGGCGTGCGCTCTACCCAGGCCCGCCTGAGCTCCCGGCCCAACTCGGGCCCGAACTCCCCGATCCGCACCAAAAGCCGCCGACAGCCTTCCCATTCCCGCGGCACCGACTGCCCGGCCTTGACCAACGCACTCCGGCCGAGGGCGGCTAGCCCCCTCATCTGAATTGGCCAAGGGTCTGTCGGATCGACTTCATCAGCAAGAAAAGATGCAAGTCGTCGGTGGGCGAGGATTCGAACTCGGGGATCAAGTGCGCGTAGAAGTCTCGCGCTTGCGGGCTCTCGGTATGAACCAACAGCCCTCGACACCCGATCTCTTCCCCCAACGCCAAGGTCCGGGTGAGTACGTCTTGGAGCAAGCCTGTGCCGATTCCTCGGCGTTCGTGGCCGATGTCGACACCGAGACGGGCCAGCAACGCAACTGGTTGAGGGTAGCGGCCAGCGCCCTTTCGCAACCGAACAGGCGCATCATCAATGTTGATCTGAGCCATGCACCAGCCGTAATACCCAACTACTTCATCCTGTGCTGGCTGGGTGACTACAAGCACCTTGGTCGTACCCACCGCCATCGACTGGCGGGCATGATGGCAAAGCCATTCGGTTTGCTCGTCTGAGCGACACTGGAAGCTTTCAAGCTGGTGTTCGGCCTTGAGAGGTGCTGGCGGGAGATACCGCGGACTATTCGGCAAGGAAAGGCGATGGCCGAGCCATCAGCGCTCGCAGTCCGGGAATATCTTGAGCGGGGCGATCGTTGATCTTCTCCCACTCCTCCGATGCTTCTGCGCTGAGCGTGAACTCGCTTCGATCGGCGAGCACCCGGCGGGCGGCAATCTTCAAATGGGTCACAACAAACTCAGTGAGCTGGCTGCCATTCGCACTCACCGCCCGATCGATCAACGCCCGGTCAGCTGGCGTCATCCTAACCTCGATCCGCTCACTGCGCCGAGCACGCACATCAACCGCCATTTTCAGCTCCTAATCATCGAACGAAAACCGTACGGCTAATGCACGGCAAGAATGTGACGGCGACAATAGCCGATAGCCCACACACAGATGATTTCCCATCTGCGGATGAGCGGGCCGGGACGGGCGCTGGCGGGCAGGCCGTCGGCGAACTCAGGTGCGGGCGAAGTAGGGGTTGTCGCCGGCTTCGTGGTCGGTGGCGTCCACCACGTCGGTGATCTCGGGGATGGCCTCGGTGATCATCACCGTGATGCCCTCCCGAAGGGTAGCTGCGCTCATGGCACAGCCCTGGCAGCCGCCGCCCATGGTGATGTAGGCGGTCGGTCCGTCCACCCCCAGCAGGTTGGCAAAGCCGCCGTGGGAGGCCAGCGATGGGTTGATGTGCTGGTCGAGCAACTGCTGGAGCTGCTCGGGGATGGTGCCCGACAGCTCCAAGTCCGCCCCGGCCAGGAGATCGGGCTTGTTGGGGTTGCGGATTACCAACCCGCCCTGCATGGGGTTGTTGGGCAGATCCAGGGTGGCACCAGTCAGATTCTCCACCGACTCTTCGGGAATCATCACGGTGAGGTCGCCGACGGTGATGTGGCGATGGCCCTCGGCGCAGTCGGCCACCTCCTCGAACGCCAGATCGTAGGTGTAATCGGCGCCGCTGACGCCGGTGATCTCGATGCGCAGGCCGAGGGCCTCGGGGGCGTCTTCGCTCGACCTGATGTCGAGCACCTTGTCGATGGCCGCTTCGGTGACCTCGAACAGCTGGGCTTCCACGGTTTCGCTCACGGTCCTCAGCCTACCCGAGCCCGATCACAAAAGCTTGCCCCCGACACACCCACCTGGCGCCACAGAAAGGGGCTCAGGCTGTGAGATCGCCGCGCCGAGGGGTTAGCCGCGGCGGACGCGCCCGCTCAGCGACCGAAAGGCCAGGGTTTGGGCGAGGAGGCCGACGGCGCCTATGGCCAGCAGGGCTCTGCCCAGCGCCCAGCCGTCCCAGCCCACGAACAGCGAGCGCATCCCCTCCAAGGCGTAGGTCATGGGATTGAACCAGGTGATGGCGGCCATCCAGTCGGTGCCAGCACGATGAACAGCGCCAGGTCGGCCAGCATCAGGCCCAGCAGCAGGGCGTAGCGGTTGACGGGGGTCATGAGCAACCGGTCGAAGTACCCGCCGGAGATGTCGGTCACCAGCGAGTTGGCCCGAGACATGCCGGTCACGGCGGTCATTATGGCCACCGGAAGCTGGAAGGCCTTGTAGTCGAGGCCGGACACGAAGTCTCCGGCCAAGTTCTGGATGGCCCCAATGGTGACCAGCAGAAAGAACAGCGGCACCAAAATGGCCGGGATGATCGACTCCAAGTCGCGGGGCAGCAGGCGGAGCGCCCGGCTGGCCACCGAGGCCAAATCGCCGAAGAACCCCGACGGCCGGGCTCTCACCACCTCGCCGACGGTCGGCTCAGACAGGGTCGTGTCGCTCATTCCTCCACCTCGATTCGAGCGCCGGTGAGCTCCAAGAACACGTCGTCGAGCGTGGTGGGGTGGATCGACAGGTCCCTCACCTCTATACCCGCCTCCGACAACGCCACTGCCACCGGGCTGATCACCGACGCCCCGTCGCCGGTCGCAGCGCTGACTTCGTTGCCGTACACCTCGGTCTGGCTGATTCCGGGCACCGCAGCGACGGCCCGCTCTGCCGCTTCGGGGTCGCCGGCCACTCGAACCATAACCACATCGGAGCCCACCGAGCGCTTCAGCTCGTCGGGCGTGCCCTCGGCGGCCAGCCGCCCCTCGCTCAAGATGCCCACCCGGTGGGTGAGCACGTCGGCTTCCTCCAGATACTGGGTGGTGAGGAAGATGGTCATGCCCAGATCTCGGTTGAGGCACCGGATCTGCTCCCACACCACCGCCCGGCTGATGGGGTCGAGGCCAGTGGTGGGCTCATCCAAGAAGAGCACCTCGGGGTTGTGCATCAGCGCGGCAGCCAGGTCCAAGCGGCGCTTCATCCCCCCCGAGTAGGTGGATACCCGACGGTCTATGGCCTCCATCTCCAACAAGGGGGACAGCTCCTGCACGCGGTTGGCGATGGCGCTCCGCTCCAAGCCGTAGTAGCGGCCTTGCAGCATCAGCGTCTCCCGCCCGGTGAGCTTCCCGTCGAGAGCGGCATCTTGAAGAGCCACCCCGATATTCAGTCGCACCAAGCTGCTCTCAGAGGCCACGTCGTAGCCCGCGACCTCCGCCGACCCCGAGCTCAGCGACGCCAGGGTACACAGCATCCGCACCGCAGTGGACTTGCCGGCGCCATTGGGCCCCAAGAACCCGTACACCTCCCCCTCGGCCACTTCGAGGTCCAACGAGTCCACAGCCACGACATCGCCGTAGGTGCGGCGCATACCGCGGGCAAGAATTGCAGCTGACACGGCCGATGATGCTACCGCCGGCCTCTGCGATATTCTCACCGCTTATGCCGCAAGCCGTGGGCCAGTCAGTGAACTATGAGATTTCCGGCGACATCGCCATAGTCCGCTTCGACGACGGCAAGGTAAACGTCTTGAACCACGAAGCGCTCGAGGCGATGCACGATTGTCTGAACCGGGCTGAGCAAGAGGCCAAAGCCGTCGTCCTGATCGGCCGTGCCGGCAAGTTCTCCGCGGGGTTCGACCTGAAGGTGTTGCGATCCGGGCCGGAAGCGGCCAGCGGCTTGTTTCGGGCGGGCATGGACCTGTTCATTCGACTCTACGAGTTCCCCCGTCCGGTGGTGGCCGGATGCACCGGCCACGCCTTGGCCGCCGGAGCCATTTGGCTGATGAGCTGCGATGTGCGCATCGGTGCCGATGTGGACGCCAGAATCGGCCTGAACGAGACGGCCATCAACATGATAATGCCGAAGTCGGTGGTTGAGCTGGCCCGCAACCGGCTGTCGCCCCGCCATCTCGACCCCTCGATACAGCTGGCCCGGCTCTATTCCCCGTCCGAAGCGGTGGAGGTCGGCTATCTGGACTGGGTGGTGCCAGAAGATGGGCTCGAAGACGCCGCGAGGTCCGAAGCGGCCGGGCTGGCCGAAGGTCTGGGATCGAGGGCGTTCGCCGGAACCCGGAAGGTGATCAGGGGGCCGGTGGCCGCCTCGATGAGGGAGATGCTCGACCACGACACTCGGGCCTTCACCGCTGGGCTGGCTTGACGAGCGGGCAGAACGTCTCAGGAGGACTGTCAACATGAGCGAACCGGCCATCGAGCTGCTGGAAACGGTATGGGGGTCGATAGCCCGCTTGGGCGCAGGCTTGACCGAGGAGCAGTGGGACGCGCCCACCGAATGCCCCGGCTGGTCGGTTCGAGACCAGGTGAGCCATATCGTGGGCCTCGAGCGGATGCTGGCCGGGGAGAGGCCCGAGCCCTCCGCCACCGAAGACGGCCTCGAGGGCATCGCCGCTTTCAACGAGGGCCAGATCGCCCCCCGCCGGTCCCGTGCCGGCGCTGAGGTGTTGGCCGAGATGAGCGAAGTCTGCGCCCGGCGACTGGAGATGCTGCGAGATCTGCCCGAGGAGAAATGGAACGAGGTGGGCTTCACCCCCATAGGCGATGCCCCCTACCGGACGTTCATGGAAATCCGGGTATTCGATTGCTGGGCCCACGAGCAGGATATGCGCCGGGCGTTGGGCATCAGCGGCCACCTGAGCGGGCCGGTGGCGCAGCACTGCTTGGACTGGCACGCCCGCAATATGGGCTATGTGGTGGGCAAGAAGGCCGGTGCCCCCGAGGGCAGCACCGTGGTGTTCGCCATCGACGGAGACGCCGGCAGCCCCCGGGGCGTGGCAGTGGCCGACGGGAGGGCCAAACCCTCGAGCCCGGCCGACCATCCCACCGTCACCGTCCACACCGATGTAGATACCTACAATGCGCTTTGCTGCGGCCGCACCGATGCCGGCGGTGCGCTGGCTGACGGGCTGGTAACCGTGGCCGGCGACCGCGAGCTGGGCCAGCGGATAGTGCTGGCCCTCGCCTACGTCTCGTGACCGCCGCGGCCCCCGTCGAATCGGTCATGTTCTACTGGCGGCCCGGCTGCGGGTTCTGCGCCCATCTCCACCGAGAGCTCGGCAAGCTCGACGTGCCCCTGGAAATGCACAACATCTGGGAGGATCCGGCGGCGGCGGCCTTCGTCCGGTCGGTGGCCAACGGCAACGAGACCGTGCCCACCGTGGTGGTGGGCGACACCTCGATGGTGAACCCCACCCCGGCCCAGATCATGGCCGCCCTGGCCGACTGCGCCCCCCACCTGGTGCCCGAAGGCTACGAGCCTCCCCAACCCGGCCCGTTAAGCCGAATGATCAACCGCCTGCTGGACCGATAAACGAAACCCAAAAACGCAGCTGAATAGAAAGACCTCAGCACCTTGCAAAGCAATCACTCGGCTTGGAGCTTCGGAAACCTCTGCTGTTCTCTTCTTCGTCTTAGCTCGGCAATGACAGTCTTTCGAGCCTGGTCCCGGATCTGCTGGTTGGAAACACCCTGCTGCTTCGCCCGAATCCCCAGAGTCGATGCGGGATCTTTAAGGTTATCTCTATTGAGGCGAGGAACAGGCAGAAACAATATTGATGACTTGTATGCTTGAAGGAGGCGGTGGACTTCTGGGAGATACGCTACCAACTGGCCCCACAACAGGATCGGGTCGTTGACCGGCCTCCTCCACGTCACTACAGAAATCCCTGTCTGCGAGAGCACCCACATCTCTTCGGGCTGTTCGGCCTGCGATTTGTCTCTGGTAACCAGCGCATCAAAACCTGCTTCAGCAGCTCTGAGATAGAGGTACCAGTCAGGCGTCCCGGTGTCAGTCAGATCAGGGGCGAAGTCGTACAACGATTCGATTCCAGTCGTAGCAGACCCCAAGGCTTGAAGGAATCCGGGCAAGTTCGGAAAATTCTCGTCCAAGAGCAAGCGCATGGGTTTAGGCAGCCTCGAGGTGCACCCCCCGAAGCCGCCCCTCCAGCGCAATGGCGTCTTTGATCCCTCTCTCCTCTAGTTGGGGATAAAACTCTCCTATGCCGTCAACACTCAGGCCGCGTTCGGCGTGCAACGCGTGGATAGTGCCTGTCGGAACGCGGGAATTGACGATACACGGCTCGCCAGCCACGACGTTGGGAGATATGTAGGTGTAATCAGATGGGCGAATCAGGCTCGGACCCCAGAGACTGCCCTTTGATACCCCCTCTATCGGTTCCACTAGCTCGAATACGTCTAGAAGTGGGATCAAGGCATCGAAGACCTGTTGGCCAGTGAAGCGATCACTTCGCTCGCGGCCAATCAAGAACACTGTTCCATCGCTACGCACCGAGGGATCGGCGACCACGATCGGGTCGATGTTGGCAGCAGCCAAGCTGTCTCGAAGCACATCGACTCTATGGGCGGCAGCGTCGCGATTCATGCCGAGTCCGCGCAGCCAGGCCAGCAGACGAGCATAAACGATATCCCGGAACGACCAACCGCAGGGGCTGTTTTCGCTCCAATCTGGGATAAGGACGCCCGATTGACGCCAGTCCCGCAAAGTGCGGGCTGGAATGCCGGATAGTTGGCTAGCTCGTTCGCAGTGGTAGTGGCCCCGACAGGACCGCAACGCGGTAAGAACGAGCTGGCGATCAGCTCCGCTCAAAAAGTTGTCGGAAGCGGTCATCTCCAGCGCAGCCATGCTCGAGGAGCTTACAGGGCCAATGCTAGCCATAGACATCTCCGAAGAAGCGGCACATGGCCCTGCCTTTTCACTCGAGGTTCCCCCATGATGGAAAATTGGTCTTTGTGGTTGGGGGGTTAGGCGGTGTGTGGACTTATTCCGTGGCCAAGCGGGCTTCGAGGTTGAGGGCGCGGGGGCTCACCGACACGTCGAAGTCGGTGCTGCCCAAGGTGGCCTGGTTCCACACCTGCCGGTCCCAAAGCCATTGGGCCCAGCCCGAGAACCAGCCGCCGTGGTACGACTCGAACTGCGGCGCCCACCAGTCCCGCAGTGGCAGGCGGGTGGTCTGATGGTCGGCCAGCGCTGAGGCGGCGGCCAAGATGTTGCTCTCGGGGAGGTGGAGGACGAAGTCGGCCGAGGCGTGCTGCGCGGAGGCGGAATCGGCCCAGGCCAAGCCCTCGTAGTCTCTGAAGTACCACAGGTTGGGCACCGAGATGGCGGTGTCCACCGCCACCGTCACCGGGCCTTCGCCGATGGATTCGCTGTATTCGTTGAGGGCCTCGATGCGGCGCACGGTGTCCACATAGTCGTCGGTGGTGTGGACCTGGGTCAGCAGCTCCCGGGGGTCGCGCTGGTTCACATAGTTGGATCTCCAGGAGACGGCCAGCGTGCTGGCCAGCAACCCGGCCAGGACCACCCAGACCGGAAGCATCCGCGCCCGTCGGCGCGCCCTCCACAGCGCCTGCATCCCATAGCCGGCCAAAAAGGCCATCGGCATCAGGATGTGCAGCGCCAACCAGGGAAAGCGCTCGCTGGCCCAGGAGTACGAGAACCAGCTGGCCACCGCGGTCCACACCATGAACTTGCCCACGAAGGTGGGATTGCGGAAAACGTGAACCGAGCCGATCACCGCAAGGAGGCACACCAAGTACTCGTACAGGGGGATGGTGTAGAGGTAGTAGTGCCAGGGCTCGCTGCCCCGGTTGGTGGCCTGCTCGCCCCGCCAGTAGGTGATGCCCTCGGTGAAGCCGTCTGCGAAGCCCTCGGGCCGGTCGAAGAACACCGTGAACCACAGCGCGAAGAAGAAGATGAACACCCCGGCGGCCAAGAGCCATCCCCACCCGGGCACCCCCCGAACTGACCGCACCACCGGCAGCTCCCAGATCTGCGCCGGACTGGCCTGCATGAGAATCAGCATCGCCATCAGCACCCCGTAGAAGCCCAGGGTCACGAAGACCTCCGCCTCGTAGTAGGCGCTGACGGTGAAGGCGATGCCCATGGGGACCAGCCCGGCGGGCAGCATCCACGCCCACCCGGCGGATCGTTCGGGCCGGCTCTGGGCGCGCAAGGCGAGGCCCCCGCCGTTGCGCTGCTGGATGGCCTGCTCGGCCAGCAGCGCCAAGAAGAAGCCCCCGAAGATGAACACGATGATGAACGTGGTCTCTTTGACCGCAAAACCGGCGGCTAACAAGAACCCCAGCAGGGCGGGCAGCAGCAGCCGCGGGCGGGCCAAGAGGCGGACGATGACCACCATCATGGCCAGCGTTATGAACGCAATCAGCGAGTCTTCCCGCCCGAGTCGGGTCATATAGAGGGCAATGGGGCTGAAGGCCAGCACCGCGGCAGCGGTCACGGTCACCACCGGGCCGAGAGTTCGGCGCAGGAACCACGGCAGCACAACCATCCCCACCCCGGCCAGAGCAGCCATGAGGCGGGCAGTGGTGTGCGACTCCCCGAACACCCAGAAGAAGGCCGCCGTGACATAGAAGCGCAGCGGTCCGTGATACACCGGGTCGTAGCCCTCGAACGTGCCCTCGAGGAACTTCCACGAGTACCAGGCATCGATGCTCTCATCGTGGTGCAGAGGGCGCTCGGCCAGCTCTACAAGCCGCAGCACCAGCCCGGCCACCGCCATCGCCCCCACGGCCACCGCCAGCACCGTGTCCGGACGACGCCCCACCGAGCGCCAGCTCTTCGGGTGTACGCCTTGTTCATCCACCGTTGCTCGCAATGCTCAGCCCACCTCGTAGACGCTGTACTCGCCCTGGGCAAAAGCCAAGGCTCCCCGGGCCGCCCAGAACGCCTCGTTGGCGCCGGCCCGGCGCTCGATGGGCCCGACCACCACGTAGTCCACCCCATAATCGTCCAACAGCTTCTCGGCGCCCTCACCTCCGCCGAGCATGACACGGGCCTCCCGATGCCGTGCGGACCAGTCCACCACCCCGAGATCGTTGATCCAACCGGCGAAGCCCACCACCGTCTGCCGGCCGCTGAGCGCGGGCACCGGATGGGTGTGCTCGAACCCGGTCAAAAAGACGCTGTCGGCCGGCGTGTGATCGCGGGCCCACTCTCCGGCTGCCACCCCGTCGCCTGAGGCAATGGGGTGGGGCCACACGTTCACCTCGGGGTCGACCGCCTTCCAGACGTCCAGCGCTCCCCCAAAGGTGAGGGACAAGAACAGCGCCGTCGCCACCGCCGCCCCGTGCCAGCCGACAGACGCCAGCCTCACCAGCACCGCGGCCGCCAACAGCGATCCCAGGAGAAGTACCGGCACGAACCAGTGGGTGTTGTTCCAGGGATGCGACGGGGCCACCCGCGCGAAGTTGGGCACGATGAACCACAGCCACACCGGAATAGATCCCCATAAGAGAACCGGCGGCAGCGTGCCCTTCCAGAGTTGGGCGGCCAGCATCAGCAGCAGAAACACTCCGGTGTTGCGCCACCAGAACTCGAACAGGTTGTCCGAGTCGACGGAGTATCCGGGCGGCTGCATCCAGGGTCCGTCCACCCAGGTCTCCCACACGATCTCGGTATTGAGCGGCTCGATCCACAGGGCGGCGGGCAGCGAGAACGCCAATGCCGGCAAGGCGAACAGCAGCCACTGCCAGCGGCGGTCCAGCACAGCCCAGATCAGGCCCAACCCCAGCGCCATTCCAAAGGAGTACACGTGGAAGAGCGGCATCAGTCCGACGAGCACCCCGGCGGCGGCGAACAGCCGAGGCGATCCCGACCTGTGGGCCTCCCGCATCAGCATCACGACGATCAGAAGAAGCGAGAACCCGGCCAGCGTCGGCCGCTGGGGAAAGAGGTTGCCGGTGACCGCATTCTCCATGAGGATGTTCCCAGCATGGTGGCGGGTGTAGTCGGTGGGCAGATCCCAGATGACGCTCCAGCCGCCCTCAGCCCGATCTTGGAAGAAGCGGAGCCATCCCAGTCCGCCGAACAGGGTGAAAACCAGCACCGCCGCCGCCCCGACTGCTCGACTGGCAAACAGCCTCGCCCCCACCGAATACATGATGGGCACGAACGCGAACGCCAGGTAGCCCGACGACACCTCCAGCCCGCCGAAAGCGCTCAGCCCGGCCCGGTCGAGCATGGCCGCGAAGAAGTCGATGCCGAAGTGGTAGGGCAGCCGATCCACGCCGAGGGCGGTGGGCAGCTCCGGGGGGAAGTTCTCCCCGTGGGCGAACGACGTGGCATACGTGAGGTGGGCCTGCCAGTCGGTCCACGACGAGAGGTGCCCCGCCAGCACGCCCCCCGACCCGTCGGGCAGGTAGGCCCGGTGCAATATCCAAACCGTGACCGCCCAGGCTGGGATGGTCAGGATAAAAAGAAGCGCCGGGTTCTCCGGGTGCGCGAGCGGCCGCATCAGGCGGCGCCGGAAATCCCGGCTTTCGGCGCCGATCTGGCCAACACCGGTCCGCCAGCCGGCAGCCGAAATCGCAGCGGCCGCCATCCCCGCCGCTGCTACCACTGGTCCGCTCAATCGGCCGGCAGCCCAACCCGCCGCATAGCCCACCAGGGTGACGGCCATGAACCCGACTACTGCGCCATAGGCCACCCGCTCCTCGATACGGAGCTTCAGCGGGATGAGATAGGAGAGGCCCAGGCCCACGAGCACGCAGTCGGCCAAAAGCAGCGCCACCCCCAGTTTCATCAATGCCCGAACCTAGCGGTCGGGCTGGTTTTCCGGGAGCCACCGGCCACAGTAATCCCGAGGCCAGGGCTGGTCGCCTCGGCGGGCGTAGAGCAGGCGGGCCCGGGCGTCCTGCTCCTCGGGCGGGGCATGGGCCGGGTTGCCGGTGCCGCCGACGGTCCGCCACGTCCGGGGCTCGAATTGGTAGGCCCCATAGAAGAGGCCGTTCGCGCTCTCAGCGGTGTAGTCGTTGGTGGACTCGCAAAAGCGCAGGTTGTACCAGTTCTGGTCGGTGGGCTCGATGAATCCGTTCTCAGCCCGCTCGCGATCGGCCATGTCGTTGATCTCCGCGATGCGCACCACCCACTCGGCCGCTTCCACCAGCAGATTCGCGTCGCGCCGCCGGCTGTTGAGATACGGGCCGGCGTCGTTGAGCCGCCGCAGCCGGGCCACGGCTCGCTCCCAGGCCCCCGGCACGTTCTCCACCGCGTCCAAGGCCTGCTCCACCAGCTCGGAGACCTCTGAAAGCAGTGCTATCCGCCAGAGGGCGCCGGTGGAGTCGGACGCTTCCACAACGAAAGCCAAATCCTCGATATCGCCCCTCGACATGTACTCCTGCACCACAAGCTGCTCAACCTCGTCGGTCAACAGCCGCTTGCCGGCCTCTGCGTCGCGAAGCCGGTCTATCCGGGCCAGTTCCCGGTTCAATTCGCTCGCGGCGCGCTCTATGGCCATCAGCGCGGAGTCTCGCCGCCCCAAAGCAAGTTCTAAGTCGTTTCGGGCTCGGTCCAAATCCCGCCACGCCGGTATCGCCGACTCAACCGCCACCGGCCGTGCAGCCTCATCGCCGCTGCCGGGCTGCCCGCCGGCGGCGCCGGCGGCGGCCGCCACGGCGGCGGCCGCCAACACCAGAGGAACGGTCAAACGACCGCGTTGCAGAGACCGCACATCCTCTCCCAAGTTCGGCTATCCTCGGAACGGGTTTACCGCACTGCCCGGCAGGGTGGCAAAACCCTGCTCGGCTGCCTTCGGACTTCGCACCATGCCCATCATCTTTTCCAATCGACGCCGGCCACCCAAGAGATCAGGGCAACCAGCAATCTGCTACCGCAACCAGGCCCCGGGCCCGAACCCGCATGACTACTGAGATCGATGCCGTCTTAATCGTGTCCTTCGGCGGGCCGGAAGGGCCCGGCGATGTGATGCCGTTTCTGCGCAACGTGACCCGGGGTCGGCCCACCAGCGACGAGCGCCTCGCCGCAGTGGCCGAGCACTACCACCTCTTCGGCGGCGTCAGCCCCATCAACCAGTGCAACCGGGATCTGCTCGCCGCCCTAGAGGGCGAGCTGGCCGAGCGTGGGACAGCGCTGCCGGTGTACTGGGGAAACCGCAACTGGACGCCCCTGCTAGCCGACACCATGGCCGAGATGCGCGACGACGGCATATCCTGTGCCCAAGCGTTCGCCACCTCGGCCTTCGGCTCCTACTCGGGCTGCCGCCAATACGCCGAGGACATCGAGCACGCTCGGGCGGCAGTCGGCCCCGACGCGCCGGCGGTGTGCAAACTGCCCCCGTTCTGGGAGCAAGACGGATTCCTGTCGGCTGTGGCCGACAACCTGGGCCGCGCCCGGCGAGCCGAGCCCACCGCCCCGGTGGTGTTCACCGCTCACAGCATCCCCGACTCCATGGCGGCTTCTGCACCCTATGAGGCCCAGCTCGCCGAGGCCTGCCGCCAAGTGGCCAGCCGCACAGGCACAGCCGAGTGGTCGCTGGCCTACCAGAGCCGAAGCGGCCCGCCGCAAACGCCGTGGCTGGAACCCGACATCGGCGACGAGTTGGAGCGCCTGGCCGGCGCCGGGGCCGAGGCGGTGATAGTGGCGCCGATCGGCTTCGTGGCCGACCACATGGAGGTGGTCTACGACCTCGACACCGACGCCCGCCAGCGCGCCTGCGTGCTCGGACTGCGGTTTAGACGAGTTCCCACCGTCGGCACCCACCCGGCCTTTGTCAAGATGATCGCCGACCTGGTGCTGGCCCCCTCACCGCCGCCCTGCCCGGCAACCTGCTGCCTTCGGGCATCGGAGGCCAGCCAGTTGCCCCGCTCGATGATCCAGGCTTGCGAACCGTCCAGGTCGATAAACCGGAGATCGCCGGGCAGCTTGGCTGCCACGTCCACCCAGCCTCCTTGCGCCGGGGCGGTGTAGGTGGACACGAACAGCGACTCGCCGCCCAACACGCTGCGCTTCAGCCCCTTCAGCACGCCGCCTTCCACCTTGGCCTCGAGCGACATCCCCAAGGAGTGGGCCGACATGGCCCCGGCCTCGACTTTGACCTGCTCACCCCCGCCAAGGGCGCACCGGGCGACCGCGAAACTAGGGGCATGGCGAATATCCACCTGCATAGCCGCACACTCTACCCGCTGCTTGCGACGGTTTGGGGCAGCCAAACCAGAAATCCCTGCCCGCCTACCCGATGCTCTTGTCCCGGCCTTCCCAGTGGGGTGCCCGCAGTTCCCGCTTGAGCACCTTCATGGCCCCTGACAGGGGCAGCGGCTCAGCCCGAAACTCCACCGACTTGGGCACCTTGTAGCCGGCGATGGCCTTTCGGGCGTGCTCGCAAACCTCCTCTTCAGTCAGCTCGTGATCGGGCACAGGAACCACCACGGCGTGAACCGCTTCGCCCCATACCGGGTCGGGAATGCCGATCACCGCCACCTGGGCCACCCCGGGGTGGGTGGATATGGCGCTCTCCACCTCGGAGGAGTACACGTTCTCGCCGCCGGACACGATCATGTCCTTCACCCGGTCCACGAGGAACAGGTAACCGTCGGCGTCGAGGTATCCGGCATCACCGGTGTGATACCACCCGTCCCGGAACGCCTCGGCTGTGGCCTCGGGCTTGTTCCAGTACTCCCGCATGAAGTTGCCGCCCCGGGCGCACACCTCGCCGACCTCCCCGTCGGACAGGATTTTGCCGTCCCCGTCTTGGATGCAGAGGTTCACGCCGACCACTGGGCGGCCCACCGACCGCAGTCGGGGGTTGGCGGCCACATGGTCTTCGGCCGAGAGCAGCGTGAGCACCGAGGAGCACTCGGTCATGCCGTAGCCTTGGAGCAGGTTCACATCCGGCAGGTGCTCCAGCAGGTGCCCCAAGATGGCCTCGGGCATGGGCGACGCGCCGTAGACCAGCTCCCGCAGCGACGCCAGCCGCTCGGGCCGGTATTCGGGGTGCTGGATGCACAGCCCGATCATGGTGGGCACCATCACCGTCTGGGTGATGCCCTCGGACTCGATGAGGTTCATAACCCCAGCGGGGTCAAAGGCGGGAATGGTCACCATCTTGGAGCCGGATGCCGGAATCACCAGCAAAGTGGCCATGGATGCGGCGTGGAACAGCGGCGTCTGGCTCAAGAACACATCGTCGTCTCTGGTGCCGCCTAGACCGATGGCCACGTGGTAGGCGTTGAGCATCTCAGCGCGCTGTTGGAGCAGCACCCCCTTGGGCAGGCCGGTGGTGCCGCCGGTGTACATGAGCACCACCGGGTCGTCTTCCTCGGGCTCAGACGGCACCGTGGCGTCGCCGGCGGCCACCAGATCCTCGTAGGCAACGTCGTGGGGCACGTCGCCTTGGCCGATGAGCACCACGCTGCGAACAAGGCTGTCGCCGGCGGCCTCCACGGCATTGACGAATGCCTCGGCGAAGAAGGCGTCTACGAAGGCCACCTCGGTACCCGAGTCCCTCACTATGTAGTCGAGCTCTGGGCCGGCCAACCGCAAGTTCAGCGGGTTCACCACCCCCGCGCCCAGATAGCAGGCGTGGTAAAGCTCGAGGTAGGAGGCGCTGTTGAGGGCCATGATGGCCACCCGGTCTCCCCTTTTGACCCCAAGCTCGCGGCCCATGGCGTTGGCCAGCCGGGTGACCCGCTCGCCGTGGGCGGCGAAGCTGGCCCGATAGGCGCCGTCGACGATCGCCTCTCTGTTGGCGTGGCGCTCCAGTGCCGGGTAGAAAAGCCGGTGATAGATCAGTTCTTTCATAGGCCAACCGTAGCGCGAGGCCGAGTTGGCCGGAGCGGGTCGAAGGAGGCGAGATGGATGTCGAATCCACAGTTCGCTGGCTGAAGGATCGAGAGCTGATCAAGGAGGTTCCCCAGCGGTACGCCCGGGGCATCGACCGCATCGACTTCGACCTGGTGCGCTCTAGCTTCCACCCCGACTGCCAGATCTACGGGACGGTCATCTCCGGGCCCCTCAACCCCTACCTGGACTGGACCGAGAAGGAGCTGCACAAGTTCGAGGCCACTTTGCACTTCATGGGCAACCAGTATGTAGACCTTGAAGAAGGCGCCGACGAGGGCCATGTGGAAACCTGGGCAGTGGCCTATCACATGCGTCCGGAGGGCTCGGGCGTGGACGACCTCGTATTGGGCCTGCACTATTGCGACGACGTGGCCCGCTTCGACGACGGCTGGCTCATCACCGCCCGCACCGCCCGGCCCCAGTGGGCCCGCGGCACCTTCCCCGACCCCCCCGACGAACTCCGCAGCGACTGGCATGACATGGAAATCCGCCACCTGTAGTCAAAAAAATTAATCTACCGTACACAACTTGTTCGCCAGTGCTAAAGTTGGAGCGCTGTTGTTGAAATCAAGCCAACCTACTGTGCGGGTTTGTGCGCTCTAGAAGGGTGAAAAGTCATGAGACGCAATGAATTTTCGCTCACGGCCGATTAGCAGGAACAGGACAGGATAGCTCAGTGCAATGC
>JAPYOC010000139.1 GCA_028278955.1 Candidatus Poriferisocius aerobius
CCATCTCCGGGGCACCAACGGTGACCAGCACGCTGGCGTTCTCGCCGCCTTGTCGCAGCTCAACCATCTGCAGACTGACTCCGGCTTCTCCTACCGTGGCAGTAATGGTTGCGGTGAAGCCTCCGTCACCGGTGGAGGTGGCGGCAGAGCCCAAGCCGCAAAGCCTGACGAAATTATCTGGGGTGACCTCTTCGTCTGCCGGGCATGAGGTGGCGTTGACCGAGGCTGCGGTGAAACCTGCACCGGTCAGAGTGAACTCGTGTTCGCCCGGAGCGTCCACATAGGCGGGGTCAGCCGTAACCGTGGGCCCATCCTGAGCGGATGCCACACTCGCCCCTGCCCAGGCGAATAGCGCTAGGGCCATCGCAATGAATACGAACTTGGTCTTTGTCATGACTCGCTCCTTGGGCCGCGCCCAAGAGCAGCTGGCCCCTCTCCGATGGATGGTTAGACCCTAGCGCATCATCCTGCTGCTGTCGTCAACTCAACGCTTAAACGGCCAACATGGGCCGGTTAACGACCGGTGCCCCGGACCCGAAGGCCCGGGGCACCGAGTGTTCCGTTCAGGAGATGGTGTTACAGGCTGCGCAGCCTGCGGCTGAGGCCGAACACCATCAGGCCGGCAAGGGCGATGCCCGCACCGATGATGACGAGCACCGAGGTCTCCACACCAGTCTCAGCCAGCATGTCGTCGTCCATCATGTCGTCCATGCCTACGGAGACCAGTGCGTAGGCACTCTCTGTGCTAGCGGCATCGCCAGTCACGAGGAAGATGCCCTGGGCTGGGACGTCAAGGGTGACGGTGGCCTCGAAGCCGCCGTCGGCGATGGTGACGGGAGTGAGGTTCCCCATGTCCAAAAATCCGCCGGCCTGAGAGCAGTGATCTGCTATCGCGTCGTCGCTCATCTCGGCAGCGTTGACCCCTTCGGGGATGTTGCAGGGCAGCAGGAAAGCGGAGGCGACCGACCATCCGGATCCGGTGACGGTCACCGACACCCCGTCGGTCGGCTCGGCAATGCTGGAGGGGCTCGCCGAAAGGGAGGGCCCGTCTTGAGCAGAGGCAGCGCCTGCTCCGACCCAGGCCACCAAAGCCAGCGCTATGGCGACGAGAACAAACTTGGTTTTGGTCATAGTGGTGTCTCCTTGGGCCAAGCCACTCGTTGGCTGGCCCTTGCTCCGATACTGAGGTGAAAGTGTAGCCGCCGCCGGCGGCCGTGTCATCTATTCACCATCTGGGTCTTGGCCCGGGGCGTCTGAGGCTCTCTAGGTAGGGTTGTCGGGGTGGAGTCCATTCGCAATTTCCGCTCCTTGGGGGGCCAGACCAGCGCGGGCGGGCGGCGGGTGCGCACGGGGCTGGTGTACCGGTCGGCGCATTTGGCCGAGGCTTCCGACGCCGACTTGGCCGCGCTGGTCGCACTGGGCATCCGCACGGTGTTCGACTTCCGCAATCCGGGAGATCTGGCCGCAGAGGGCCCCAACCGGCTGCCTGACGGGGTGCGGCAGATCTCGCTGCCCATGGCCGACCCCGCGAACCGAATGGGGGCGCGCACTGATTTCTCCCTGCTGAGTGCCGAAGAGCTCAAGGATCGCTACGGCGACGGGAAGGCCTTCCAGTGGATGAAGGAGGCGTCGGGGCGTTCAGTGAGCGACCCGGAGCGCTCGGCGCGATTCGGGGAGTTCGTGCGGGGGTTGTTGGCGCCGGGAGCGGTTCCGGTCCTGTTCAACTGTAGTGCGGGCAAGGACCGCACCGGCTGGGCGGCCAGCCTGCTGCTGATGGCGGTGGGGGTGCCCGAGGAGCAGGTGGTGGCCCACTACCTAGAGACCAACCGGCATGTGGCGGCCAGCCGCTATGGGGAGTTGTTGATGCCGCTGGCCATTGTTCATGAGGACTACTTTGCCGAGCAGATTCGGGTGCTGGCCGACACGTGGGGCACCTTCGACCGCTACTGGGCCTACGCCCTCGGCTTGGATGACGGGCACAGGCAGGCATTGCGGGAGCTGTTGCTGGATTAGGGCGTTTGGGGCTTGCCGATGCGCTCCCGCTCTCCGCGAGGGGGTGCGCTCACCGGCTGCGTCGGACTGGCCGGTTCGACCCCGCTCACCGGCCCTGCCACACCGGGGGTCTTTTCTCCACGAATGCCCGGGGGCCTTCCTTGAAGTCCTCGGTTTGGGAGATCTCCCGGCTGAGGCGGGCCGCGATGGCGAACCCCTCGGCCTCGGTGGTCTCTAGACCGTCGATCACGCAATGGCGGATTGCCCGCACCGCCAGCGGGGGATTGGCCGCAATGCGCTCGGCCAGCTTCTTGGCCTCGGCCACCGCCCGGCCGGGCTCGCAGATCACGTTCACCAGGCCGAGGGCGTAGGCCCGGTATACGTCGATGGTGTCGCCGGTGAGGGCCAGCTCCATGGCGATGTTGGCGGGGATGCGGCGGGGGAGACGGGTAACGCCCCCCTCGGAGGCCACCAGCGACCGCTTCACCTCGGGCAGGCCGAAGGCGGCGTCGGCAGAGGCCACCACCAGGTCACAGCCCAGCACGAGTTCGAAACCTCCCGCCACCGCAGGGCGGTCGACGGCGGCTATGACTGGCTTGTCTCGCTGTCGGCGGGCGAACCGGCCGAAGCCCTCCTCGGCGGTGATGATGCCCGCTGCCCGACCCTCAGACAGCGCTTTGAGGTCGGCGCCCGCGCAGAACACCCTGCCGTTTCCGGCCAAGATGGCCACCCAGAGCTTCTCATCGGCTTCGAATCGGTCGAATGCCTCGCCCAAGGAGGCGGAAAGCTCTGGGCTCATGGCATTGCGGGCCTCCGGACGGTTCAGGGTGATGACCGCGACCCGTCCTTCAGCTTCGTAGAGAACCAGGCTCATCCCGCCAAACTAGTCTGGTTTGCGGCCGCGGCCCTTCAGCGAGCTGGGCGCATCCGCATCATCATCGTGGCCATCAGACGGTTGCCCTTGCCCAAATCTCTGATCTCGGCCACCACCCAGCCCGAGGATGGGTCGCCCATCCAGCGGCAGGTGCTGTAGATCGGCCCGATCTTGCCCCCCAACAGATAGCGGATGTCCATGTCGGCCACCGCGTGGGGCGTGCCGAGATCGTGGGCGGCCAGCGTCTCGGCGCCCACCTCGCCCACCAGGGTGACCATGGCCCCTTGCATGATGCCCGCAGGGTTGAGCAGCTGCGGGGTGAGTTCGACCTCTACCTGGCCGACGGCGGCGTCAACCACTTCGATTCCGGCCACTTCGGCCAGCGGCCGGTCGATGTCGGCAAGCCCCATGAGGTCGGGCCGGGGAGGTTCGTAGATGGTTTTGGCCGGGTCGCCGGGACGTGTTTGATGGCGTCCAAAGCCGATCTGGGCATAGCCGATCTCTGCGCCGTCAGGGGTGGAGAAGCGGCACTCGCACGCCAGTGTGCTGGCCCCGGCCCGCAGCACCTCGGCGAACGCGTCGATCTGGCCGGGCAGGGGCACCGCTGCGGTGCGAAGTTGGAAGTCGGTGGTGAAGTGCCAGCACTCGGGGTATTCCTTCTCGCCGATCATGCCGCCGGCGATGTCGGCGACCAGCATCAGCACGGAGGGCCTCACTTGGCCGCCGTGGCACTGCTCGTCGAACACCCTGAGCTTTCCATAGCCGGGATGGGAGTTGGGATCGTAGGAAATCCCTAGCTGGGCGAGAAGCATGAACTGCGAAGCCGGTGCATCAGAGACGGTCATGGCGCTCTCGTCCTCTCGGCGCTATTTCTGCGACACACCACTAGACGGCGACGTCCTCGAGGACAGTGCCCTTGAAGAAGTCGGGACGGGCTTCGGAGAAGAAGCGGTGGGCGTTATCGAAGGTGAAGGCCCGGAACTGGTCTTCGTTCAGCCAGCCGTGCTCCACCTGCTCCCATACCTCGGGCATCACCTCGGACATGTCGGGCACGTCCCAATGGCCGACGTCGGAGGAGAAGATGGCGTTGAGAGTGGCTCCTTCGGGCAGGGCGCCGTCGAAGGCCAGCCGCACCAGAGGGTCGTCGGCTTCACAGCCGAACCAGTAGGAGCGGTGGATTTGTTCGAGGATGTCCTCGGGGCGTGTGATCCCGGCGGCCTCGAAGTCGTTGACGACCACATCAGCGCTGATGCCCTTCTGCATCATTCTCCCGAAACCGGCGGACAAGTCGATGGGGTCGCCGGCCTGGGCCAGCAGAGCATCGAAGTGCTCGGGCTCGAAGAGGGCCGGGTCGTAGGCTTTGAGCCCTTCGGGGCTGCGCTTTTCCCAGTGGCTGAAGAGGTCGCACACCATCTGGGCGCCCCAGGTGACCCCTCCTTCGAGGAAGCCGAGGCGCAGGTCGGGGAAGCGGTGGGTGACCCCGCCGAAGAAGATCGACTTGGCGGCGGCCTCGCTGGCGTAGCCGAAGTTGCCCATGTGGTTGTAGGTGAAGTTGCTCACCGAGCGTCG
>JAPYOC010000014.1 GCA_028278955.1 Candidatus Poriferisocius aerobius
AAGGCTAAAACTCAAAGGAATTGACGGGGGCCCGCACAAGCGGCGGAGCATGTTGCTTAATTCGAGGCAACGCGAAGAACCTTACCTGGGTTTGACATGTACGGAAAAGCCATAGAGATATGGTGTCCTTCGGGGCCGTACACAGGTGGTGCATGGCTGTCGTCAGCTCGTGTCGTGAGATGTTGGGTTAAGTCCCGCAACGAGCGCAACCCTCGTCCTATGTTGCCAGCACGTAAAGGTGGGGACTCGTAGGAGACCGCCGGGGTCAACTCGGAGGAAGGTGGGGACGACGTCAAGTCATCATGCCCCTTATATCCAGGGCTGCAAACATGCTACAATGGCCGGCACAACGGGCAGCGACACCGCGAGGTGGAGCGAATCCCTTAAAACCGGTCTCAGTTCGGATTGGAGTCTGCAACTCGACTCCATGAAGTCGGAGTCGCTAGTAATCCCGGATCAGCAACGCCGGGGTGAATACGTTCCCGGGCCTTGTACACACCGCCCGTCACACCACGAAAGTCGGCAACACCCGAAGTCAGTGGCCTAACTCTTATGAGGGGGAGCTGCCGAAGGTGGGGTTGGCGATTGGGGTGAAGTCGTAACAAGGTAGCCGTACCGGAAGGTGCGGCTGGATCACCTCCTTTCTAAGGAGTTCCGTATCCGCCTGATTCCGCAGACTGCGGAATCAGGTTCGGACACTCCCAGTTGATGCACTGGTTTCCTCCTTCCTCTCTTCCGTTTTGAGGGAGCGTGAATATCACGCTCGAGGCTCTGCTTGAACGTTTCAACGCGTTCTCTGCAACCTCCTGAGCCCTTTGAGAACTGCATAGCGAGCACGAGCATCTGATCGAAATGAGAGTTCTTCGATGTACGAATCTTCCAAGCTACGAAGAGCCAACGGTGGATGCCTTGGTGCCTACGACCGATGAAGGACGTGAGAGGCTGCGATAAGCCTCGGGGAGCTGCCGACTGAGCTTTGATCCGGGGATGTCCGAATGGGGAAACCCGATACTTGTAATGGGGTATCACTCCGGTGTGAACACATAGCACCGGTAGAGGGAACCAGGTGAACTGAAACATCTAAGTAACCTGTAGGAAAGGAAAGCAACCGCGACTCCCTTAGTAGCGGCGAGCGAAAAGGGAAGAGCCTAAACCGTGCCGGTGGAATAGCCTGGTGGCGTTGCCGGTCCGGTGTTGTGGGGCCTCAGAGGAGGAGCACCAGATCCTCCGCGGAGTTACAAACGTGCGTGGTAGTGGAATCGTTCTGGAAAGGCGAGCCGCAGGGGGTAAGAGCCCCGTACGCGAAACTACTGCACACTTCGCTGAGTGTCCCCGAGTAGCGCCGTTGCCGTGTAATTCGGCGTGAATCTGCGAGGACCACCTCGTAAGGCTAAGTATCTGTAGGCAACCGATAGTGAACTAGTACCGTGAGGGAAAGGTGAAAAGTACCCCGGGAGGGGAGTGAAATAGTACCTGAAACCGTTGGTTTACAAGCAGTCAGAGCGTCGTCTCAACCGATGGTTTTCGGACCGTCAACCAGAGATCGCGATGGCGTGCCTTTTGAAGAATGAGCCAACGAGTTACGGTATGTGGCGAGATTAACCTGTGAAGGGAAGTCGGAGCGAAAGCGAGTCATAACTGGGCGTACAGTCGCATGCCGTAGACCCGAAGCCGGGTGATCTATCCATGGGCAGTGTGAAGCGGGGGTAAGACTCCGTGGAGGCGCGAACCGACCTAGGTTGAAAACTGGGCGGATGACCTGTGGATAGGGGTGAAAGGCCAAACAAACCCGGAGATAGCTGGTTCTCCGCGAAATGCATTTAGGTGCAGCGTTGTGCGTTCAACCATGGAGGTAGAGCACTGGATGGGCTAGGGGGCCGACAAGCTTACCGAACTCAGCCAAACTCCGAATGCCATGGTTCCAGAGCACAGCAGTGAGACCCCGGGGGATGAGCTTCGGGGTCGAAAGGGAAACAGCCCAGACCGCCAACTAAGGTCCCTAATTTCTAGCTAAGTGGTAAACGATGTGGGATTGCACAGACAGCCAAGAGGTTGGCTTAGAAGCAGCCATCCTTGAAAGAGTGCGTAACAGCTCACTGGTCGAGTGATCCTGCGCGGACAATGTAACGGGGCTAAAGCTAGAAACCGAAGTTGCGGATTCCTGCCGTCAGGCAGGAGTGGTAGCGGAGCGTCGGTCTTGGAGCGAAGCGACAGCGCAAGCTGGCGTGGACTGAGGCCGAGTGAGAATGTTGGTATGAGTAGCGAGAGAGGGGTGAGAAACCTTTCCGCCGAAAGCCCAAGGGTTCCTGGGGAAGGCTAATCCTCCCAGGGTGAGTCGGGAGCTAAGGCGAGGCCGACAGGCGTAGTCGATGCACAACCGGTTGATATTCCGGTACCGCTGTGAACGCGTCCCGGCTTAACCGGTGTTGCTAAGGGGATGCCTGTCCCGCAAAGGGACAGGAGAAACCGACCCACACCGGAGCGGCCAGCAACGCGGGGACGCAGAGAGGTAGGTGAACCCAGGCGATGGTTGTCCTGGGGTAAGCGTGTAGGGTGGGGCCCAGGTAAGTCCGGTCCCCATAAAGCCTGAGGCGTGATACCGAACCGCATGAGGTGAAGTCACTGATCCTGTACTGCCAAGAAAAGCCGCTAGCGAGCTTTCACAGCGCCCGTACCCCAAACCAACACAGGTGGGCAGGTAGAGAATACCAAGGCGATTGGGAGAACTATGGTTAAGGAACTCGGCAAATTACATCCGTAACTTTGGGATAAGGATGACCCCAGTAAAGTGATGGACTTCGCGTCCGGAGCTTGATCGGGTGGCACAAACCAGGGGAAAGCGACTGTTTACTAAAAACACAGCAGCGTGCGAAGTCGTAAGACGCTGTATACGCTGTGACGCCTGCCCGGTGCTGGAAGGTTACGGGGAGGGGTTAGCCGCAAGGCGAAGCTCTGAACCTAAGCCCCAGTAAACGGCGGCCGTAACTATAACGGTCCTAAGGTAGCGAAATTCCTTGTCGGGTAAGTTCCGACCTGCACGAATGGCGTAACGCTAACTTAGGCCCGTTATCCGGGTTGAGGACAGTGTCAGGTGGGTAGTTTGACTGGGGCGGTCGCCTCCCAAAGAGTAACGGAGGCGCCCAAAGGTTCCCTCAGCCTGGTTGGCAATCAGGCGTTGAGTGTAATGGCACAAGGGAGCTTGACTGCGAGACCGACGGGTCGAGCAGAAACGAAAGTTGGGCATAGTGATCCGGCGGTTGCGTGTGGAAGCGCCGTCGCTCAACGGATAAAAGGTACCCCGGGGATAACAGGCTCATCTTCCCCAAGAGTCCATATCGACGGGAAGGTTTGGCACCTCGATGTCGGCTCATCGCATCCTGGGGCTGAAGCAGGTCCCTACTAATCGGCCGAGGGCTTGGTTCTACATCAACAACTCGATATCGAGTTGGGTGTTCGTGCTCGCTGTGGAGTTCTTGAAGCTCAGCCTCTGTCACAGCCACATGAAGGCACAAGAACATAAAGGTTTCGGTGGCGATGGCGGTGGGGTCACACCCGTTCCCATTCCGAACACGGAAGTTAAGCCCACCAGCGCCGATGGTACTTGGGTGGAGACGCCCTGGGAGAGTAGGTCGCCGCCGGATTTCGCACAGCGCGCAAGCGGCCTCCGGGAAGAGCCCGGCCCGAGCAACGAGGTAACCGGGGGAAAGGCGCGGCCAAGCCGGCGCCGCCCAAGGGGCCGCGGGGTATGGGGGCGGTAGCCCGAAAGGGCGCTGCCAAAGTGGTGGAGCCGCCGCTGGAACCCGAAAGAGCGGCACCCCCTGAGGAAGCCGAAGAAACGCCCGAGGAAGCTGAGGAGGCCCGTGTGCGGGCCGAGCGATGGGCGGTCCGCCAGGCCCGCACGCAGCAGCTTCGCGGGGAAGCCCGCGAAGCCGTCCAGCGGGCGGGCCTTGATGCGCCGCTGCGAGCGTCAACAGCCCGGCAGTCGGGGGGCCGCAGGCGCAGGCCGCTTCCCGAGGGCGGACGGGCTTCCAGGGCCCAGTCCCTCGAGGAGGCGGTGGGCCGCCATCACGCCCACCGGTATCGCCGGCGGCTGGACCAGGCCGAAGCGGCCTACCAGCAAGACGACTTCCAAAAAGCCTGGCGGACCTTGGAAGACATGGCGAAAGACGCCCCCAACGTGCCCGAGGTGAGAGAACTGACCGGCTTGGTCCTCTACCGACTCGGGCGGTGGGAAGTGGCCGCCCGCGAGCTGGAGGCCTACCGGGCGCTCACCGGGGACACCGACCTCCACCCCGTGCTGGCCGACTGCCACCGGGCCCAACGGCGGTGGGATGACGTGGAGGAGCTTTGGGCCGAGCTGAAGGGTGCCGAGGCGAGCGCTGCGGTGCTCGCCGAAGGCAGAATCGTGACGGCCGGCGCACTGGGCGACCGGGAAGAGCTGGCCGAGGCGGTACGCCTGCTGTCAGCCGGCTTCCAGCGTCCCCGCCGGGCCAAAGAGCACCATCTGCGCCAGGCCTACGCTTTGGCCGACCTCTTGGAGCAGGCGGGCGAGATTCCCCGGGCGCGGGAACTCTTCGGCTGGCTGAGAGACCAAGACGAGCTCTACGTGGATGTGGCTGAGCGGCTGGCGGCCCTCCAGTAGCGATGTGCAGTGGTGTGTCGCCAACGCAGGGGCAACGGGCGAACGGGCGCACCGGGGATCAGACTTTTTCGAGGCGGGCGTAGGAGGCGAGCAGCACCCGGGTGCCGGCGGTGGCGAAGTTGACGGTGATCTCGGCGTCGCCGCTGGCCCCCTTCACGTCGGTCACCACGCCGGTACCGAAAGTGGCGTGGTTCACATCGTCGCCCACCACCAGGTGTACCGGGCAGGGGTCGGCATCCACCGCCCGCTGCGGCCCGGCGGAAGAGCGGGCCTGATGGCCGGTCTGCCCCCCACGGTCAGACCGGCGAGAGCGGGTCCGGCTGCTGCCGCGGTTGTCGACCAGCTCTTGGGGAATCTCCTCCAAAAACCTAGATGGCGCGTTGTACATCGAGGCGCCGTGGACGTTTCGAGTCCAGGCGTGGGTCAAATACAGCCGCCGGCGGGCCCGGGTGATGCCCACATAGGCCAGTCGGCGCTCCTCTTCCAGCTCGTCGGGCTCGGTGAGGGAGCGGATGTGGGGGAATATGCCCTCTTCCATGCCGATCAAGAACACCACTGGGAACTCCAAGCCCTTGGCCGAGTGCAGGGTCATCAGGGTAAGCATGGATTCGTCGGCCATCTCGTCGGTGTCAGACACCAGGCTGACCTGTTCGAGGAAATCGCTCACATGCTCGCTTTCTGAGGCCGCGCTGATGAGCTCGTCAAGGTTCTCCAGCCGTCCTTGGGCCTGAACGCTGACTTCGGAGTCTCCCGCTGCCATGCTGTTCGCCTCGGTCGCAAGCTGGTCCAGATACCCGCTGGTTT
This sequence comes from Candidatus Poriferisocius aerobius, assembly GCA_028278955.1. Classification (GTDB taxonomy): domain Bacteria; phylum Actinomycetota; class Acidimicrobiia; order Acidimicrobiales; family Bin134; genus Poriferisocius; species Poriferisocius aerobius. The sequence goes on from JAPYOC010000014.1 coordinate 5,447, forward strand.
CCAGCACATGCTCCAGCACCGCCACCGGGCCGTCGCCCAGCCGGTCGCGGGCCTCGTCGATCACCCTCACAAACGTGTTGACGCCGCTCAGCGCCCGTCCCTTCACACCGGCCTCGGAGGCGTGGGCCAAAGCATCCATCAAGGCGAGGCCGTGGGCATCGGCCCACGCCAGCAGCTTGGCCACCGACCCGTCGCCCACTCCCCGCTTGGGGGTGTTCAGGGCTCGGAGCAGGCTGATTGCGTCGCTGGGGTTGACGGTAACCCGCAGGTAGGCCAGCGCGTCCTTGACCTCCCGGCGATCGTAGAACCGGGTACCCCCGATGAGCTGGTAGGGGACGCGGGCCTCCATCAGCAGATCCTCCATCACCCTGCTCTGGGCGTTGGTGCGATAGAAGACCGCCATCTCATCCCAACGGCACTGCTCGTCATCGTGGAGCCGGTACGCCTCTCCCACCACCCAGCGGGCCTCCTCGTACTCGTCAGAGGCGCAGAAGCGCACGATGGGCTCGCCCCCCCTCTGGTCGGTCCACAGGTTCTTGGGCTTGCGGCTGAGATTGTGGGAGATGACGGCGTTGGCCGCACTCAAGATGCGCTGGGTGGAGCGGTAGTTCTGCTCCAACAGCACCACGGTGGCATCCTCGAAGGCCTGCTCGAACTCCAAGATGTTGCGTATGTCAGCGCCCCGGAAGCGGTACACCGACTGATCGGCGTCTCCTACCACGAACACGCTGCGGTGCTCTTTGCCCAACAGCAGCACCAGTTCGTTCTGCACCCGGTTGGTGTCCTGGTACTCGTCCACCAGCACGTGCTCGAATCTGGCGCGGTAGCGGTCCAACACCTCGGGCTCTCGCCGAAACAGATCCACCGTGGCGCCCAAAAGGTCGTCGAAGTCCATCGCCCCGGCCCGGCGGAGGCGCTGCTGGTACTCGTCGTAGATCTCTGCGATGCGGCGCTCAAACAGGTTGGCCGCCCGGTCCTTGCACTGGGCCACGCCGATCATCTCGTTCTTGGCCGCGCTGATGGCGGCATGGATCGACCGGGGCGGCATCCGCTTGGGATCGAGGTTGAAGTCTCGGCAGATGTAGCGGGTGAGCCTCACCGAGTCGGCCTGGTCGTAGATGGTGAAGCCGGAGGGGAAGTCGATGGCCTCGTGCTCGTAGCGCAGAATGCGGGCACAGGCCGAGTGGAAGGTGCTCACCCACATCTTCTCGGCCACCGGGCCCACCAGGGCGCCCACCCGGTGCTTCATCTCCTGGGCCGCCTTGTTGGTGAAGGTGATGGCCAACAGGGCAAACGGGGAGGTGCCCTGGTTGTCGATGAGGTGGGCGATGCGGTGGGTGAGGACCCGGGTCTTGCCCGAGCCAGCGCCGGCGATCACCAGAACGGGGCCGCCGGGATGGGTGACCGCATCGATCTGGGCCGGGTTCAGACCCTCGGTGAGCGCGGTCGAAGACACCCGGCCACACTACCGGCCGCCCATCACAGCTCGGAGCCGCACCCGGCGGTTGCTCGCCTCATCGGAATCTGAGTTTGCCTTATCGGTATTCTGGTCGAGGCTATTAGTGTTGATCTCCCTATGCCTGAGGTAGAGGCCGCTGCCGACGAGCCTGTGGCTGACCCTGAGCCCGCCGCGGGACCAGACCCCGAGCCAGAAGAAGAGCCCGCCGCAGAAGAGCAAGAGGTTGAAGTCGCCAAAGCAGCCCAAGAGCCTGCCGCTGCGGGTACAGAGGAATCGAAGCCAGAGGCACCTCCAGGAGAGACGGCGTCGCCCACGGTGGACGGGTTGGCCGGCGGGACCATCGTGTCGGGGGCGGTGAAAACCAAGGCAGCCCACGAAATCGAGCTCGACCTGGGCGGAGGGCGGATCGGGGTTGTCAGTCAGCGCTATTGGGGTGACGATCCGGCGGCCGACCTCACTCGAGAGTGCGTGCTGGGCGAGGTGGTCAACGCCGCCGTGCTGGTAAGGGAAGACCACAAGGGTCGCATCGTGCTGTCCCGGCTGTGGGCCATGCAGCAGATCGCCTGGGTGGGCATCGCTCGGGCCGCGGCGGCCAACGAGGCGGTCACCGGCACCATCACCGCAGTGGTCAAGGGCGGCTTGTCGTGCGACGTGGGGGTGCGAGGGTTCATCCCGTCGTCGCTGATCGACGTGGCACCGGTGGAGAACCTCCAGGCGCTGGTGGGGCGGGAGGTTCAGTGCAAGGTGGTGGAGGCCGATCAGACGTCAGGCCGTTTGGTGCTTTCTCGCAAGGCGGTGGTCCGGGCCGAGCAGCGCAAGGCGGCCAAGGCGTTCTTGGAGACCATCTCGGCGGGCGACGAGTACACCGGCAAGGTGGTGGACATCCAGAACTTCGGGGCGTTTGTGGAGATCAACGGCGTGCGGGGCCTCGTACACACCACCGAGCTGAGCTGGAAGCGGGTGCAACACCCCAGCGAGCTGGTGAGCGTGGGCGACGAGGTGCGAGTGAAGGTGAAATCGGTGCAGGTGCCCAAGCAGCGGGTGAATCTCACCATGAAGCTCACTGCCGACCCGCTGGGCCAACTAAAAGTGGGCGCGGCGATGGCCGGCCGGGTGACCCGACTGGCGGATTTCGGCGCCTTCGTGGCGGTGGGCGACGGCATCGAGGGGCTGGTCCACATCACCGAGCTGGCCGAATACCGGGTGTACCACCCCGAGGAGGTAGTGCTTCCCGGCGAAGAGGTATGGGTGAAGGTTCTCGCCGTTGACCGCAAGCGCCGCCGCGTCGACCTCTCCATAGCCCAAGCCATCGCCGGCTGACCACCGTCAAGTTCCATCGGCGGAAGACACAGTAGCTTCAGTCCGCTGCTTGCTGATAGCGGTGGTACCATATATGGCATGATCAAGACAACCGTCTACCTTCCTGGCTCTTTGAAGAAAGACTTGGAGCGTCAAGCCCGACAGCGCTCCTGCTCTGAAGCTGAGGTGATCCGCCAGGCCATTCAAGACGCCGTTTCGCGCCCCAAGCCCCGTCCCGGTATTATCGCTGGCGACAGCGGCTGGGCCGAGCAAGCCGACGAACTCCTCGAAGGCTTCGGCGAACGGTGGTAATCGCCGATACCAGCGGGCTGATCGCCTTCTTCAGCGAATCCGGGAAGCAGCACGACCGGGTAGCGTCTTGGCTGGCCAAAAGCGACGAGGTCATGGTGGTCTCCCCCTACGTCATGGCCGAACTGGACTATCTGGTCGCCACCCGCAAAGGCGTCGATGACGAGCTGGCCGTGCTAGCCGAACTGGCTGGCGGTGCCTACGAACTGGCTGCAATGAGCGCGGATGACATCGCCGCAGCAAGAGATGTGATCGCCCGCTACCGCGATCTTGGAGTCGGACTGGCTGATGCCTCCTTGGTGGTGTTGGCCCAGCGTTACCGGACGCACACCGTCTTGACCCTCGACCACAAGCACTTCGACGTCATGCGCCCCCTCGGAGGCGGCTTGTTCACGATCGTTCCCTGAGGGCAGAGAGTGCGGCGGCCATAGTTAGAGACGAGTGGCGCGCTTGGAGGGACTCGAACCCCCGGCCTTCTGATCCGTAGTCAGACGCTCTAATCCAACTGAGCTACAAGCGCGGGCACCCCTAGTGTACCCGGTGCTCCCCGGACAGCCGCTACACAATCGAGCCAGATTTCTCCCGTGGCTGCGGAAGGTATGGGATTCGAACCCATGGTGACCCGGAGGCCACAACGGCTTTCGAGGCCGCCCCATTCGTCCGCTCTGGCAACCTTCCGCAACCCAGGGTAGCGGGCCGCAGAGGCAGCGTCCCAGCCCATATCCTGACCCTGTGACCGACGATCAAGCGCTGATGGAGATGGCCCTGGCCGAAGCCCGGCGGGCCGGTGAGCGGGGTGAGGTGCCCATCGGCGCAGTAGTGGCCATCGAAGGGGCGGTGGTGGCCGCCCGCCACAACGAGCGAGAGCGCACCGGCGATCCCACCGCCCATGCGGAGATCCTGGCCCTGCGGGACGCAGCCGCGGCCCAGGGCTCATCTCGGCTCGACGGAGCAACACTGGCGACCACGCTGGAGCCGTGCCCGATGTGCGCGGGGGCGGCGCTGACCGCCCGTGTGGGCCGAGTGGTTTTTGCCGCCGAAGACCCCAAGGCCGGGGCGTGCGGCACTCTCTACAACCTGGGGGCCGACCCCCGCCTCAACCACAACTTCGATGTGGTGCCCGGCATCGGGCGCGAGGAGTCCGCCGCCCTTTTGAGAGGCTTCTTCGCCGCCCGGCGCTGAGACTCAGCCGGGCTTGTCGACGCGGGCGCTCCGCGGCACGCGGGCCCGGGCCGCCCTCCGGCGCCGGGGCCAGAAGATCCATGCCGCGAGAGCTGCGGCCAGGGGGGCTATGACTGCCATCGCCACGGCGGCCCCGCTGAAACCGCCCCTACCTGCTGACCCTTCAGCGGCGGAGGCGGGCAGCCATTCGGGCGGCTCGGCGGCCGAATCGTAGGTGAATTCGAACTCCTCAGTGGCCCAGTCCCCATCGCTCTGGTCGAGCAGCTCCCAAACCACCCGGTACCGGCCAGACTCGGCCAGGGGGTCGAAACGGCCCCTTACCAGGTGGCGGTCCACCGTGATCGCCGCCAGGCTGCGGGTGCCGTCAGGGTATTGCAGCGCTACTCCATTGGAACCGTGAGGCCGAATGGGGTCGCGGAACTCCATCTCCACCCGGTCGATCAATCCGCCCACCGCTTGACCAGGCCTCGGCACCGACCGGGCCAGCTCGGCATGGGCGTCGGCGGCCCGGCTGGCCAGGGCGAGGATCGACACCAACAGGCCCAGAACGAGCGAGAACACCAGCACAAACGCGATCGCCTTTTGGGTTCGGACCCGCATTTGCCCACTTTATGCCGTCGCTTGCGGTTCCAAACAGCCGACTACCACCGGTTGGGCCTATCGTGCAGGAGGTGCGTGCGATGGGAAGCGCCTACAGCGCCATCGGCCACGATCCCGCCGGGGTCAAGGGCAAGCGGATCGCCGGGCAGACGGTCCGCCGGGTGGCCGGTTTCGCGCGCCCCTACCAGGCCATGCTCATCGGGTTCGTGGCGGTGCTCTTGCTGGGAGCGGTGCTGTCGCTGGTGCCGCCGCTGCTGTTCCGACAGATCATCGACGACGCTATCGAGAACCGCGACCGGGGCCAGGTGCATCTGCTGGCCGGCATCATCGTGGTGGCCGCTTTCGGCGAGGCCGCGCTGTCGTTCATTGAGCGCTACTGGTCGGCCCGCATCGGCGAGGGCCTGATCTACGACCTGCGGGTGAAGCTCTACGACCACGTGCAGCGGATGCCGATGGCGTTCTTCACTCGGGTGCAGACCGGTTCGCTGATCAGCCGCATGAACAACGACGTGATCGGCGCCCAGCGGGCGTTCACCGGCACGCTGGGCTCGGTGGTGTCCGACACCATTGTGCTGGCCACCACGCTGGTGGCCATGTTCTGGCTCGAATGGCGGCTCACGCTGTTGGCCCTGGCCCTGCTCCCGGTGTTCATCCTGCCCACCAAGCGGGTGGGCCAAAAGCTTCAAGCCCTCACCCGGGAGTCCATGGATCACAACGCCTCCATGAACACGGTGATGACCGAGCGGCTGAACGTTTCGGGAGCGCTGCTGGTGAAGTTGTTCGGCCGCCACAACTCCGAGCGGGACGGGTTCGGGGCCACCGCGGGACGGGTGCGCGACATCGGAGTGCGCAGCGCGATGTACGGGCGGACGTTCTTCATCGCCCTGAGCC
>JAPYOC010000140.1 GCA_028278955.1 Candidatus Poriferisocius aerobius
GAAGCGGCTGACGGCGATGCCGGAGCCCACCGTGCCCACGACGGCGCCCAGCCCCACCATCTGGAACCCCAAGGCCCACACTCGGGAGGCATCGACGGTGAAGCCCCGCAGCAGCTCCAGTGAAACATCGTCGTTGATCACACCGAAGAAGTTGTTGGTCAGCCAGATCAGCGGAATGGCGATCACCCCGCCGACGAGTCCCTGGATGAGCCCCTCGACCATGAACGGCACCCGGATGAACCAGTTGGTGGCCCCCACCAGCTTCATCACCTCGATGTCGCGGCGGCGTGAGAACAGCGCCATGCGGATGGTGTTCAAGATCAGCGCCGCGGCGGCCACCAACAGCACGATGGCGATGATGATCACCCGCTGGCGCAAACCGCTCGACAAGTCCTCGATGGCCCGGATGGTCTCGCTGGCGGTGACCACCCTGGCCACGCCCGGCTGGGTGCGGAAGGCGGCGGCCAACTCGTCCACCCGCTCCGGCAGGGTGTCGGCGGGCTTGACCCTGAACGACGCCGGCAACCGCTCGGGGGTGATCACCTCCACGAGCTCGGGCGAGTCGCCCAGCAGATCCTGCACCTCGGCGTAGGCCTCGTCTTTGTCCACATAGGTGAACCCGCTGACCTCCGGCGCGTCTGCGAGTTGGCGGCGGACGTCCTCCTCCAGCTCAGGACTGATCTCGGGCTCCAGGAACACGATGAACTCCACGCCGTCCTTCCAGCGGACGGTGGCGTTGTCCACCGCGTCGCCGAACAGCAGCGCGGCGCCCAGGAGCGTCAACGAGATGGTGACGGTGATGACGGTGGCCAGCGTGAGGGTGATGTTGCGGCGGAAGTTGCCGGCCGTCTCCCGCAATACGTAGTCGAGCTTGAGGCTCATCGGCTGCCGCCCGCCCACCGGCCCCGGCCGCCGGGACCCCTCGAGGCCATCGGCTATTCGTAGACGCCCCGGGACTGATCCCGGACGATCTGGCCCCGGTCGAGCTCCACGACCCTGCGACGCATTTTGTCGACGATGCTGCGGTCGTGGGTGGCCATCACCACGGTGGTGCCGGTTCGGTTGATGCGGTCGAGCAGCGTCATGATGCCCAGCGAGGTGGTGGGGTCGAGGTTGCCGGTGGGCTCGTCGGCCAAAAGGATCAGGGGCCTGTTCACGAAAGCCCGGGCGATGGACACCCGCTGCTGCTCCCCGCCCGACAGCTCGTCGGGATAGTTGTGCATCTTCCTGGACAGGCCCACCAGCTCCAAAATGGCCGGCACTTTCTCTTTGACGAAGCTGCGGGGCTGGCCGATCACCTCCAGCGCGAACGCCACGTTCTGCACCACCGTCTTATTGGGCAGAAGCTTGAAGTCTTGGAAGACGCAGCCGATGTTGCGCCGCAGGAAGGGCACCTTCCAGCCGGGCAGCTCGCCGATGTCTTTGCCGGCCACGAATATCCGGCCCCGGTCGGGCTTCTCCTCCTTGTTGAGCAGGCGCATGAAGGTGGACTTCCCCGAGCCCGACGGGCCCACCAGGAACACGAACTCGCCCCGCTGAACCTCGCAGGAGGCGTTTTGCAGGGCGAGCACCTCGCCCTTGTACACCTTGGTGACGTTCTCCAGTCTGATCATGCGATGCGAACTCCGGGTTGCAACTCCGGCATGCGACCGGCACAGGCCAGCCGGAAAGCCCCACTCACGCTACCACCGGCACCGGCCGCCGGACGCGCACCCTGGGCCGGGAAGCGGACGCCCTCAAGATAAGCGCCGCCACCGAAGGTAGGCCTCGACCAGCTCGTCGAGGTCGCCGGCCAGCACCGCCTCCACGTTGCCGATGGTCACACCGGTGCGATCGTCCTTGACCTGCTGGTAGGGGTGCAGCACATAGGAGCGGATTTGGCTGCCCCACTCGGCCTTCTGGTAGTCGCCGGCCAGCCCGGCGATCTCGGCCTCCCGCTCGGCCCGCTTCACATCGGCGAGGCGGGCGGCCAAGATCTGCATGGCCCGGTCTTTGTTCTGGTGTTGGCTGCGCTCGTTCTGGCACGACACCACGATGCCGGTGGGCAGATGGGTGACCCGCACCGCTGAGTCGGTTACGTTCACATGCTGCCCGCCCGCTCCCGAGGAGCGGAACGTGTCGATCCGCAGGTCTTTGTCCTCGATCTCCACCTCGTCGGACACCTCGTCGAAGAACGGCACCACCTTGAACTGGGCGAAGGCGGTGTGGCGGCGGGCGTCGGAGTCGAACGGGGAGATGCGCACCAGCCGATGCACCCCCCGCTCCGACTGCAGCAGGCCGTAGGCGTTGCGCCCCGAGATGGTGAAGTCGGCCGAGGATATGCCCGCACCCTGGCCCTCCGACACCGAGTCCACCTGGAAGTGGAAGCCGCGGCGCTCAGCCCACCCCCGGTACATGGCCAACAGCATCTCGGCCCAGTCCTGGGCATCGGTGCCCCCCGCACCGCTGTGGAGCTCGCACACCGCATCGGAGCCGTCGTGCTCGCCGCCCAAGAGCGACCGCAGCTCCAAATCATCCACTTTTGCGGTCAGGGAGGCCACCATCTGGGCGATCTCGGGGGCCTGCGACTCGTCGTCCTCCTCGGTGGCCAGCAGATGCAGGGTATCGGCATCGTCCAAGTCGGCCTCCAGCCCGGTGAACATCTCCAGGTCCTCCATCAGCTCGGCCAGCTCCCTGGTGACCTTGCGAGCCTGGTCGGGGTCGTCCCACAAACCGGGCGCCGCCGCAGCCCCCTCTAGCTGCGGGCGCCGTTCGATGAGCTCCTCGATGCGCAGATAGCGCCGGGCTTCGTCCAGTTTGGCCCGGAGCACGGCGAGGTCGCCGGCGAAGTCAAGCACGGAATGCTCCCACCGCAGGCGGTCAACGCCCGCAGCACTGCTTGAACTTGCGGCCTGATCCGCACGGGCAGAGGGCGTTGCGAGGGGTCTTCTCGAGGTCGGTCTTGACCACCGGCGCCCTCGACCTGGGGGCCGACTCCTCCACCGCGGCGGGGGCGGCCTGGGCGCCAGCCAAGGCGGCCTGGGCGCCAGCCCGGGCCGGCGACAGCTGGGGGGACGGGCCCGAGGTGGCCAGGTTGCCAGGGCCGGCGTCGTCGGCCCCGGCCGGCGATGCCAGGCTGACCTCCACATGCATGATGTAGGTCACGAAGTCCCGGGCAACGCCGGCCATCATCTGGCCGAACATCTCAAACCCCTCCCGCTGCCACTCGGTCAGCGGATCCTTCTGCCCGAGGGCCCGCAGGTTGATGCCCTCCTTGAGGTAGTCCATCTCGTAGAGGTGCTCGCGCCAGCGCTGGTCGATGATGCGCAGCATGATCTGGCGCTCCACCTCGCGCATGGCCTCGTCGCCCACCTGGGCCTCCCGCTGCTCGTAGTGGGCCACCGCCTCGCCCACCAGCAGGCTGTAGAGCCCGTCGGTGGAGGCCGCGTCGGCCAGCTGCTCGACGCCCAGCAGAGACGGCCACAGCCCCCGGATCTCGGTTTCGAGCTGCTCCAAGTCCCAGTCGGCGGGATCCTCGGATGCACAGTGCCCGGCGATCACCGCGTCCACCGCCTCGCCCAAGTGCTCCACGGCCTCGGCCCGCAGATCGCCGCCGGAGAGGATCTGAGCCCGGCGCTTGTAGATCACTTTGCGCTGCTCGTTGAGCACCTCGTCGTACTTGAGCACGTTCTTGCGGGCCTCGGCGTTCTTCTGCTCCACTGTGCCCTGGGCCCGCTCAATGGCCTTGGTCACCATCTTGGCCTCGATGGGCACGTCGGAGGGCAGGGCTTTGTCCATCACCCAGTTCATGGCCCCGGTGGCGAAGATCCTCATCAGATCGTCTTCCAATGAGAGGTAGAACCGGCTCTCGCCGGGATCGCCCTGGCGGCCGGAGCGGCCCCGGAGCTGGTTGTCGATACGGCGGCTGTCGTGGCGCTCGGTTCCCAGCACGTAGAGGCCCCCCAGCTCCCGCACCTTGTCGCCCTCCGCCCCGCACTCGGCCTCGTACTTCTCGAGCAGCTCGGCGGCCCGGGCCTGGCCCGGCCCGCTGGCGGGGTCGAGCCCCTCGGCGGCGGCGGCGCGTCGGGCCATGGCCTCGGGGTTGCCCCCCAGCACGATGTCCACCCCCCGCCCGGCCATGTTGGTGGCCACGGTGATGGCGTGCAGCCGGCCGGCCTGGGCCACGATCTCGGCCTCCCGGAAGTGCTGCTTGGCGTTGAGCACCTCGTGGGGGATGCCCCGCTTGTTGAGCACGCCGGCCAGCTTCTCAGAGCTCTCCACCGATACCGTGCCCACCAGCACCGGCTGGCCCCGCTCGTAGCGCTGCACCAAATCGCCGACCACGGCGTCGAACTTGCCGCTCTCGCTCTTGTAGATGAGATCGCCCTGATCGACCCGGACCACCGGCAGGTTGGTGGGGATCGGCACCACGTGCAGGCCGTAGGTGCCGAACAGCTCGTTGGCCTCGCTCACGGCGGTGCCGGTCATGCCGGCCAGCTTGTCGTACAGCCGGAAATAGTTCTGGAGGGTGATGGTGGCCAGGGTCTGGTTCTCCTCTTTGATCTTCACCCCCTCTTTGGCCTCGACCGCCTGATGGAGCCCCTCCGACCAGCGGCGGCCCTCCAGGATGCGCCCGGTGAACTCGTCGACGATCTTCACCTCGCCCCGCTGGATGATGTAGTCCTTGTCGCGGTGATACAGCTCCTTGGCCCGCAAGGCGGCCTGGAGCTGGTGAACCAAGTTGGCGCTGACCGAGTCGTAGAGGTTGTCCACTCCCAGCGCCCGCTCCACCGCGTGGACCCCCTCCTCGGTGGGGGCCACAATCCGCTTCTCCTCGTCCACGTCGTAGTGGACATCGCGCCGCAGCCCCCGCACCACGCTAGCGAACCTGTAGTACGTCTTGGCCGCGTCGGCCAGGCGCCCGCTGATGATGAGGGGGGTCCGGGCCTCGTCGATCAAGATCGAGTCGATCTCGTCGACGATGCAGTAGCTGTGGCCCCGCTGGACCCGCCGGTCGGCCGACATAGCCATGTTGTCGCGCAGGTAGTCGAAGCCCATCTCGTTGTTGGTGCCATAGGTGATGTCGCAGCCGTACTGCTCCCGCTTGAACTCAGAGCCCCGCTCGCCGGGGACCACCAGCCCCACGGTGAGACCCAGCCAACGGTGGATGGCCCCCATCCAGTCGGCGTCCCGGGCGGCCAGGTAGTCGTTGACCGTGACCACGTGCACGCCCTTGCCGGACAAGCCGTTCAAGTACACCGGCAGCGTGGACACCAGGGTCTTGCCCTCGCCGGTGCGCATCTCGGCCGCCCAGCCGAAGTGCAGGGCCGCCCCTCCCATGAGCTGCACGTCGTAGTGGCGCTGGCCGATCACCCGCCAAGCCGCCTCCCGCACCACGGCGAAGGCCTCGATGAGAAGGTCGTTGAGATCGGCGCCGTTGGCCAGGCGCTGGCGGAACTCTCCAGTGCGGGCCCGCAGCGCGTCGTCGGTCAGCGCCTTGGTCTCGGGCTCGAGCGAGTTGATGTCTGGCACCAGACCTTCGAGCGCCCTGAGCTTCTTTCCCTCCCCGGTGTTCAGGATTTTGGTGAACACACTCATGGTGCGCCCACTCTACCGCCGCGCCCCGGCCATCAGGTCAGCGGGGAAGCTCAACCCAGCCGGCCACGGATCGCATGACACATCACGCCCCGTTCGCAAAACCGCGTTCTCCCTCCGTAGCCGCACCAGCTCGGCCCGCTCATCAGAACCCAGCCCGCCAGCCCGCTCCCGGCACACCCGGTTCCCGAGCGCGCCCTCGCACACGCCCAGCTCCCGAGCCACCTCAGCCACCGGACACCCGTCTCGCTCACAACCCGAACAGCCCCATCATGGAACTCCCTGTCACACCCTCCACGCGGTCTCGACGCGGCATCTTCTTATAGGGCATGCCTCCAAGATCAGGGATGAACCTCGGGAGAAAGCTCAGTCGGGGGTAGCCACCTAGGCTTTGACCCGACTCCAGCCCTGGAGTACCCTACGGCCAAGAACACAGCGCTTTTGTGCAGGACAAAAGGAGGATCCAAGTGCCTCGACCCTTTTCCGCTTTCGTTCCCAAAAGATTTCTGATCCTGACGTTCGCCACTGCTATGTTAACCGCTGCGATCATGTCCGTGGCCACGGCAGCATCGGCTCAAGACCGATCAGGAGAGGACTCCCAATCGCAAGTGGCGTTTGTCTCCAGCCTCTTATCCGCCGAAGACTTGTCATATCTCTTCCCGCTGGGGTCACAGCAGCGACGAGAATTCCTTGAAGTGGAATTGTCGCTGCTGATAAAGACCCATGGTCTGGTGTTGACTGCCAAGGAAGAGTCGGGGATCATCGCCTCTTGGCTAGCAATGCTCGCTACTCATGAGTCGCGTGCAGAGTACGCCCCTGCTTCCGAGGAGAGTCGGAGCTGGTCAGGCGACAGTAACCGGAGTGGGTCCAGTGACTGGAGTCCATCCGGCGGCGGAACCCGGCCCAGCACCGACACGGGCTACAAGAATTGCAGCAGCAGTTACATTGACAGCATCGGCGTCTCGTTCTCCGGGACTGGCGGCTACGACACCATCCACCTCGAACCGTCTGACTCAGGCAAACGCTGGGCAAGCGGGCACCAGATGTATACGGCTATGCTCCGGTGTCTCAGGGGCGAGCTGCACATGAACCCGCATGTGAAAAGCTGGAACTCGATTTACGATCAGCTTGTCTGCCACATGGCTGGCTATTTCCTAGGGGCGGGGACTACTTGGGATCTGGAAGGACATCGGAGCGCCAAACCGTTGTGGTGGTGGAGAGTATGGGCGCACAAATGCAATTGGTGATGTGCGAACTGCTTGAGCCTGGCCGCTCGTAGCAATGCCCTTTGCCGCTGTAATAGCGTTCGCCACCATTGCGATGGTCTGGACGCTGCACGATGGAAAGACCGATGCCTCAACAGGGCGGTTGATCCTTGCATGGGCTGCTGGTGTCGTGGCCTTGCAGTCTGCGGCGACGATCACACTGTGGGCAGCCAGCACTGACTGGAACGACCCAGACGCACCGAGCAGGCTGGGGTCGCTGGGAGAGCCAATCGTAGCTGTGGCCGCAATGGGACTGTCGGCGGCATTCGCTCTATGGCTGCGTCGGTCAGCAGTTCTGTGCATGGCATTGATGGCTCTGCCCCTCCTGGCTTGGTACTGGCTTCCGGCATTCCGCTAGCCCGGCACGGAACTGCCAATCCAACTTTCCTCTCGATCTGAACATAGCTCCTCGTTATAGAGCATGTCTCCACGATTAGGGGGGAACTTCACTCAAGCGACACACCACTAGCTGGCCCGGCGATGCTGGGATTGCTGCTGGCGGTCGACGCGGCGGGTCTTGGTGCGACGGAGCTGGCGCTCTAGTTTGGTGATGGCCCGGTCCAATGCCGCGAACGGGGTGGGGCCGTTGACCCGGCTGCGTATGTGATAGCCGCGGCCCTCCAAGGTGACCTCGCAGATGTCGGGCTCGGCGATGCGGGGGTTCTTCTCCTCGCTGAACCGAACCGCAGCGTGATCGATGCCCGAGAGATAGCGGTTCAATTTGCCCACCTTTGTTCGGGTGGCCTCCTCCAGCCTCTGCGACACCTGAATCCCGCTGCTGCTGATGCTCACATCCATGGCGGCTCCCCCTCGGCTGGTGTTCTGCGGTGGACTGTCATGGTAGCTGCACTGGGTGAGTACGGTGCGGCGTAGGGCAATGGCGTGGCCCCGGCTGCCACTGCGTCCACCCTCTCCGCCCCGGCGCCGATGAGCGACTGCGCCGCGGACTTGAGGGTCGCCCCGGTCGTGATCACATCGTCCACCACCAGGACTGCCTGCGGCGACCGGCGGCAGGCGGCGAAGACAGGAGCGCGAAACCGCTGGCTGCGGCTCCGACCGGTCTGGCCTGCCTCGTCGACGCGTTTCAACAGCCTGACGACAGGCAGCCCCGTTTCGCGGCTCAACGCCCGAGCCAAGAGCTCTGCCTGATCAAAGCCCCGCTGGCGCCGCCGCTTCGGTGACGTGGGCGCCCATGTGACCGCGTCCACGGCCAGGCGTGCAGGCAGCGCCCCGGCCATGGCCGACCCCAGCCACCGCACGCACGAGCGCTGATTGCGGTACTTGAGTCGGGCGAGCAGCTCCCGGCCCGCCCCCGCGTAGGCGAAAACCGCCCAGAGCCCCGATAGCGGCTCGATCGGCGCCATCTCCCCCACGGCCCGTATTTCCGCCGTGCAACGCCGACACGGCGACGGCGGCGGCCCTCCGCATCCGGCACACGCTTGTGAAAAAAACATGGCCGGACCCTAGAAGCGACCAGTGACAGTTAGACCTGCCTCGGCGGACGGCGCGGCTCGCGCCGATCAGTACCGGTAGTGATCAGCCTTGAACGGTCCTTCGGCCGATACCCCCATGTAGTCGGCCTGCTCCGGGGTCAGGGTGCTCAAGCGCACCCCGAGGGCGTCGAGGTGCAGCCGGGCCACCATCTCGTCGAGATCCTTGGGCAGCGTGGTCACGGCGGTGCCATAGGCCTCGGCGTTGGCGTGCAGCTCCATCTGGGCCAGCACCTGGTTGGTGAAGCTGCAAGACATCACGAAGCTGGGGTGGCCGGTGGCGTTGCCCAGGTTCAGCAGGCGCCCCTCCGACAAGACGATGACCGAGTGGCCGTCGGGGAAGGCGTACTCATCCACCTGGGGCTTGATGTTGATGCGCTGCACGTCGGAAAGGGCGTTGAGCCCGGCCATGTCGATCTCATTGTCGAAGTGGCCGATGTTGCCCACCACCGCCTGGTGCTTCATCCGCCCCAGGTGCTCGGCGCTGATCACATCCTTGCAGCCGGTGGCGGTGATGAACAGATCGGCGGCCTCTAGCACGTCTTCGAGCCTCTTGACCTCGAAACCCTCCATAGCCGCTTGCAGGGCGCAGATGGGATCCACCTCGGTGACCACCACCCGGGCGCCCTGGCCCCGCAGCGACTGGGCGCAGCCCTTCCCCACATCGCCGTAGCCGCATACCACCGCCGTCTTGCCGCCGATCATCATGTCGGTGCCCCGGTTGATGCCGTCGATCAGCGAGTGCCGACAGCCGTAGAGGTTGTCGAACTTCGATTTGGTGACCGAGTTGTTCACGTCGATGGCCGGGAACCGCAGCGTTTCGTCGGCCTTCATCCGGTAGAGCCGGTGGACGCCGGTGGTGGTCTCCTCCGACACGCCCCGCACTCCCTCGGCGATTGCCGTCCACAGCCCGGGCTCGTCGGCCAGCGTGCGGCCCAGCAGGCGTCGGATCTCGGCCACGTCTTCGGAGTCGGCCTCGTTGGGGTCTCCAGCGGTGCCCGCCGCTTCGGCATCGGCGCCCAGATGCACCAGCAGGGTGGCGTCGCCGCCGTCGTCGAGGATCAGGCTCGGCCCCCCGCCGTCAGGCCAGCGCAGCACTTTTTCGGTACACCACCAGTACTCCTCGATGGTCTCGCCCTTCCAGGCGAACACCGGCACGCCTTGAGGTCGCTCTGGGGTGCCCCCGGGGCCGACCGCCACCGCGGCCGCAGCCGGGTCTTGGGTGGAGAAGATGTTGCACGACGCCCAGCGCACCTCGGCGCCCAGCGCGGTGAGGGTCTCGATGAGCACCGCGGTCTGCACCGTCATGTGGAGCGAGCCGGTGATGCGGGCCCCGGCCAGAGGCTGCTCGTCGAAGTGCTGGGCCCGCAGCGCCATCAGACCGGGCATCTCGTGCTCGGCGAGGCGGATCTCGTTGCGACCGGCCTCGGCCAATGCCAAATCGGCCACCTTGAAGTCATGCTCTAGAGCCACTGGGTTCTTTCCTTGCCGTTTCGGTGTCTCGGATTCACGGGGTTCGGCCCCCCAGCGCCTGGCGGGCGGCCACGACGGCCGGTACCGGGCCGGGATCGAGGCCCACCACGGCGGCCATTTCCAGCGCGATGACCGACCCCTGGTACATGAGGTCGAAGATCTGGGCCACCGGGCCCTCCCCGGCCGCCTCCACGGTGTGAACGGCGCCCACCACCTCTTCCATCATGTCGATCAAGAGGTCGAAGCCCCGCATCACCTCGGGATGCTCGTGGTCATGGCGCAACAACACCAGGCTGAACACCTGCCGGGTGAGGTCGCCGTGCTGACCCCATCCGGCGATCTCGTTGTGCAAGAGGTCGGGCACCCCGGCGCTGAACGCCGGAGCCTTGGCGCTGGTGTTGACCATGTTCTTCCAGTGCCGAGCGGCGGCGGCGCCCAATCCCCCGCCTCCGTAGACCAGGGGCACCGTGCCCGCCAGCCGGCGGGCGAGGGCCGCGGCCGGCTCTCGCACGGAGTCTCGACGGGCTCGGATCTGCTCCACCGCCTGTCGCACCCATTGGGCCGCGCCGGGGAAAAGCCCCATCTGGCCCAGAATGGTCATGGGCGCCACCGTCAGCATGCTCAGCCCGGCCCGGGGCGGATACAGCACGGGATCGACCTCGACGAGGGGCGCGTCCCAGGCGGCGGCCATCTCGGCCAGCCGGCCGCCGCCGGTCACCGCCACCACCCGGCCTCCGGCTGCGGCGGCCTGGGCCGCAGCCTGCACGATCTCCGGTGTGTCGCCGCTGGCAGAGAGGGCGAACACCAGGGTCTGCTCGTCCACGTAGGACGGGGGCTGGTAGCTCTTGACCACCACGATGGGCAGGGGCATGAACGGCCCTGCGGCCACGGCCAGCAGGTCGCCGGCAAACCCGCCCGGACCCATGCCCAGCACCAGCACGCTGGTTATCTCCGACCGGTCGGGCAGCCCGCCCAACTCCTTGGAGCGCTCCAACGCGTCGAGCATCTGCTCGGGCATCCGATTGACCGCCTGCCACATGCCCAGCGTGTCCACCCGCCCGCTCACCGGCACCTCCCCGGCGAAGAGCCCGTCTGGGCGATCACCGTGCGCCGATCACCCACGGTGCCCCCGCCCGCCGGGCGCTGACCGCTCACGGGGCGAACGTGAAGGCAATGGACTCCGACTCGGCTCTGGCCATCAGCCGCTGATGCTCGGCGCCGTCCACGGTCTCGGCCTCATCGATGAGCATGTTGGGAATGTCGTCCTCCACCAGATAGCGGCGGTGCAAGCGCGGGTTGTACAGCGAGCACTCATCGGGGAAGTACAGCAGCGGGCCCTTGTCGTCGGGACAGGCCAGAATCTCGAGCAGTCGGGGATCCAGTGCCATGGCCCCCAGTTTTACCCACCCAGCGCCGCGACCCCTAGCGGTGCCGCCATCGGCTGCTCACCGCCGAGGGCGGCCCGGAACACCAGTCCGGTTCCGGTCATGTCCAATTCGCCCTCGCCGGCCGGCACCCAGACCGCTTGCCCGCCGGCGATCTCGCAGCCCGCCACCCTGACGCGCCCCGACACGCACAGCACGATCTGCGGGCCCCGGGCAGCAAACCGCTGCGGGCCGGCCAACTCGACCCGGGTGAGGCTGAAATCGGGGACCGCGGTGCGGAACGTGAAGCACGGGCCCGTGGCGGACTCCACCAACACGTCGCCCGGACGGCAGTCCACCACGTCTAGCAGGGCAGCAACGTCGACGTGCTTGCCGGTGAGGCCGCCCCTGAGCACATTGTCGCTGTTGGCCATGATCTCCACGGCCACCCCGTGCAGATACACGTGCAGGATCCCCGCAGGCAAGAACAGGGCTTGGCCCGGCTGCAGGCGCACCAGGTTCAGCAGCAGGGCGACGGCCACCCCGATGTCGCCGGGATGCCGCTCGCCGATCCGCGCCCCCCATCGCCGCTCCTCGGGGAACGGTCCCGGCGCCGAGCAGGCCGCCGCCACCCGCTCGGCGATCGCCGCGGCGACATCGGGGGGGCGCTCCAGCAGCCACCGCAGTGCCAGGGCAGCCTGGCCCCGCTCCAAGAGGCCGATTGCCGGGCTCAGGTCGGCGATTCCCATCGAGTCGAACAGAGACGCAGCGGCACCCGGCGGCCGGAACCCGCACAGGGCGGTGAACGGCTGAAGGGCGCAGATCAGCTCCGGCTTGTGGTTCCGGTCGCGGTACGACCGGTGGTCGGCATCGACGGGGACGCCCCGTTTGTCCTCGGCGTCGAACCCCTCTCGGGCCTGGCTGCGAGTGGGGTGGGCCTGAAGCGACAGCGGCTGGTCCACGGCCAGGACCTTCAGCAAGAAGGGCAGCTCCCCGCCGAAGCCCGCCGCCGCAGCGGCGCCCAGCTCGCCAATCGGGTCGTCGGCGATCACCTGGTTGAGGGGGCGGTCAATCCCGTTGCGCCGGAGCACCGAGGGGGCCCGGGGGTGGGCCCCCAGCCACAGCTCGGCCTGGGGCTCGCCGGTGGGTGCCGCTCCCATGATCCGGGCCAGCGCCTCTCGCGATCCCCATGCGTAGGGCTGTACCGCCCCCACCAGAACACCCGGTGTGCCCATGATCTCAAGATAGAAGATCTCAATACGGGGGATAGCGCGCTCAGGTCAGCCAGATCAGGCTGACCACCGCGACCAGGTTGAAGCCGACGTGGGCCCAGATGGCCGGCCCCAGCCGCTGGTATCGCTGCACCAGCAGGGCGGCGATGATCCCGAACACCATCAGCGCGGGGAATTGGAGGAGTTGGAGGTGCACCGCGGCGAACAGCGCCGAGGAGGCCAGCACGCCCACCGCCGTCCCCCATCTTCGCTCGAGCGCCCTCAGAGCCAGCCCGCGGAAGAAGAGCTCTTCGAAGATCGGCGCTCCCACCACCACTCCCAACATCACCAGGGCGATGTCGCTGCCGGTGGCGGCCCGGTCGGTGATCTCACGGGCGGCCTCGCTCACGTCGAAGTCGAAGAACTGCTGGAAGGGGGCGTAGATGAGCCACACCACGACGATCTGGGCGAACACGCCGACCAACAGCCCGACGGGCACATCGGCTGCTTTCATCGACCAGCCGAAGTCGCGCCGCAGCCCGGTCCCCCGCAGGGTGCCGGCCACCAGCGCGGTCAGGGCGAAACCGCCCCACAACCCGATCTGGCCCACCGGCAAGGTCCAGAGGGGGAGCGCCGGATCGCTGCGCTCTTGGCCGGTCGAATCACTCAGCCCGTAGCGCCCCACATACGACCCGGTGCCGGTCTCGCCTCCGGTTTCCAGCCCGGTTGCGGCCAACACGACGAAAAAGACCACCACCGCGGCCACCCAGGACACCGCCACTCCGATGAGCACATCGGGCAGGCCCCATCGGATTTCCCGCTCGTCGCCCTGCCCAGTCGCCGCCACAGCTCTGGAGCGTAATGGTGACTTTGCCGCCGAGCCCCCGTAGAATCGGCCGATGGCCTCTCCGCCGTCGCCTCCGCCGCCGCCTCCACCCGAGCGGCGGGACCCTGAGCGCGGGCCGGGCCAGCAGACGTCTCCGCAAAGCCGGATGCCCCGCTGGGTGTGGTTCGTGGTGCTGGGCCTCCTGGCCGCCCTGTTGTTCTCCAACGTGTTCCGCGGCGACGACAAGGGCGAGGAGATCTCGTTCCGGGAGTTCGTGGAAACCGCCCAGCTCAACCAGATCGAGGAGGCGGAGTACAACAACAACACCGGCGGCATCAAGGGAAGAATGATCGACGGCGCCAAGTTCCACACCACCGGGCCCAACCCGCTGGGCGAGCAGGTGGAACAAGACTTGCGGGCCACCATCCCCACCTTCGAGTTCCACACCCCCCGGAGCAGTATCTGGGCCAGCATCCTTCCCCTGCTGATTCCGGTGGGGCTGATCTTCTTGATCTTCTGGTGGTTCCAGCGCCGGGCCCAGGGCCAGATGAGCGGGATCATGTCCATCGGGCGGTCGAAGGCCAAGACCTACACCACCGAGCGGCCCGGAACCACCTTTGAAGACGTGGCCGGATACGAGGGGGTCAAAAAGGAGATCGTCGAGGTTGTCGACTTTCTGAAGCATCCCGACAAGTTCGCCCAGATCGGGGCCCGCATCCCCAAAGGGGTGCTGCTGGTGGGCCCGCCGGGCACCGGCAAGACGCTCATCGCCCGGGCGGTGGCCGGCGAGGCCGGGGTTCCGTTCCTGTCGGTGACCGGATCGGACTTCATGGAGATGTTCGTCGGAGTGGGGGCCAGCCGGGTGCGGGACTTGTTCCAATCGGCCCGGAAGATGGGGCGGGCCATCATCTTCATCGACGAGATCGACTCCATAGGCCGCAAGCGGGGCGCCGGCTTAGGCGGGGGCCACGACGAGCGGGAGCAGACCCTCAACCAGATGCTGGCCGAGATGGACGGCTTCGAGGCCACCGAGGGGATCGTGATGATGGCCGCCACCAACCGTCCCGACATCTTGGACCCCGCGCTGCTGCGCCCGGGGCGGTTCGACCGCCAGGTGGTGGTGCCCCTGCCCGAGGCCGACGACCGCTTGCAGATCCTCAACGTCCACGTCCGGTCTAAGAAGATCGCCGCCGACGTCGACTTGCCGATGATCGCCCGGGGGACGCCGGGGATGAGCGGCGCCGACCTAGCCAACCTGGTGAACGAGGCCGCGCTGTTCGCGGTGCGGGGCGACTCCGAGCAGATCCGCATGAGCCATTTCGAGAACGCCCGCGACCGAGTGCTCATGGGACAGCGGCGGGAGTCCATGGCCTTGTCCGAGGAGGAGCGCCAGATCACCGCCTACCACGAAGCCGGCCACGCGGTGTGCGCCTCGGTTCTGCCCCACGCCGACCCGCTGCACAAGGTTACCATCATCCCCCGGGGCATGGCCTTGGGGGTAACCATGACGCTCCCCGAGGAAGACCGCCACACGCTGCGGCGCGACTACCTCGACGACATGCTGGTGATGCGCATGGGCGGGCGCATCGCCGAGGAGCTGGTGTTCGGCGTGTCGTCCAGCGGCGCGGCCGACGATCTGGCCGGAGCCACCGAGTTCGCCCGCCGCATGGTGCGCGAGTGGGGAATGAGCGACCGCATCGGGCCGATGGCCTGGCGCAGCTCGGGACAGGTGTTCTTGGGCGATGAGATGATGACTAATCGCGAGTACAGCGACGAGACCGCCCGGGTGATCGACGAGGAGGTCGCCGACATCTTGCGAACCCACGAGAACCGCTGCCGGGAGGTGCTCACCCAACACCGCTACGGCCTGGACCTGGTGGCCCGGGCGCTGCTGGAGCACGAGACCATCTCCGGAGAGGAGGTGGGCCGGCTGGTGGAGTTGGGGGCCGAGGGGCCGGCCCACCTCCTCTCCGGAGA
>JAPYOC010000141.1 GCA_028278955.1 Candidatus Poriferisocius aerobius
GCCCGGCCCCGGCGCTGCCCCCGCGTCGGCGGCCAGCCGAAAACCCATGTGACCGGTGGCAGACGAGGGTTCGTTGGCATGACGGGCGGCCACCCGATAGCGGTTGCAGTAGGAGTCGTGGCACAGGTATGAGCCGCCCCGAATGGCCCGAGACCGACCCTGGGGCGGCCCCGCCGGATCGACCAGGGGCCGCTCAGAAGGGAAACGGTTGTCGAACCAGTCGGCGCACCACTCCCACACGTTGCCCGAGCAGTTGTAGAGGCCGAACCCGTTGGGCTCGTACTGATCCACTGGGGCGGTGCCCACGTAGCCGTCCTCGGCGGTGTTGTGGCTGGGGAACTCGCCCTCCCAGATGTTGAGCCGGGGGCGCCCGTCGGGGCTCATCTCATCGCCCCACGGCAGCAGGGCCTGCACCAGCCCGCCCCGAGCGGCGTATTCCCACTCGGCTTCGGTGGGCAGCCGGGCCCCGTGCCATGCCGCGCAGACGGCGGCGTCGAACCATGACACATGCACCACCGGGTGGTTGGCCCGCTCCTCCGCCGACGACTGCGGGCCCTCGGGCCTGCACCAGCACGCTCCCTCCACCTGGCGCCACCACTCGGCGCCCACCACCCCTCGGGTGAGGGGGAAGTCGTCGGGCAGCAGGCCGGCGAACACGAACGACCACCCTGCCCGCTCAGCTGTGGTCACATGCCCGGTGGCCTGCACAAACGCCGCGAATTCGGCGTTGGTCACCGCGGTGGCACCGATCTGGTGCGGCGTCAGCACCACCTCCCGCACCGGACCCTCGCCGTCGCCCTCGAACCACACCTCCTCGGTGCCCATGAGGAACGACCCGCCATCCAGTGAAACGAACTCCATCAATCAGCCCACTCGGCTACCGGCGACCACCAGCCAAGCGAACGTGCCGTCAGAACGAACTCCACCCCAGCGTCATAGCATGAAACGATGAAGACAACCGGAATCATCTTCGCCGGCCTCGACTGCGACGCCGATGTCATCGAAAGCTGGAACCGCTGGTACGACCTTGAGCACCTGCCCCCCAACATCGCCCTCGCCGATGTGATGCACGGCCGCCGCTATGTGGCCCCGCCCAGCTACCACGAGCTTCGCCCCCATGGCTGCGATGAGGCGTTTGCCGGCGGGCGCAGCGCCTTTCTCACCATCTACTGGCTGTGCGGCGACGTGGACGGGGTGATGGCTGCCATGACCGAGTACCGGGAGGTGCTGGTGGCCGCCGACCGGATGTTTCCCGACGAGAAGAAGATCGTGCGGCTCGGCGATGCCCTCGCCCTCGATTGGGCGGTGGCCGACCCGGCGCTGCGGGCCGATCCCGACGACATCCCCCACATATCCCACACCGACATCCATGTGGTGCTGCGCCGGGGTCTGGGCGATCAAGATTGGCACCGCGCCGTCTACACCCCCGCCGCGGTCGCGGTTGACGGCGTGCACGCGGTGGCGTCATTCGCCTCCCGATTCGCCCCCGACACCGCCGTCGACCTGCACATGATCGAGGGCGACCCTGCCGAGGTGGTGGCCGCGCTGCGGGCCGCCACCCCCCGCAGGCCCGCCACCACCGATGTCGGAATGGACGGGCCGTTCCAGCTCATCGAGCCGCTTCGCTACCCATGGGCCGGGCTGATCCGCGGGTCATGGATGCCCCAAACGGTCGCCTGAGCGACCTGTCCTCGCTGCGCCGCTCCCAACGCGAGGCCGTCGGCACCCCGGTCTCGCTCCGGCGGGCTCAGCAGCGGGCCACCGGCCTGCTGCTGGCGGCCGCCGTCTTGTTTGTGGCGATGCGCTTGCTTGTCGACGGCGACGGCTGGGCCGGCTATTTGGAGGGCGCCGCCGAGGCGGCCATGATCGGCGGTCTGGCCGACTGGTTCGCGGTGACCGCCCTGTTCAAACACCCGCTGGGAATCCCCATCCCCCACACCGCCATCATCCCCCGGCGCAAAGACGCCATCGGCGCCAGCCTGGGCGAATTCGTGCAGGACAACTTCTTCGACCCCGACGACCTCGCCCGATGGGTGGCCGACCGGGCCCCCGCCGAAGCCCTCGGCAAATGGCTCGCCGCGCAAAGCGATGCCGGGCCGGCTTCGGGCCCGGCCTTGGGCCGCCTGCTCGAATCGCTGGTCGAAGGCGGCCACCACCGCCCGATAGTCGATGCCGCCGTGGAGCGGGCCGACCGCTTCTTGGTGGACAACTACGAGGTGCTGCGCGACCGCATCGCAGAGGAGGCCCCCGCCTACACCCCCAAGATGCTCGACCACCACATCTTCAACCGGCTCCACCGGGGGGTGAGGGGAGTGCTGGCCGACATGGCCGGCGACCCCGACCACGAACTCCGCCTGCGCATCGACGCCGGACTGCGGCGCTACGCCCAGCGCCTCCAAACCAATCAGCGGCCGGCCGCCCGGGTGGAGGAAGTTCTGGCCCGCGCCGGCGAGTCATTGCAGTCCGACACCGCCCTCCAACACCGGGTGGACCGCTGGCTGGTTTCCGCCGCAGGCCTGCTGGCCCGCCATGCCCAAGCCGAGGTGGCCAACGTGATCGGCAGCACCGTGGCCCGCTGGGACGCCGATGGCACCAGCGCCCGCATCGAGCGCCGCGTGGGCCGCGACCTCCAGTTCATCCGCATCAACGGCACCCTCATCGGCGCCCTCGTCGGCCTCGCCATCCATGCGGTCAAACAGGTGCTCTAGTCGCTCAGCCGAGCCCTCAGCTCGTGCTTCAGCACCTTGCCAGTCGCATTCCGAGGCAGCGATTCCACCACTTCTATCTGCTCGGGGATCTTCTGGGGCATGATCCCCGACGCCCGGAAATAGTCCCCCACCTCAGCCAGGGTGAGCCCTTCGGCGCCCGACGCCAGCTCCACCACCGCGCACACCCGCTCCCCCCGCTGCTCGTCGGGCAGCCCGATCACCCCGGCATCAGCCACTTTCGGGTGAGCGAACAGCAGGTCTTCGATCTCGGTGGCCGAGATGTTCTCCCCCTTGCGGATGATGATGTCCTTCACCCTCCCGGTCAGTGTCACATAGCCCTCGGCATCCAGGTAGCCCACATCGCCGGTGTGGAACCAACCCCCTTCGAACGCCGCCGCGGTCAGCGCCTCGTCTATATATCCCCGGCACACCATGGGGCCCCGGATCCACAGCTCTCCCTCCGCGCCGACACCGGCCGGAGCCCCGTCGAAGCCGACCACTTTGATCTCCGCCCCGGCCAGCGGACGGCCCTCCGTCTCAGCCAGCTTCTCGTCGGGATCATCAGGGGTGTTCTGGGCGATGATCGGCGCCTCGGTCATCCCCCAGGCATGGCCGCATCCCCGCCCCCCCATCTCGGATTGGATCTCATAGTGCTGGGACGCAGGCATGGGCGCGCCGCCGCCGGAGCAGAGTCGAAGCTTCGGCAGGATCGACCGGCCCGGCTGTTTGCGCTGCTCAGCCAGAAACGCCATGAAGAAAGCCGGCCCCCCGCCCACCAGGGTAACATCGTGGCGGGCGAACAGTGCGGTGGCCTCGGCGGGGTCGAACGCCTCGGCGATCACCAGAGTGCAGCCCGAGCTCAAAGACACCGACAGATTGGACACCCCGCCGATGTGGGCGAACGGGAAGGCCAGCCCGAATTTGTCGTCGTCGGCAACATGCTGGCGCTCCACCATGGCGACGCCCGATGCCGTCACCGACGTGTCGCAGTGGCGAGCGCCTTTGGGGTCAGACGTGGTGCCCGACGTGTAGTAAAGCCACCGGATCTCCTCAGGGTCATCGGGAACAGGAATGCCGTCCAGCACCGACACGTCGCCCTCGGGAAGCTCGCCGTCGCAGACCACCACATCGAGCCCGCCGACCCCAGCGGCGATCTCCTTGGCCATGGCCTGGTAGTCGAACCCCCGCCACACCGACGGCACCAAGAGCAGCCGAGCCCCGGTCTGGCGAACGCAGAACCCCACCTCCCGCTCCCGGTACACTGGGATGATCGGGTTCTGCACCGCCCCCAGCCGGGCCAGCGCTGCCTGCAACACCAGCGTGGACAGACGGGTGGGCAGCTGCCACGACACCGCCGCCCCCGGCCCCGCGCCCAACTCGGCCAATCCCGCCGCCGCCCGCAACGCCGCATCCCGATACCCGGCAAACGTGAGCACCCGATCCCGGTCGTCGATGATCATCGCAGCGTCCGGCGTCAACTCCGCCCGCCGCTCCACCATCTCCCAAAACGTTCCGCCTGTGAGCATCCGACAACACTATGGCGACGACAACCCTGTCGGGGGCGCTGTCGTCGTCCGGCCTCCCCCCGCTCCCGCCCGTAGGCTCCGGTGACGCAGCTCCGAAACGCTCGGGAGCTGGATCAGCGCCTCTTCGAGGCCGCCTTGGAGCTTCAGCAGCGGCTGGATCGCACCCGCGATCCCTGGCTTGCGGTCACCCCAGCCGCCGAGCTGCGGGCGACTTTC
>JAPYOC010000142.1 GCA_028278955.1 Candidatus Poriferisocius aerobius
GCGAGGGGCGGCGGGGCGAATGGCCAGAGGGGCGGGCCGCGGGCCGCGACGGCGACGGGCCCACCGCCACGTCCTCCACCTCGTGCACCGAGGTGCCCCGAGACTGGGCCCGGGCCTCCAGGCGCTCCCGCAGCTCCGCGAATTCCGGTTGGCGCTCCTTGAGCCAGGCGGCCGCCGGAGCGGCCACGAACAGCGATGAGTAGGCACCCACCAAAAGGCCGATGAGCAGGGCCACCGCGAACTCGGCCAGGGTGACTGCCCCCAGCACCAGCGCGCCGATGACCAGCATCGACAGCACCGGCAACACCGAGGTGATGGTGGTGTTAACCGACCGCAGCAGCACCGTGTTGAGCGCGGTGTTCATGATCCTGGTGTAGGTAGCCCGCCCGACCAGCGCCGAGCGCCGCTGGTAGTCGCGGTTCTTGTCGAACACCACCAAGGTGTCGTACAGGGAGTAGCCCATGATGGTGAGGAAGGCGATCACGGTGGCCGGGGTGACCTCGAACTGGAACAGGGCGTAGATGCCGACGGTGATGACGATGTCGTGGGCCACGGCCACCAGGGCGGCCAGGGCCATCCGCCACTCCAGCCGGAGGGTGATGTAGATGGCCACCACGACGAAGAACACAATCAGTGCCCGGACGGCCTTCTCGGTGATCTCGCCGCCCCACGAGGCGCTGATGGAGTTGAAGCTGATGTCGTCGAGGCTCTGGCCGGTGAGGTTGGCCAAAGCTGCGGACACCTCGGCAACGCTGGAGGCGTCGGTGGCGTCCAGCTCGGCCCGAACCCGCAGCACATCGCCGCCGACAAACTGGATCTTGGCGTCGGCCTGGCCCACGCCCCGCAGGGCGTCGCGCACATCCGCAGTGGACACGTCGGGCGCCGAGGCTTCCCACACAGTGCCGCCCTCGAACTCGATGCCGAGGTTGACCCCCCGCACCAGCAACGCCACGATGCTGATGAGGATCAGGGCGGCGGACACCCGCAGGGCGCTCTTCCAGAGCTTGGGGAAGTCAACCCTGGTCTGGTTGCGCCACAGGCGCAGCACGCGGCTCATGGTGCTGTGCCTCCAGCGCCCGCGGCCTCTTCTGGCGTGGGCAAGCCGAGGCGATGGGGGTGGGCCATCAGGGAAGACGACCTCGACATCAGCAAGGCGCAGGGCCGCAAGAAGAAGTAGGTGGCCACCAAGTCGAGCACCGAGGCCAGGCCCAGCATGAGGGCGAAGCCCCGCACCGAGCCAGCCGAGAGCCAGTACAAGATGACCGCGGCGATGAGGGAGGCGAAGTTGGCCCAGAAGATGGTCCGAAACGCCGCCGGGAAGGACAGTTCCAGGCTGGAGCGCAAGGTGCGACCGGTGGCCACGTCTTCTTTGAGGTGCTCGAAGTAGACGACGTTGGAGTCCAGCGACACACCGATAGACACGATGAGGCCGGTGACCCCGGCCAGGGTCAAGGCCAGATCCTGGGTCTCGCCCAGCCAGGCCACGATCACCCACAGCAGGGTGGCCGACACGCCCAGGCTCAACATGGCGACGAGGCCCAGCAAGCGGTACATGCCGACCATGTACAAGAACACCAGCGCCAGCCCCACGATGCCGGCGATGACCCCGGCTCGCAGCGAATCACCGCCGATGGTGGCCGACACAGCCCGGCTGGTGCTGTCGCTTTGGGGGTCGGTGGGATCTTGGAACTCGATGGGCAGAGCGCCGTAGCGCAGCACCAGGGCCAAGTCGTCGGCCTCCTGCTCGGAGAAGTTGCCGGTGATGGCCACCTGGCCGTCGAAATCGGCGGCATTGACCAACGGCGCAGACTGCACGTTGCCGTCCACCACGATGGCCACCCGGCCGCGCCCCTCCGCGCTGGGCGGGCAGTAGGCGGTGCCGGAGAAGCACTCCACGGCGATCTCGTCGAACTCGTCGGCCCCCCCGTCGCCGCCTTTGAAGGTGGCGTCCACCGTGAACTGCCCGCGAAATGAGCTGTCGGCGCCAGACAGCCCGGCGCCGGTGAGGGTGGAGGGGCCCAGCAGCAGGCGCCGGACGACTTCTCCGTCTCGGTTCCGCTCGGGCAAGACCACGAAGCGGTCGAGCTCGTCTTCAGCCGACGGGGAAGTCTCCAATGCGTTGTAATCGACGTCCACGGGGCACAGGGCCAATCCCCGCTCGTCTAGCTCCGGGGAGGGCAGTTCGGCGGGAGCAAGCTCGACTTCGGGACCGTCGAGGGAGAGCGGCTCGGCGAGGAGCTCGGCGCACACCGGGCGGAAGCGCAGCTCTGCGGTCTGGCCCACCACATCGATGGCCCGCTGCTGGTCGCTGATGCCGGGGAGCTGCACTACCACCCGGCCGCCTTGGCGGGTCACATCGGGCTCAGCCACCCCGAGGCCGTCGATGCGGTCGCGGATGATGTCGACCGCGGTGTCCAAGTCGCCCTCGGTAATGTCCAGCGGCCGGGCGGGGTCGTCCACCGGCACCAACACCACTTCTACCCCGCCCTTGAGGTCGAGGCCCAGCAGGGGCCGGTTGCCCACGGCCAGCGAGGCCGCCAACAGCCCGGCGGCCACTGCCACGATGAGGAGGAGCGAGACCAGCGAACGGCGGCTCATTATGACGGGGGGATGCGATTAGTCGCCACTCACGAGAGGGCCTTGGCCCTCTTCGTCATCGACATCGGCGGCATACACCACCTTGTTGGCGATGGTGTCGCGGCTGATCTTGACCTCAACGCCATCGGATATCTCGATGAACACAGTGCCACCGTCGAAATCGGTGACCATCCCGTACAAGCCGGACGCGGTGATTACCTCGTCGCCCAGATCGAGGGACTCGAGCAGCGCCCGGTGCTCTCGGGCCTTGCGCTGCTGGGGGCGCACCATGAAGAAGTACATGGCGACGAGCATCAACAGAAGAGGGAAGAGAATTGCCAAGGCTTCCAACCCTACTGGAAGACCGAGCCGGCGGACGACTCGGCGGGCCGCCCTCAGGGGTCAAGACCCTGGCCGCTGGCTTTGCGCGACGGGGCGGTTCCAGGCCTCGGCCACCCGATGGCGAAGTCGGTCGAGCACGCCGTCGGCGATGGCGTCTTGGACCGAGCCCATGAGGGCCAGCAGCCAGGCCACGTTGTGGAGGGTGAGCAGCCGGGCGGCCGACGGCTCGTCCACATTGAAAAGGTGCCGGATGTAAGCCCGGGGGTAGCGGGCGATGGGGCTGTCCGGGAAGTGGGGATCCACCGGCCGGTCGTCGGCGGCAAACGGGGCGTTGGCGATGTTGAGCCGACCCTCCCAGGTGAGGGCGGTGCCGTGGCGCGCCAGCCGGGTGGGCAGCACGCAGTCGAACATGTCCACGCCCAAAGCCACGCACTCCACCAACCCGACCGGATCGCCCAGCCCCATGAAGTAGCGGGGCCGGCTCTCGGGCAGGCAACAGACGGTGGCCTCCAGCGCCTCCATCATCTGAAGGGTGCTCTCCCCCACCGACAGGCCGCCCACCGCATAGCCGTCGAAACCCACCTCGGTGGTGCGGGCTGCGCTCCGCACCCGCAGAGCGGGGTCGATGCCGCCTTGGACGATGCCGAACTGGCTGGCCCCGGCGTCGGGGCCGCCTGCCTCCAAGAAGCGGCGGCGGGCTCGGGCCGCCCAGGCCGCTGTGCGGTCCACCGCCAGGCGCAGCACGGCCTCGGGGGCGTCCGAAGGCGGGCACACGTCGAGTGCCATCTGGATGTCGGCGCCGAGCTGGAGCTGCACGTCCACCACGCCTTCAGCGGTGAGGCGATGGGTCGAGCCGTCGTAGGCCGAGCGGAACACCGCGCCGTGGTCGTCCACTTTGGGATCGAGGGAGAACACCTGGTACCCGCCCGAGTCGGTGAGCACATGGCCCGACCAGCCGGTGAAGCCGTGGATGCCGCCCATCTGCTCCACCAGCCCGGGGCCGGGCCGCATCATCAAGTGGTAGGCATTGGCCAGCACCACCGGGGGCTTGAGAGCTTCGAGGTCGGCGGTGTCGAGGGTTCGGACCGCAGCCCGCGTGCCCACCGGCATGAAGCAGGGGGTGGTGAACGACCCCCTCGGCGTGGACAGGCGCCCTTTGCGGGCCCGCCCGTCTCGGGCCAGCACCTCGAACCGGAGAGTCACTGGCCGTCGCCCTTGCTGCAGAACATCGCATCCCCCAAAGAACAGAAGCGGTAGCCCTCGGCGAGGGCGACGGCGTAGATATCCCGCCAGCGGGGGCCGATGAAGGCGGCCAACAGGGCCAGCAGGCTGGACCGGGGCAGATGGAAGTTGGTGAGCATGGCGCCCACTGCCGCGAACCGGTGCGGTGGCTTGATGAACAGGTCGGTTCGGGCGCGGGCCGATCCGGTGGCCGCGGCTGACTCCAGTGCCCGCACCACGGTGGTGCCCACCGCCACCACCCGCTCAGCCTCTGCGCAGGCGGCCAGCGTGGCCTCGGGAATCCGGTACGCCTCAGTGTGCATGACGTGGCCTTCAAGGCTCTCCGCCAAAACCGGGGTGAACGTGGCCGTGCCCACGGCCAGCTCCAGAGCGCGCACCTCCGCCCCGGCTGCTCGGCAGCGGTCCAGCACTGCTTCGGTGAGGTGGAGCCCGGCGGTGGGCGCGGCGGCCGACACCGGCCGGCGGGCGTAGACCGTCTGATAGCGCTCGGGGTCGGCCAGCGCCCCGGTCACATAGGGCGGCAGCGGCACCTCTCCGGCCCGGGCCATGAGGGCGTCGGGATCGCCGAGGGGCCTCACCCAGCGCCGACCGCCATCGCCGACGGCCTCCCCCACCTCCATAACCGCCGCCCCCTCGAACCGAAGCGTGGTGCCCGGCGGCACCCGGCGGCCGGGGCGCACCAGCGCACTCCACCAGCCGTCGGCGCCCGGTTCCAGCAGCAGGACCTCCACCCTGGCACCGGTGGCCTTGCGGAGCCGCAGCCGGGCGGGCATCACCCGGCTGTCGTTCACCACCAGCACATCGCCGGGCCCGACCAGCTCGGGCAGGTCCCTGCTCAAGCAGTGTTGGGGCAAAGCGGCCGGCCCGCGATCCACCAACAGCCGCGAGCTGTCCCGGGGCTCGGCCGGATGCTGGGCGATGGCTGATTGAGGCAGTTCGTAGTCCAGCTCCTCGGTCAGCATGGCTTGTTTCTAACCGACAGAAGACCCCATGCCGAAAACCGTTGCACCAGCCCGGTAGTTTGAGGGCCATGCTGGTGATGGGAGTCGACCCCGGCCTGTCGCGCTGCGGTTACGGCGTCGTCCGCCAGAAGGGGCGCGTCACCGAGGCGGTGGCCGCCGGGGTCATCCGCACCGACAAGGACGATCCCCTTCCCCGGCGGCTGTACGAGCTCCAAAACGAGCTGGCCGACCTGATGGGCGCCCACCGCCCGGATGCGGTGGCGGTGGAACAAGTGCTGTTCCAGGTGAACGTCCGCACCGCCATGGGAGTGGGACAGGCCAGCGGGGTGGCCATGGCCGCGGCGGCGGGGGCGGGCACTGAGGTTTTCGAGTATTCGCCCACGCAGATAAAAAAGGCGGTCACCGGCTGGGGCGGCGCCGACAAGGAGCAGATGGGGAAGATGGTGCAGACGCTGCTGGGCCTGCTCCACCCTCTCAAGCCGGTCGACGCCGCCGACGCTGCGGCGGTTGCGCTCTGCCATCTGGCCCACCGCCCGGCCGCTTCCCGGATCCAGGCGGCGATGTGATCGGACTGCTCCGGGGCACGCTGGCCCTGCGAGACTCCGACGAGGTGATCGTGGAGGCCGCGGGCGTCGGCTACCGCGTGACGGTATCGCCGGACACCTCGGCCGCGATGGGAGAACTGGGCCGGGATGTGGTGCTGCACATCCACCACCACATCCGAGATGGCGCCCAGGCCCTCTACGGATTCGAAGCCCCCGACGAGCGCCGGGTCTTCGAGGGGCTCATTTCGGCTCACGGCGTGGGGCCGGCGATGGGCATGGCCATCTTGTCGATCTACGGGCCCTCGGAGTTGGCCGGCATTCTGGCCGCCGACGACATCGACGCCCTGTGCGCCGTCCCCGGAGTGGGGAGGAAGACCGCGGCCCGGCTGTTGGTGGAGCTCAAGTCCCGCCTCGACATCGGCGACGTGGCCTCCGCAGTGGCCTCGGGCCGGCCGCCGGGCCCAGCGCCGGCCGATCCCCGCAGCGTGGTCCGCCAAGCGCTGGGCGAGCTTGGCTACAGCGCCGAGGAAGTTCGAGGCGCCGTCGCCGCATTGCCCGCCGACGGCGATTCGGGGGCACTGCTCAAAGAAGCCTTGCGGCACTTGGCCTCGGGATCGTGAGCCGGCGGCGAATGCAGGCCCGAGCCCGCCTGCAGAGGGCCTGTGGGCCCGCTGCGGGCACGCTTGCGAGCCGATTGTGAGCCAGAGGGAGGAGCTGCTGGCCGGAGCGCTGCTGCCCGAGGACACGGCGGCCGAGCCGGGGTTGCGGCCCGGCCGACTGGACGAGTTCGTGGGCCAGCCGGAGCTGAAGGAGCACCTTCACATCATCTTGGGCGCAGCTCGGGCCCGGTCGCAGCCTTCCGACCACCTGCTGTTCGCGGGGCCCCCGGGCTTGGGCAAGACCACGCTGGCCCACATCATCGCCCGGGAGATGGATGCCGGCCTGCACGTGTCTTCGGGGCCGGCGCTGGAGCGGGCGGGCGATCTGGCCGCCATCTTGTCCAAGCTGGAGGACGGCGACGTCTTGTTCATCGACGAGATCCACCGCCTGCCCCGCATCGTCGAGGAGGTGATGTACCCGGCCATGGAGGACTTCAACGTGGACATTGTGCTGGGCAAGGGGCCGGCGGCCCAGTCGGTGCGCCTCGATCTGGCCAAGTTCACCCTGGTGGGGGCCACGACCCGCACCGGCCTCATCACCGGACCGCTGCGGGATCGCTTCGGGCTGGTGTCCCGGCTCGACTACTACTCGCCTGCGGACTTGGAGGCCATCGTGGCCCGGGCGGCCGGCATCCTCGACATCCGGGTTGATCAGGCCGGCGCGGCCGAGATCGCCCATCGGTCCCGGGGCACCCCGCGAATCGCCAATCGCCTGCTGCGCCGGGTGCGAGACTATGCCGAGATTCGGGCCGACGGGGCCATCGACCACGAAACGGCGGCTGCGGGGTTGAACCTGTTCGGCGTCGACGAGGCCGGGCTCGACAAGCTCGACCGGGCCATCTTGTCGGCCCTGTGCGAGCGGTTCGGCGGGGGGCCGGTGGGCTTGTCCACCCTGGCCATCAGCGTGAGCGAACCGCCCGAGACGGTGGAGGACGTGTACGAGCCGTTCCTTATCCAACAGGGGCTGCTGATGCGGACCCCCCGAGGCCGAGTGGCCACCCCGACGGCCTGGCAGCATCTGGGCTTGGCGCCGCCGCCCAGCGCCGCCGACCAGTCCAACCTGTTCGACTGACCGGGCGAAACGAGGACCTGCGCCGCCAACCAGAGGGCGCCTCAACTGGCGGCGGCTTGGAGGATGTCGTCGGGGATGTCGAAGTTGGCGTACACGTCTTGGACGTCTTCGTGGTCGTCGAGGGCGTCGATGAGGCGGAGGACCGCTCGGGCGGCTTCGGCGCTGTCCACGCCCACCACCGAGGTCGCCAGCATGGTGGAGGAGGCCGACGTGAAGGCGATGCCGGTCCCGGACAAGGATTCGCGCATGGCCGACAGGTCGGAGGGGTGGCAGGTGAGCCGCCAGGTGTCGCCCTCGTCGGCCAAGTCCTCGCCTCCGGCGTCGAGGGCGGCGGCCATCAGCTCGTCCTCGTCCACCGAGCGGTCCAGAATCACCACCCCCTTGCGCTCGAACTGCCAGGCCACCGCGCCGGGTTCGGCCAGAGATCCTCCGTTGCGGCTGAACAGCGCCCGAACCTCCGAGCTGGTCCGGTTGCGGTTGTCGGTCAGCGTCTCCACGTACAGGGCCACGCCGCCGGGGGCGTACCCCTCATAGAACACCGATTCATAGGCCACCCCGTCAAGCTCGCCCGTTCCCCGCTTGACGGCCCGTTCGATGGTGTCGAGGGGCACGGAGTTGTCCCTGGCCTTCTGGAACATGGTGCGAAGGGTGGGATTGGCGTCGGGGTCGCCCCCGCCCTCGCGGGCGGCCACCTCTACCTGGCGGATCAGCTTGGCGAACAGCTTGCCCCGGCGCTTGTCGGCCGCCCCCTTGCGGTGCTTGATGGTGGCCCACTTGGAATGTCCCGACATTGGATCCCTCCCCTATTGCAGTTCCGCGAACCAGCGGTGGACGCGATCGTCCTCGGCCAGTTCGGGGTGGAAGCACGACACCACCGCCGCCCCCTGCCGGCACAGCACCGGGCGCCCGGCCAATTCGGCCAGCACCTCTACTTCCGGGCCGGCCGACTCGACCACCGGGGCTCGGATGAACACGCCGGGAAATGCCGGTTCCCACCCGCCCACGTCGATCTTGGCTCTGAACGACTCCGACTGACGGCCGTAGCCGTTGCGCCTCACGGCCACATTCACGGCACCGAAGCAGTGCTGTCCGGGATAGCCGTCCACCACCTCGGCAGCGAGGAGGATCAGCCCGGCGCAGGTCCCCAGCACCGGCAAGCCGCCGGCCAGGCGGTCGGCCAGCGGGGCAGTCAGGCCGTTGGCGTCCAGCAGCTTGGAGATGGCGGTGGACTCCCCGCCGGGGATGACCAGGCGGTCGGCCTCGGCCAGCTCTTGGGCGGTGCGGACCTGGAATGCGGTCACCCCGATTCGGTTGAAAACCCGCTCATGAAGCCCGAATGCGCCCTGAAGGGCCAAGACCCCGATCTTCATGTCCGGATTCCCGCTGGCCTACGGGCCGACGATCCCGTCTGGACCGTCACCCGGAGGCTCCCCGTCTCGGGGTGGTGCTTCGACCTGCTGCACGCTCAGCGGCGGCTACCAGCCGCGGTCGGCCAGCCGGGTATCGAGGCCGCCGATCTCCAGGCCAGCCATGGGCTCGCCGAGGCCGCGGCTGACCTTGGCCAGGATGTGAGGATCGCGATAGTTGGTGGCCGCCTCCACAATGGCCTTGGCCCGGGGCCCGGGGTCGGCGGACTTGAAGATCCCCGAGCCCACGAACACCGCCTCGGCGCCGAGCTGCATGACCAGTCCGGCGTCGGCGGGCGTCGCGACGCCGCCAGCGCAGAACAGGGGGACCGGGAGCCAGCCGGTGTCGACCACCTCCCGCACCAGCGGCAGCGGGGCCTGGAGCTGTTTGGCCCAGTCGTACAGCTCGGCGGAGTCGGCTCGGGCCACCTTGCGGATATCGCCGATGATCGAGCGGAGGTGGCGGACGGCCTCCACGATGTTGCCGGTGCCGGCCTCGCCCTTGGAGCGGATCATGCACGCCCCCTCGGAGATGCGCCGCAGCGCCTCCCCCAAACTGGTGGCCCCGCACACGAACGGAACGGTGAACGCCCACTTGTCGATATGGTGGGCCTCGTCTGCGGGGGTCAGCACCTCGCTCTCGTCGATGTAGTCCACGTCGAGGGCTTCGAGGATCTGGGCTTCCACGAAATGGCCGATGCGGGCCTTGGCCATGACCGGGATGGTCACCGCCTCCTTAATGCCCGTTATCATCTCGGGGTCGCTCATGCGCGCCACCCCGCCGTCGCGTCGGATGTCGGCGGGCACCCGTTCCAGGGCCATGACCGCCACCGCCCCGGCATCCTCGGCCACCTTGGCCTGTTCCGGGGTGACCACATCCATGATGACGCCGCCCTTGAGCATCTCAGCCAGCCCCCGCTTGACCAGTGGGGTGCCCGTTTCGCGGCCCGTCATCGACTCGGTAGCCATGAGGGGCAGTTTAGGCCCAATCGCGCCGAGAACACGATACGGGTTTACGACGACGAGCGATTCTGGAGCAAGTGCTCGGCGAAGTCTTCGACCATCACCAAGACGTCGCCCCCCGGCAGCGCGACAAAGGTCTGGCCGGGGGCGAGGCGCACCGGGTTGCCGTCGTTGTCGGTCACCTGCCACGGCTGGTCGGCCGACGGGCGGGACCACCGGCCCCGGATCATGTGACCGCCGGTGAATACCAGGGCCACCCCGCCGTCGGGATCGACGGTTATGGCTTCCGGGCAGTACGAGCAGGCGACGCTGCCGGTGTATCGGGTCTGGAGCACGACCACGTTGGCCGGAGTCACCTGCACCGGAGCGACATCGGGGTCGGGGGCGCCGTCGGGGCGGCGGGCCATGTCGACATGGGGGGTTTCGTCCTGCCAGCGGGCCCAGCCGCCGGCTTCGCCGTCCCAGGCGAAATGGACGACCGTGCCGCCGAGGTACCGAATTTCCACACCGGGAACCGGCTCAGCGCCGGCCGGGAGCGCCTCGCCGTCGCCTCGATAGTCGAACAGCGGCTCAGGCGCCGTCAAAGCGCGTGGGGCGTTCTCCCAGATAGCCGAGGTTGCCGTGTAGAGATTGAAGGGCGCGACTCGATCCCCAACCCGCCAGTAGTCGGTCGGCAGATTGTCCCAGCGCAGTTCATGGAGCTTGCCGCTGGACTGGCCTTGGGAAATCTCCCGCAGCACGCCGGGGTTGGCCCCCGAATGGCCGAACACCGGCTGGCCGAAGTTGGACAAGATGTCGGGGTCGGAGCTGCGAGCTGACCGCACGGGGCCCAACGAGATGGCATCCTGGCTGTGGAACACCGCCATGAGGCGGGTGATGGTCTCGACCCTCACTTCGATGAGCACGTCGGCCTGGTTGATGCCGGTCTGCGGGCGGCCAACGCTGCTGGTGCCGATCTTCACCGCCAGCGCGGGCCGATCCAGTATCGACGGATCCTCCAGCGGCTCGCCGGTCAGCGGCTCGATAGGCCCCGGCGCTGGAGCGGCCGCCGCGGACCGCGGGCCGGAGGCTGCGTTGTCGCCGGGCCCTGGAGACCCGGGAGCGTCGGATCTGGCAGCGCCCAGATCAACGGCACCGCCGTCGCCTTCGGACGGCGCCGCGGCCGAACTGCCGGGCGATCCCAGACCGCCCCTGTCGTCGGGCCTGCTCGTTGCCACCGACGCTGATCCGGCGGTGCTCGTCCCCGTGGTGCCGCTTGCCCCGTCGCTCCCGTTGGAGCCGCCGCAAGCAGCGGCAAGCAGGATGGCACCCAGCGCAACAGCGGCGATCTTTCGGGGCCCGGAGATGCCCTCGGCCGGCGGCGTGCGGCGCATCAAAGCTCGTTCAGCGCGGCGATTCGAGTGTCCAGCCCGGGATGGCGGACGGCATCGGCGACCCCCCAGTCGGGATCGTAGATCCACATATGCAGCGCGGCCACGGTAGGCGATGGTACCCGAGCGCCGTGGCGAGAAAGCGTCATCAACGCTGAGAGCAAGCCGGGGGGATATCGGGTGAGCGACACCGCCTCGAAGTCGGCGGCCAGGCCCCGGCCCGGGGGCAGCACCCGGTCCATCACCCGGCGGCGAAGCCAGCCGACCGCGGTCAGCGGCCAGGCCAAGAGCACCCCGGCCAAGGTCTCAATGGCGGCGTCGCCCCGGCGAATCCGGCACAGGTGATGGGCCAGCAGCCCCTCCAGCTCGATGCGCTCGAGCTGCTCCACCGCGCCGGTGGTAATCACGATGGCGGCGTGGGCGGGGGTGCGGGCCGCGGCCAGGGAGTTGACCAGGGGGGAGTGGATGATCCGCAGCTCCGGGGTGCTGAGGCCGTGGCTGACGCAAAGGCCCTCCAGCACATTCTCCAGCGCGGCCTCGACCGGCCCGCCGAGGCCGCTGCCGCCGGTGAGTCGCAGCAGCATGCGCCAGGCCCCCAGGTGCAACCCGACGGCGGCCGCCGCGCCGGCCGCCGCGCCGGCCGCCGCGCCGACAGGCCAGGGCAGCCCGAACACGACGAGCACCGCCGACGCCGCCGACGCGACAGCGAGGCCCGAAACGCCCAGGACGACAGCGGCTCGCCTCTGACCGGTGCTCATTTGGCGTCCTCTCGCTCTAGCACCGGCTGCGGGAACCGCCGGGGGACGCGAACCGGTCGGCGGGCGGCCAGGTCGGCGTAAATCTCGATATAGCGCTCGGCCAGGGTGTCCATGGAGAACTGCTGGGCCCGGTCCAGCCCCGAAGCCACCAAAGCAGCGGCGGCGCTTTGGTCGAACAGCACCCGCTTCAGCGCAGCGGCCAGGGCGACAGGATCACCGGGCGCCGACAGCAGTGCATCGCGCTCCGGTCGGGCCACGATGGCGTAGGCATCCAGCTCGGAGGCCACTACCGGAGTCCTCGCCGCCATCGCCTCCAGCAACACCACGCCAAAAGACTCGCCGAACAGGGACGGGGCGCAGAACACGTCGGCCCCCCGCAGGCGCGCCTGCTTCTCGGCGTCGGAGATGCGGCCCAACCACTCCACCCGGGGGTCATGGACAGCGCGGGCCCGAAGACCCTCGGTCTCGGGCCCGTGGCCCCCCACCCACAGCCGAACCTCATCGGGCAAGTGCTGGAGGGCATCGATGAGGATATCCAACCCCTTGCGGGGTTCGTGGCGGCCCACGAAGAAGATGGTGGGGTCAGAAGCGGCAATGGGCTCGGCCGAGGGGGCGTCGAGCTCCACCCCGTTGAAGACCACCTCGTACTGGCCGCCCAGCTGCCCCTGGGCCAGCCGTCGGGCGTCTTCGGACACCGCGCACCGATGGTCCAGCCGGTTGGCCACCGCTCGCACAATCGGGCGCAGGTACTGGTAGGCGGTGCTGTGGCCCGCTCGGTGGAAGGTGCCGAGCAGGGGCGCCGACTTCATCACCGCCGCCGTGTTGGTGGGGCCGGGGGCAAGGGGCTCGTGGAGGTGGAGCACGTCGAACTGCTCGTCGCGCAACACCCGGATGGTGCGGAGCTGGGC
>JAPYOC010000143.1 GCA_028278955.1 Candidatus Poriferisocius aerobius
CCTTTTGGAGGCGAGACCGCCGGGCGGTGGACGAGGATCTGGAGCGGGTGGGAGGACGCCCGCTCACGTTCTACCCCGGGTTCGAGTTCACCGGCGATCTGCAGAGCGTGCGGACGCCGGGCGCCTGGCTCGTCACCCGCCACGCCACCATCCTCGAGATGTCCCGCAACCCGCAGGTCTTCTCCTCGTCGTCCGGGGTGACCATCAACGACTTCCCGACGGAGTTCAACGAGTACTTCAACTCGATCATCGCCATGGACGATCCCCGCCACGCCCGTCTGAGACGGCTCGTGTCGGCGGGGTTCACACCCCGGATGCTCGACCGGCTGGACAGCTCGATCTGCGAGCAGGCCAGGCTGATCGTGAACGAGGTGTGCGAGCAGGGCGAGTGCGACTTCGTCACCGAGGTGGCCGCCCGCCTGCCGCTGCGGATCGTGTGCGACCTCATGGGGATCCCCGCGTCTGAGCACGATTTCGTGTTCGACCAGACGAACGTGATCCTCGGCGCGGCCGACGACGAGTACGTGCCCGACTCGACCGACCTGATCACCGCCATCCTCACCGCCGGCGCCGCCTTGACCGAGCTTATGGACGAGGTGGCGGAGTCGAAGGTGGGGGTGGACTCCGGCGACCTGACCAGCATCCTCGTCAACGCCGAGGTGGACGGCGAGCGGCTCACGCGTGCCGAGCTGGCCAGCTTCTTCGTCCTGCTGGTGGTGGCCGGCAACGAGACCACCCGGAACTCCACAAGCTGGGGGCTGGTGTATCTCACCGACCACCCCGACCAGCGGCGCATCTGGACAGAGGATTTCGAGGGCGTGGCCGCCGGCGCGGTGGAGGAGATCGTGAGGTTCGCCAGCCCCGTCTCCTACATGCGCCGAACCGCTCTGTGCGACACCGAGCTCGAGGGCCAGAGGATCGAGGAGGGCGACATGGTGGCGATGAGCTACATCTGCGCGAACCGGGATGCCTCGGTGTTCGTCGACCCGCACCGGTTCAACGTGCGCCGCGACCCGAATCCCCATATCGGCTTCGGCGGGCCCGGACCCCATTTCTGCCTCGGCGCGCATCTGGCCCGCCGACAGATCAAGGTGATGTTCCGCGAGCTGTTCACCCGCATCGGCGACATCCACACCACCGGCCAGCCGGTGCCTCTGTCGTCGGCGTTCATCCACGGCATCAAGCACCTGCCCGCTGCGTTCACCCCGTCCAGCCCGGTGGGGGCGTCGGCCTAGCCTGGAATGGGCCGCCTGGCTGATTGATGGGGGCCACGGCGCTGAAGGTATGGTGCCAACAGCATCACGGTGCCAACAGGCGCCCGAGAACCCCGACCCCCTCTAGGAGCCCCTATGCCCATCGACCCTGCCGCCGTCGGCGCTGAAAGCGACCCTCATGCTTCGAGCTGGCAGTCGAAAGATGCCCTGCTCTACGCCCTCGGCGTCGGCGCCGGAATGACCGATCCCACCGGATTCGAACTGGAGTTCACCACCGAGAACACCAAAGACGTGGAGCAGAAGGCCCTGCCCACCATGTGCGTGGTGCTGGGCGGCGGCTTGGGCGGCCCGAACAGCCCTCTGGCCAAGATCGGCACCTATAACCCCGCCCTGCTGGTCCACGGAGAGCAGGGGTTCACCCTGCACAAGCCGCTTCCCGTGGAAGCCTCAGTCAGCTCGGTCAGCCGGGTTGCCGGCATCTACGACAAGGGCAAAGCCGCCCTGGTGGTGTTGGAGACCGACACCACCGACACCGCCGACAACCAGCCCCTGTTCACCACCACCACCTCGCTGTTCATCCGAGGCGAAGGGGGCTGGGGCGGCGACCGTGGACCGGCCAGCCCGCCGAAGGTGCCCGAGCGCGACGCCGACCACGTGGTCACCTATGAGACCCGCTCCGACCAAGCGCTGCTCTACCGCCTCAACGGCGACCGCAACCCGCTGCACTCCGACCCCTCGTTCGCCGCTGCCGGCGGATTCGACACCCCGATCCTGCACGGCCTGTGCACCTACGGCTTCACCGGTCGGGCGCTGCTGCACACGCTGTGCGACAGCGACCCGGCCCGCTTCACCTCGATGCACGGCCGCTTCTCCTCCCCGGTGCTGCCGGGCGAGACCCTCGACGTCTGCCTATGGGACGAGGGCGGCGGCTCAGCCCGGTTCCAGACCCGGGTGGGCGACCGTGTGGTGCTCGACGCCGGAACGGTTACCTTCGGCTAGCCGGCCAGCCTCAGGCCTGCTGGCCCGACAGCCCCAGCTCGGCTACTCGCCGAACGCGGCGTCGATGCGGCGATCGACGAGCGCGGTGATGGGCAGCTCAACACCCAGCTCCTCGGCCAGGGCCAGCGCGCCACTCAGGTCTTTGTGGGCGACCTGGGTGAAGCTGCCGCCCATAGCGGGAGGCGGGTAGACGATCGGCCGGGTGAACACACCCAGGTGGGGGCCGATGTTGCGGTCGGAATAGGTCACGATGTCGGCAAACGCCTTCAGGTCCA
This sequence comes from Candidatus Poriferisocius aerobius, assembly GCA_028278955.1. Lineage (GTDB taxonomy): Bacteria > Actinomycetota > Acidimicrobiia > Acidimicrobiales > Bin134 > Poriferisocius > Poriferisocius aerobius. The sequence continues at coordinate 2,489 of JAPYOC010000143.1, forward strand.
CTCCGGCGGCCGCGGCCAGCGCAATCGCCTCGTAGGCCACGGCCAATTCGGCGTAGGTGATGAGGTTGCGGATCACCTTGGCCTTCAACGCGGCGCCCAGCGGGCCGACGTTGGCCACCATGCCGCCGTAGCGCTCGAAGTGGGGGCGGCCCTGGTCGGTGTGGGCCTCATCGCCCCCGCAGAACACCACCAGATCCCGGCTGCGAGCCGAAGCAGCGCCGCCCGTGACGGGGGCATCGATCAGCGCCACCCCGACTTCGGCGGCGGTGGCGGCCAGCTCGATCACCGTGGCGGGCCGAACGGTGGAGTGAACGGCCACCAGCGCCCCCGAATCGGCCGCCCCGGCGATGGCCCCGTCGTCGCCCGAGCACACCTGGCGCACCTGGGCGTCGTCGATCACCACCACCGCCACCAGATCCACCGCGCGGGCCAGCTCCGCCACCGACGCGGCCGGCGTGCCGCCCCGCTGGGCGAAACGGTCCACGGCCTCGGTGGAGACGTCGTAGCCCACCACGGCCACTTCGTCATCCCACTGGCCGGCGAGCACCCCCTCGGCGATAGCGCCGCCCATGTCGCCCAGTCCGATGATTCCCAGTCGGGTCACAGGGCCTCTCCTTTCGTCTCAGCGGTCGCCGATGGCGTAGAAGCCGCCGTCTCGGGCGGCGACGTAGAGGATTCCATCCCACATCGCCGGGGTGGCCTCCACACAGCCGCCCAGTGAGAGGCGCCACGCCTCGGGCGGTTCAACCCGGGGCTGGGAGATGTCGTAGGCGTGGATGGTTCCGCCGCAATCGGCTTGGATGAGCAGGTCGTCGACAACCACCGGCGACGACCACACCGGGCCGGCCAACGCCTTTCGCCACACAATCTCACCGGTGTCGGCTCGCAATCCGTACAAGAAGCCGGCGTTGGTGGGCGCGTAGACCATCTCGTCGGTCAGCGCCGGAGTGCCCCACACTCCGTCGATCGCCGCATTGCGGAGGTCCGTGCCCCACACCAACGGGTCGTCGGCCGAGGGGTCGAGCTTGAGAACCTGGCCCAGCTCCCGGCTGCGGGAGTTGCCCCGCTCGTATTCCACCCCGACGTACAAATGGCCCTCCCCATCGGCCACCACAGTGGCGTCCACATCGTCGCCCGCCCAATAGCGGAACACCCGCTCCGGGTCCTGACCGTCGACCAGCCCGGCGATGTCCCAGCCCTGCACCAGCCCGCCGGAGTTGGCGAAGTACAAGGTGTTGCCCACCACGGTCATGCCGCCCTCGATGGACACGTTGCCGTCGGCCACCGCCGCGAGCAGCTCGTCGTCCCAGCCGGGGCTGCTGAACACGATCTCGGGGTCCACGGTGGCCAAGCCGTCGGGGCCGAACCCGCGGTTGAGCTTGGCGATGAAGAAGTGGCTGTTCTCCCCGCCTTGGAACAGGTAGTCGTCCAGCACCAGCGCGGCGCCGTCCCAGTCGTCGTTCCACAGCACCGGGGACATGTCGGTGGCGTGCACCGACCACAGCTCGACCGGCTCGGGCCGGTCGAAGGCGATGATGCGGAAGTAGTTGTCGCGCGCTCCGAAGTACACCAGGGGGTAGCCGTCGGGGTCGACGGTCACCGATCCCTTGATGAGGTCGCCCACCACGAACTCGGGCCGCAGCTGCTCCCCGGTGGCGGCGTCGAGGAAGTAGACCGCAGGGGCGTAGGTCCCTGCGATCACCCAGGTGCGCTCATCCCACTCGACCACCGCGGGCTGGCCGGTCCAGCCTGCGCCGCACCAGAGGGTGGTGCCCCCCTCCCAGGAGGTGGGCGAGCACAGGTCGCGCCCGGCGTTGCCGGTGAAGCGCCACAGCACCTCCGGCGCCTGCGGAGCAGGACCAGTGCCGTAGAAGGTGCGGGTGGGATTGCCCCGGAAGGTGAGCAGTCCGGGCATCCCGCTGACCGGCTGCCCGGCAGAGGCCGGGTCGACCCAACCCGGATAGGGCGTGGGGACAGGAGTGGGGG
>JAPYOC010000144.1 GCA_028278955.1 Candidatus Poriferisocius aerobius
GGGCCGGGGAGGCGGGAGCCGTCCCGTCCAGCCGGTGGAGCACCAGGTGTCCGACGGGCCGGTGGAGCTAGACGAGAAGACCTTGGAGCAACGCCGAGGTCGGCGCCGCAAGGGTCGCCCGGTGGGCCGCTACATGATGCTGGTCCAAGTCCGCCCGGAAGCCACTCAGATCGCAGTGCTGGAAGGCCGGGCGCTGATCGAGCACCACGTCTCCCGCCCGGCCGACGACGCGGGGGAGATCCACGGCAACATCTATCTGGGCCGGGTCCAAAACGTGCTGCCCGGCATGGAGGCTGCTTTTGTGGACATCGGTACCCCGAAGAACGCAGTGCTGTACCGCGGCGATGTGGTTTTCGACCCCGAAGACATGGAGACCTCCAACGGGTCGCCCCGCATCGAGAACCTGCTGGAGGTGCGCCAGACCATTCTGTGCCAGGTCACCAAGAATCCCATCGCCCACAAAGGCGCCCGGCTGACTCAGGAGGTGTCGTTGCCGGGTCGATTCGTGGTGCTGGTGCCCAACTCGACGACCTATGGCATATCCAAGCGGCTTCCCGACAAAGAGCGTAAGCGGCTCCGAAAGGTGCTCGACCGGTGCAAGCCCAAACAGCACGGGATCATTGTCCGCACCGCGGCCGAGAAAATCACCGCCGAGGAGCTCGAGCGAGACGTGGAGCGGCTGGTTTCGCAATGGGAGCAGATCGAGGCCTTGGCCAAGAAGGCGAGGGTGCCCGGCCTGCTGTATCGGGAACCCGAGATGGCGGTTCGGGTGATCCGGGAGGAGTTCAACCAGGACTTCCGCTCGGTCCAGATCGACGATCGCCAGCTGTTTGACGAGGTACACGACTATGTGACCAGCGTGGCTCCCGAGCTGGGCGAGCGGCTGGAGCACTACGACGCTGAGAGCGAGCACCTGAGCTTGCTGGAGCGCCATCATGTGCAAGAGCAGTTCGTGAAGGCCCTGGACAAGAAGGTGTGGTTGCCCGGCGGCGGATCGCTGATCATCGAGAGCACCGAGGCGCTCACCGTCATCGATGTGAACACCGGCAAGAACGTGGGCAGCTCCAATCTGGAGGAGACCGTGTTCCGCAACAACCTGGAGGCGGCTCGGGAGATTCCCCGGCAGCTCCGGCTGCGCGACATCGGCGGGATCATCGTGATCGACTTTGTGGACATGGAGAAGCGGGGCAACCGCGATGAGGTCATGAAGGTCTTCCGGGAGTCGCTGGCCTGGGACAAGACCCGCACCCAGGTGTTGGACATCTCTGATTTGGGCTTGGTGGAGATGACCCGCAAGCGCATCGGTGAAGGTCTGCTGGAGTCGTGCTCTTCGGTTTGCCCGACGTGCGAGGGCCAGGGCTTGCAACTCGACCGCAAACTAGTAAGCGGCGGCCGGGGCCGGTAGCGTGAAGCAGGTGTATGCCGTTATCCGCACGGGCGGAAAGCAGTACAAGGTTGAAGAGGGCCAGGTGCTCGATGTCGAGCTGCTAGGCGAGCCCGGGGCCGAGGTCGAGTTGACTCCGCTGCTGTTGGTGGACGGCGACTCGGTGACCGCCGCCCCCGGCCGGCTCGGCCAGGCCAAAGTCACCGCCACGGTGGTGGATTCGGTCAAAGACCGCAAGATCAACGGTTTCACCTACAAGAGCAAGAGCAACCAGCGTCGGCGGTGGGGCCACCGCCAGCACAAGTCCCGCATTCGGATCACGGCCATAACGGCCTAGACCGGTCGCGGAGGGGAGCAAGAGATGTCCAAGACCAAAGGCGGCGGATCCACCCGGAACGGCCGCGACTCCAACCCCAAGCGCCTTGGGGTGAAGGTGTTCGACGGCACCGAGGTGACCGCCGGATCGATCATCGTCCGGCAGCGGGGCACTCGCATCCATCCCGGTGAGAACGTGGGGCGAGGCCGCGATGACACGCTGTTCGCCACTGTCGGCGGGCGGGTCAAGTTCGGCCATCGGCGTCGGCGCAAGCTCGTCGACGTCATTCCCGACTGAACTCCCCCCAGCGGCGGGCGCCGCTCGGATCAGGCGGTTGCGGAAAGACAGGCGATGGCCCAATTCGTTGACGAGTGCGGCCTGAACGCCCGGGGTGGCGACGGCGGTGCTGGCTGCGTCTCGTTCCGCCGTGAGGCCCATGTGGCCAAAGGCGGCCCCGACGGCGGCGACGGCGGCGACGGCGGCAGCGTTTGGCTGGAAGCCGACCACAATGTGGCGTCGCTGATCGCGTTCAAGGATCATCCCCATCGCCGGGCCGACAGCGGCAGCCACGGCCAGGGAAAGCGCCGCCACGGTGCATCCGGCGACGACGCGGTGGTCCGGGTGCCGGTGGGAACCTCGGTCAGGGCCCAGGATGGGGAGCTGCTGGCCGACCTCGCGTCCGATGGAGTCCGCTGGCTGGCGGCTGCAGGCGGCCAGGGCGGCATGGGAAACTCCCGGTTTTCAACCCATCGCAATCGTGCTCCTGTGTTCGCCGAGCAGGGTGAGGCAGGGGAGCAGCGCTGGCTCAAGCTGGAGCTGAAGCTGTTGGCCGACGTGGCGCTCATCGGCTTCCCCAACGCGGGAAAGAGCACCCTGATCTCCCGGATCTCTGCGGCCCGCCCCAAGATCGCCGGTTATCCGTTCACCACGCTGGAGCCCAACCTGGGCGTGGTGCGAACCGACGGCGACTTCGAGATGGTGGTGGCCGATATCCCTGGCCTCATCGCCGGCGCCAGCGACGGCCGGGGCCTCGGCTACCGCTTTTTGCGCCATACCGAGCGGGCCCGGGTCATGGTGGTCATGGTCGACCTGGCCTCGGCGGAAGCGGTCCCACCGGTCGAACAGCAGCGGGTGCTGTTGGAGGAGCTGGGCGCCTACCGGCCCGAACTGCTGGAGCGGCCCAGGATTCTGGTGGGATCCAAGGCCGACATCGGCCATCTGGATCCACCGCCGGAAGCGCGGTGCGTCTCCGCGGTGACTGGCGCCGGGATGGCCGAGCTGATCCGGGCCATGGCTGATGCCGTTGTCGAGGCCCGGGCGCGCCACAGCCTGGCGCTCGGCGCTCGGCGCTCCGGCGAGGTGGTGATCCACCGGCCGGCAACCGAGGGGTTCAGGGTGGAGCGGACCGACGGCGGCGCCTATGTCGTAGTGGGCCGTGCGGCCGAGCGCATGGTGGCGCTGTCCGACCTGAACGCGCCCGGTGCCTGGGATTTCGCCCGCCGCCGCCTGGAACGGCTGGGGGTGGACCGGGCCCTTGCTCGGGCCGGGATCAAGTCGGGCGACACCGTTCGGATCGGCGCGTTCGAGTTCGAATACCACGATGACAGCGACTACTCGGGTCAGGAGGCGTCGCGGTGATCGTAGTGGTGAAGATCGGCACCTCTTCGATCACCGAGGCCGACGGCGCTATCAGAGCCGAGGCCGTGGCCAAGCTGAGCGGCGAGGTGGCCGCCTTGGTGGCCGAGGGCCATCAGGCGGTGATTGTCAGCTCCGGGGCGATCGGCGCCGGGCTCCCCGTGCTCGGCTTCGAGCAGGGCCGACCCACCGATCCGGTCACTCTGCAAGCACTCTCCGCGGTGGGCCAGAGCAGGTTGATGGCCCTCTACCAAGAGCGTCTGGCCGGCTATGGCCTGATCTGCGGCCAAGTGCTGCTGGCCCCTCGGGATTTCTTGGTGCGGGCCCAATACCTGCATGCTCAGCGCACCCTCGGCCGGCTGTTGCAGCTTGGCGTCGTCCCCATCGTGAACGAGAACGACGCAGTGGCCGACGACGCCATTCGCTGGGGGGACAACGACCGCATTGCCGCACTGGTGGCCCACATGGTGGGCGCCGAGCTCTTGGTGCTGTTGACCGACACCGAGGGGGTTCACACCGCCGATCCCCGTCTCCACGCCGACGCCCCCGTCGTGGAGGATATTGCCGACCTGAGCCTGCTCCAAAAGCTGACCGCCGTCGCGGGGGCTGCGGGCACCGACCGGGGCAGCGGAGGGATGGCCTCCAAGCTGGCCGCCGCGCGCATCGCCAGCTTGTCGGGGGTCCGGACCGTGATCGCGGCCGCCCACCGCGATCGGGTGGTGGCCGACGCGCTGGCCCGCGAGCCGGGGGTCGGAACCACAGTGGCCGCCCAGCCCCGGCGTTTGAATGCCCGCAAGCTGTGGATCGGGTACGCCATGGTTCCCGCGGGCACCGTGTGGGTGGACGACGGCGCCCGCCGGGCAATGGTGGAGCGGGGGGCCTCGCTCCTCGCCGTTGGCGTCACCGGTTTCGAGGGCGCCTTCCAGTCCGGCGATGCCGCAGAGGTGCGAGGGCCTGACGATCAGGTCTTCGCCCGGGGCCTGATGGAGCTCTCGTCCAATGAAATGGGCTCGGTGATCGGCTTGCACTCCGACGCGATGCCTCCCGGCGCCCCCCCAGAGGTCATCCATCGCGATTCTCTGACCGTGCTGCCCTGACGACCCGCGCCACGGCCCGCTCTATCATGGCCCCGGCCTCTTCGGCCGCGGCCACCCCCGAGCCTCGGCCCAGCACCACATAGACCAGCCCGGTCGTCAACAGGGCGAACGGCGCCGTAACAACCAGGGGCAGGGGCTCGAGGCTCCAAGCCAGCACCCCGCCCAGCACCCCGGCACACAGAGCTGCGACGGCGAGTCGCCTAGTCGGGCCTCTCACCGGCCGGCGGCGGCCCAGGAGGTAGCGGACCCGATGGCGCAGGATGCCGTACTCCGCCCACGCGGCCACCGTGCTCCCCAGGGCCAGACCCACCGCCCCCAGCCTCACCGCGCCCGCCGACCGCTCAGCATCGGACAAGAACGAGAGGATCTGAAAGTCGCCCATGCGCTCCACACTGCCGCCGACCACCGCGTAGGAGTCGAAGCTGAACATGAGCACCACCCCGACCGCAGCGGCCAGCACCACCCGCACCACCGCCACCCGGGCCGGGCCCTTGGCGTCGCCGGCGGCGAAACAGGCGTTTTGCAGCAGGCGGGACGAGGCCGAGGCCACCAGGCCCAAGCTGTAGGCGGCCAGAATCCACCACACCTGCACGGTCTGGTCTCCGCTGAACTGCCCTCGCTCCAACAGCGCTCCCACGATCAGCCCGCCCAGGGTGATGAACGCCACCGCCGAGTACAGAACATAGAAGCCGATGCGGTCCAGCCCGGCCTGGAGCCGTCGAGCCAGAGCATCGGGATCGCCTTGTTCTCGGGCCATCTCCGGCAAGTCGCTGGCTGCCACGCTCATGGCGAACAGGCTGATGGGCAGAAAATAGATCACCTGGGCGAATCCCAAAGCAGCGATGGCCCCGCCGGCCAGCAGCCCGGCCAACATCAAGTCCACGTAGGCCGACACCTGAACCACCCCCCGTCCGATCAGCGAGGGCCCGAATCGGGCGAGCACGGTGCGAACGTCAGGGCGCCGCCAGTTCAGGCCGAGCCGCAGCGAGGGGACGAGTCGGAGCACCAGCGGCGCTTGCACCAGGAACTGGAGAGCGCCGCCGAGCACCGCGCCCCAAGCGGCCGTCTTGGCCACGTCGGAGGCCCGGACGGAGGGGTCTGCGTCGTGCCACACCAGCCATGCCCCCACCATGAACGCCACCTGGACGGCGTTCCAGATGACCGGGGCGGCATAGGACAAGAAGAACCGGCGGTGGGCGTTCAGCACCCCCAGGGCCCACGCCGCCAGCACGATGAAGCCGATCCCGGCGAACATGATCCGCACCAACTCCACGGTCAGATCGGCGGAGTCGTCCGACAGCCGCCACAACAGCAGCGACACCAGCGGTTCGGCCAAAACCCATCCGGCGAGCACCACCAGCCCGGTGGCCGCCGCTAGGAGTCCGAACACCGCCCCGGCCAGCCGCCCGGCGTCTTGGCGCCGCCCTTGTTCCACCATCTGTGAGTAGACGGGGATGAACGATGCCGACAGCACCCCCTCGCCCAGCAGGTTTTGCAGCAGCCGGGGAATGGTCAAAGCGGCCCGGTAGGCATCGCCGACGCGGCCCGCACCGATGAACGCGGCCACCGCGGCCTCCCGTCCGATGCCCGAGACGCGAGACAGGAATATTCCTGTGCCCGCCAGGATCGCTCCCTTGCCGCTGGGGCGCGGGGAGCTGCTGGAGCGGCTGGGTCGTTGTTCAAACGGTGGAATGCCAGAACACGCTACCGGAGCAATGGGTTTCGCCTTGGGCAGCCCGGGCGCTCGCACTTCGAGCAATGCGCCTCAAGAAGCCGAAGCCTTGTCGGGTACGATTGCCCCGTGAGCGCAGCGGCGACCATGGCCTCGTTGGCCGACCGGGCCAAGGCTGCGGCCCGGCACTTGGCCACCGCCGATACCGAGACCAAGAACCAGGCACTGCTTTTGGCCGCCGACGGGCTCGAGCAGGCCCGCGGTGACCTCTTGGAGGCCAACCGGGGCGATGTGGAGGCGGCGGGCCGGTCGGGCATGGGCGCCACGCTGGTGGACCGGCTCCGGCTGACCGACTCCCGGCTGGAGGCGATGGCTGCGGGGTTGCGCAAGGTGGCCGGGCTGGTCGACCCGGTGGGGGAGATCGTGGGCGGCTGGGTGGTGCCCTCGGGTCTGCGGATCAGCCAGGTGCGGGTTCCCCTGGGGGTGGTGGCCATCGTGTACGAGAGCCGTCCCAACGTGACCAGCGATGCCGCCGGTCTGTGCCTCAAGTCGGGCAACGCCGCCTTCTTGCGGGGTTCGTCCAGCGCGCTGGGCTCCAATGTGGCCATCGCCGAGGTCATGCGGGACGCCTACACGCAGGCCGGTCTGCCCTGCGACGCGCTGGTGCTGGTGACCGACACCAGCCACGCCGCGGCCACCGAGTTCATGCAGCTCCGGGACAGCATCGACTGCCTCATCCCCCGGGGCGGCCCCGGGCTGATCGCCTCCATCTTGGAGAACGCCACCGTGCCCTATGTGATCGACGGCGACGGCAACTGCCACGTCTACGTCGATGCCTCGGCCGACTTGGATATGGCCCGGCGCATCGTGGTGAACGCCAAAACCCAGCGCCCGTCGGTGTGCAACGCCGCCGAGTCCCTGGTGGTGCACCGTGCGGTGGCTGCCGAGCTGCTGCCCCCGCTGGCCGACGACCTGGCCGGGGTGGAGCTGGTGGGCGACGAGGCCGCCCGGGCCATCCTGGGCACTGACCTCATCGCCGAGGCCACCGAAGCCGACTATTGCACCGAGTTCTTGGATCTGAAGCTGTCGGTGAGGGTGGTGGACAGCTTGGACGAGGCTATTGCCCATGTGAACGACACCGGCAGCGGCCACAGCGAAGCCATTGTCACCGCCGATCTGGACGCCGCCGAGCGGTTCTGCGCCGAGGTGGACGCCGCCGCGGTGCTGGTGAACGCATCTACCCGGTTCGTGGACGGCGAGGAGTTCGGCTTCGGCGCGGAGATTGGCATCAGCACCCAGAAGCTGCACGCCCGAGGGCCGATGGGCTTGCGCCAGCTCACCACCGCCAAGTATCTGGTGCGGGGCGAGGGCCAGGTGCGCGGCTAGCCGTCTGGGCAGAACCGGTGATTTCGGGGCTGCAACAGGCTGGACGTAGCCTCTGCCCATGAGCTTCTCCTTCGCCGACGTCGACTCGGTGCGCGATGGCCTGAGCACGGTGCACTATCTGGCCGATGAGGGCATTGCCGGCGTGGTCTATCTGGCCGAGCGGCTCCAGAAGCCGGTGCTGGTGGAGGGTCCGGCGGGCACGGGCAAGACCCAGCTGGCCAAGAGCGTGGCTGAGGCCACCGGGGCCCGTCTCATCCGACTCCAGTGCTACGAGGGCCTCGACGAGTCCAAGGCGCTGTACGAGTGGAACTACAAGAAACAGCTGCTGCGCATCCAGGCCGAGCGCAGGGGGGAGGCACCCGAGGGCGAGGGCATGTGGCAGCAGATCGAAGACGACCTGTTCTCCGAGGAGTTTCTGCTCACCCGGCCGCTGTTGGAGGCCATCCGCGCCTCCGAGCCGGTGGTGCTGCTCATCGACGAGGTGGATCGGGTTGAGATCGAGACCGAGGCGCTGCTGCTGGAGATCCTGTCCGACTACCAGGTGTCCATCCCCGAGCTGGGCACGGTGGCCGCCAGCCAGATTCCGCTGGTGTTCCTCACCTCCAACAACACCCGGGAGCTCTCGGAGGCCCTCAAGCGGCGGTGCCTCTTCCTGCACATCGACTACCCCGACCTCGATCGCGAGAAGCAGATCGTGCTGGCCAAAGTGCCCGGCGTGGGCGAGAGCCTGGCCGACCAAGTGGCCCGCATCGTGCGGTCGGTCCGCCAGATTGAGCTGAAGAAGGCCCCGTCGGTGTCGGAGACCCTCGACTGGGCCCGCACCCTGGTGTTGCTCGGCGTGGAGCACATCGACGCCGACACCGCAGCCGAGACGGTGAACATCCTGCTCAAGTACCGCAGCGATATCGAGAAGGCGCTCAAGGAATTCGCCGCCTCCGACGGGGATTTCGCTGTTTCAGCCGCGATGCCATGACGCCACTCGTGCGGCGGCGGTGATGCTGCCGTCCCGATCGCACCCCCGCAATCCCCCCGCACCGAGGCTGCCATGAGCGTCGAGCCCGCCCCCTCGCCGCTGCTGGCGCTTCTGGCCGGGTTCATCTCCGAGTTGCGGGCTGCCGGGCTGCCCGTCAGCCTGACCGAGAACCTCGACGCCATGGAGGCCATCGGGCACATCCCCATCGAGGACCGGGATGCGTTCAAGTACGCCCTGGCCGCCACGCTGGTGAAGAACCACGCCCACTGGCGGGCTTTCGAGACGGTGTTCGAGGTGTACTTCTCGCTGCGAGGGGCGGAGTACAACCTCGTGGACGGCGAATGGCCCGAGGGCATGGACCTGTCGGACTTCGTCGACGGGATGGACGGCCAACAGCCCCGCCAGGGTGGGGGCGGTGGTGAGGCGATGTCGGCGGAGCAGCTGGCCGAGATGCTCTTCCAAGCGCTGATAAGGGGCGACGATGCCCTCATGCGGGCCATCGCCCGCCAGGCGGTGCAGCGCTACGCCGGCATGGAGCCCGGCCGGCCGGTGGGCGGCACCTACTACCTGTACCGCACGCTGCGGAATCTCGACCTCGACGGTGTGCTGGAGCGCTTGATGGATCGGGCCCGCCACGACGCTCCCGGCGATCTCACACCCCTGGAGGAGCGGCTGGAACGAGACGAGTTCGAGGCCCGCATCGACCAACTCCGCAAAGAGGTGGAGGCCGAGATCCGCCGCCGGCTGGTGGCCGACCGGGGAGTAGAGGCCATGGCCAAGACCCTCCGCAAACCCCTGCCCGAGGACGTGGACTTCATGCACGCCAGCCGGGAGGAGATGATGGCCCTGCGCCGGGCCATCTACCCGCTCACCCGCAAGCTGGCCGTGCGGCTGGCCCGCAAACGCCGCCATGGGCGCAAAGGCCCGCTGGACTTCCGCAACACCATGCGCCACTCCCTCTCCTACGGGGGGGTGCCGGCCGAGCTCAAGTTCCGCTACCCCCGCCCGGCCAAGCCCGAGATCATGGTGGTGGCCGACGTGAGCGGGTCGGTGGCCGCCTTCGCCCGGTTCACCCTGCACTTGGTGTACGCCATCAGCAACCAGTTCTCCAAGGTGCGCTCATTCGTGTTCATCGACGGCCTCGACGAGGTGACCGGCTTCTTCGAGGGCGTGGACGACATCGGCGAGGCCGTCCACCGGGTTAACGCCGAGGCCGACGTGGTGTGGGTGGACGGCCATTCCGACTACGGCCACGCCTTCGAGGTGTTTTGGGAGCGTTACGGGAGAGACGTCGGCCCCAAGACCACGGTTATGATCCTGGGCGACGCCCGCAACAACTACCACGCCTCGCAGGCCTGGATCCTCAAAGAGGTCGAGCACCGGGCCCGCAAGGTGTTCTGGCTCAACCCCGAGCCCGGAGCCTACTGGGACACCGGCGACTCCATTGTCTCTGAATACGGCGTCCACTGCGACGGCGTCTTCGAAGTCCGCAACCTGCGCCAACTGGAGTCCTTCGTCGAGAACCTGGTGTAGTTCCTGGCCGCCTGGGCAGTCAGCTCAGGGTGACTTGTGCTTCGTTGGCCTCAGCCGATGGCCATGAGCTCGGGGAGGGCGCGGTGGTTGGAGAACAGGGTGGCGGCGGGGGAGGCGCCGGACAGGGCGTCGGCCGCCAGGATAACGGCGGCGGCGGTGTAGGTGGTGCGCTCGTCGGCCGGGAAGTGGACTCGCTCGGGGTGGGCCATGCCGGTGAAATAGGAGCCGTCGTCGGCTCGCAGCTCTTGCACCCACTCGAACATCTCAGCCGCGATATCCCGTCGGCCCACGCCCAGATGGGCGATGAGGCACTCGCAGGTTTCTGCCGCGGTCACCCAGGGCTTGTCCGACACGCAGCGGACCCCGAGGCCGTCCATCACGAACCGGTCGAAGCGGGAGGCCAGCATCGTGCGGCCCTCTTGGCCGGTGACGGCTCCGGACAGCACCGGGTAGTACCAGTCCATGGCCCAGCGGTGCTTGGGGGCGAAGGCATCGGGCTGAGCCCGGATCGCATCGGCCAGCCGGGCCGCGCTCAACTCCCAGTCGGGCCGCTCGTGGCCCAGCTCCTCGCCGACGGCGATGGCCGCCCGCAGGCTGTGGCAGATGCTGGACGAACCGGTGAGCAGGGCGAAGGACCAGGGAGTGCCGTCAGCGTGGCGGGCCCAGCGGATCTCGCCCCGGGGGAGCTGCAAATCGAGCACGAAGCCCACTGCCTGTTCTACCACCGGCCACATCGACTCAAGAAAGCTCCGGTCGCCGGTACACAGGTAGTGGTGCCACACTCCGGTGGCCACATAAGCCACGCAGTTGGCGTCCAGCTTGTCTTGCTCCACACCATTGGTCAGGTAGTACTGGTGCCAGGCGCCGTCGGGCCGCTGATAGTCCACCAGCCACTGGTAGGCCCGCTCGGCCTCGGCCCGGCGGCCCATAACGCTGAGGGCCATGGCCGCCTCCACATGGTTCCAAGGGTCGGCGTGGCCTCCGGGAAACCAGGGGATCATCCCGTTGGGAAGCTGCCAGGCCGCGATGCTGTCGGCCGTCTGGCCCAAATCGGATGCCGACAAGACACCGGCCCCGTGTGGCCCGGCAACGTCGTCGCCGCCCGGAGTCAAGGGGCCGGCATCGGCGAACTCAGCCTCCGTTTGCTTTTGGGAATCAGGTGAAGACAAGCTCGTGCTCCCTCGGACTTTCTGATCCTGGCTTCCGACTGTAAAGAACCAGGCTCTTGCCCAGCACCGGGCTCAGGAACCGCTCGGCAGCTCGGGTGACCTTCGGTTGGCGAACGATATCCCATTCCAGGAGCCGGCGGTAAGCCGCCACCAGCCGGTGGTCGTCTCGGTTGGGGCCCACCGCGCACCGCAGCCACCAGTAGGGGCTGTGCAGGGCGTGGGCATGATGGCCCGTGTAGGGAGCCAGGCCGGCCCGCCGGAGCCGGCGCCGCAGCTCGCTGCGCCGGTAGATCCGCACATGGCCTCCCACCGCCTTGGGGGCGTGGTACTCGTCCGACAGCGCCCAGCACACCTTCTCGGGGAACCAGGTGGGCACGGTCACCGCCAGTACGCCGCCGGGCCGCAGAACCCGGGCCAGCTCGGCCAGCGCCTGATCGTCGGAGCCCACATGCTCCAGCACCTCGGAGGCAATGACCCGATCGAACGACTGGTCGGGGAACGGCAGGCAGGTGGCGTCGCCCTTGGCCGCCTGACACGAGCCGCCATACTGCTCGCCGGCATCAGCCATCGCTGCCAGCGTGGCCCGAACCTCGGCCAGCTCAGCCGACGCCAGATCGCAGGCCACCACATGGGCCCCCCGCCGGGCCGCCTCATAGGCATGGCGCCCGAACCCGCATCCCAGATCCAGCAGTCGGTGGCCCCGCTTCAAGCCCAGGCGGTGGTAGTCAACGGTCAGCATGGATCGACGGATCCTCGGAAATCGCCGAGCGCTATCGGTTCGGCCGCCGCTCGTCCAGCAGCGCCCGGTAGTGCTCCACCGTCTGCTCCGCGGTGTGACGCCAGCTCCACCGGCTCATCACCCGCTCCCGTCCGGCCGTCCCGATGCGGGCTGCCATCTCCGGGTCGTCCATCACTCGGGCCAACGCAGCGGCGAGCGCCCCGCTGTCGCCCGGCGGCACCAACGCGCAGGTCTGGCCGTCGGGCCCGGCCACCTCGGGCAGGGCGCCGCCGGTGGTGGCCACCAGCGGCGTGCCGGTACACATGGCCTCGATGGCCGGGAGCGAGAACCCCTCATACAGGGAGGGCACCACCGCGGCCGAGCTGGTGGCGTACAACTCCACGATGCGCTCATCGGGCACGCCCGAGACGAACTCCACCACATGGCTCAGGCCCAAGTTCTCGATGGTTTCCGCCGAGGTGCCCCCCTCGCGGGGTCTGCCGACGACGATCAAGCGCACATCCCGCTCGGTCCGCAGCTTGGCCAAGGCCTCCAGCAGATAGCGCAGACCTTTCATAGCCACATCGGCGCTGGCGGTGGTGATGATTTGCTCCGGCTTTCGGTCCACGCCGACCAGCGGGCGGAACAGCTCGGGATCCACCCCCACCGGCACCACGTGCATGAGGCCGAGGGGCACTTTCTGATCTCGGGCGATGTCGTCGCGCGACGACTCCGACACCGTGATGATGCGCCGAAGCCGACGGGCCACCCGAGCCTGCATCCGGGTGAAGGAGTACCACCGCCGCTTGCCCAACCGCTCCACCGGGCCCCGGGCGTGCTCCAACTCCAGCTGGCGGTCGACGGTGATGGGGTGGTGGATGGTGCCCAGCACCGGCAACCCGTCCCGCTCGATGGCCAGCAGCCCGTAGCCCAGCGACTGGTTGTCGTGTACCAGGTCGAAATCCCCGATCCGGGTCCGCAGCAGCTGCCACGCACGAATGGAGAAGGCGAGCGGCTCGGAGAACGCACCGGTCATGAACGAGCCCACCTCGGCGGCGTCGGCCCACGACTTGATCTCCCAGAACCCCGGCATTCGTCCGGGATAGGCGTCGTTGAAGATGTCGAGGCTCGCGAGCCGATGCAGCGGCACCCGCCCGTCGAGCACCGGATAGGGCTGTCCGCTCAGCACTTCGACGCGGTGGCCGAGATCGGTCAGCGCTTTGCTCAGGTGGTGTACATACACCCCCTGCCCACCGCAGTGGGGCTTGCCCCGATACGACAAAAGGGCGATTTTGAGCGGTTGATCCGCCGAGACCATAGCGCCACAAGGCTTTCGGAATTCGGCGATGGGGGCAAATGCTCAGGCGATGGGCTCGACCGCTATCTTGGCCTCGTGCGAGCGCTGGTGGTGAGCCAGTTCACCCTCATGGTGGAGGTCTGAGCGTCAGGGAGGGGCCGGGGTGCGCTGGCGGGCGACCCAGGCGGCCAGCAGGGCGGCGGCGGCGAGGGCGATCATGGGCCAGGGGCCGATGCGGGTGGCGAGGGTTCGGCCGGTGCGGAGTTCGATTTGCGCTTGGATGACCTTGCGTTCGGAGACCCCGGTGCGCTGGTACACGTTGCCGTCGGGGTCGACGAAGGCGCTGAACCCGGTGGGGGCCGATTGCACCACCCAGCGGCCGGTTTCGAGGGCTCGCAGCCGGGAGCTGGCAATTTGCTGGGTCTGCACGATGGTGAGCCAGTAGCTGGCGCCGTTGGTGGGGTTCAACAGCACCTCACCGCCGTTGCCGATGGCGTCTCGAGCCCGGTCCTCGAAGAAGATCTCCCAGCTTATGGATATCCCGAGGGGTCCCACCGGGGTGTCCAGCACCGCAGGAGCACCGCCCGGTCGCATGTCTCGGGCCGGCAAGTAGTCGGGGGCCAGCGGCTCGATCAGCGACCGCAGCGGCACGTACTCCCCGAACGGCACCAGCCGGACCTTGTCGTAGCGGTCGACCAAGGATCCGTCGGGAGTGAACACCGCGGCGAAGTTGGCTGCCTCGGTGTCCGAGGTGTCTTCAACCACTCCGACCACCAGCGTGGCATTGAGAGCGCGGGCCAGTTCGCCAAGCCGGACCCGCTCCTCGCTGCTGACGAACAGCCCGGGCACGTCCACCACGTCTTCGGGCCATACCACTAAGTCCACCGGCTGCTGCACGAGCCCGCTGGCTTCGAGGTGCCGCTCGAACACCACCCCCGGCTCGGTGTTCGCCGCCCGAGTCCGCTGCGGTCCGCCCCCCTGCACCACGGCCACGTCGACGGTGCCTACAGCCGTGCCCCGAGGAGCAAAGAGGGCCCAGCCCCAGAACCCCAGAACCGCCACCACGAGCGCCAGAGCGGCCTGCCATCGGCGATCGAGCGCGGCGGCCAGCACCATGGCGATGCTTGCGACCACGCCTACCAGCAGCAGTGGGCCGAGCACCCGCACGGTGGTGGCCCACGGGGTGTCGATCTGGCTCATGGGCAGGGTGGCCAGCGGCACGCCACCGAAGGGCCACCGCCAGCGGATGGCGCCGGCCAGCACGAACAGGCTGGGCAGGGCCAGCCATCGGCTGCGTCCCGGGGGACAGGCGGCCCCCACCAGGCCGTAGAGCACCGAGAACACCGCGCCTACGGCCAGATAGCCGGGCAGGGTGAAGTCGGCCATCCAGAAGGTGGACGGCAACAGCCATCCCGCCCCGAACCCGAATCCCCGCCACGCCCGGGCCCAGAGCGGCTGATCGACGATCAAACGCTCCAAGGCCACCAGCCCGACCAGGGCCAGGGGCCACCATCCCCACGGAGGCATCGACAGGGCCACCAGTCCGCCGGCAGCCACCGACCCGACAGCCGGCAATCCGCTGGTGCGGGCCCACATCGCCACTCTCGGGCTCAACGGCCGGCCACCCGTCGGCCAATTGCCGGCCGTGAAGACTCTGCGGCCGTCATCGGCTCTCGGCCGCGGCCCGGGCCGCCTGCCGGCCCTGGCGGACGCAGGCGGGAATGCCCAAGCCCCGGGCCCACGCTCCAACCGCCTGCAACCAGGGGGCGTCGCGGGCCAGCGCTCGCTCGATGTCGGCCACCACATCTAGGTGGCCGGGCCGGAACTGGGGCAGCGACCGTTCCCACCGGCTGATGCGAACGGCGCGGGGTGAGGCGTCGATGCCCATGGTAAACGCCAGATCTTCCCGCACGGCGTCGAGCAAGGCCCGGTCGCTCATCGTCAGGGGTCGCTCGTCGCCGTGGCGGCCAATCGAAACCCGCATCACCACCGTGTCCGATGATCCCGTGTCCGACGATCCTAAATGGCCCCACTTGCTCGAGGCCCACGAGCAAGCGGTGATGGTCCGCCCCTCCACTGCGGGCACCAGATAGCCCGACCCCGCCATCGGGTGTTGGATGTCGGCCGCCTCGTACTCCAATGAGACCAGGACCACCGAGGCGTAGTCGATGGCGCCCAGCCGATCGGCCGCGGCCAGCGAGAAAGGGGCCACCAGGGCGCTGGCCGCCGATGCGGGCGCGGTCACAATCACCCTGTCGGCGTTGAGATCGCCCAGGTCGTCCACCGGGGACGACAAGTGCAGCCGGTCGCCCAAACGGTCGGCCAGCACGTCCACCAGCCGTCCGAGGCCGCCGGTCAGGGTGTAGAACACCGGGGCGCTCGGCTCATCAGATGGCGCCTCGGCTAGCGTGCGCAGCTCCCGCACCAAGCTGGGGCCCCGGCCGGCGGCGACGGCCAGCTGGGGGACCGCGGCCCGGATGCTCAAGTCATCGATGCAAGAGGCGTTGATGCCCCCGATGAGGGGGTCCACCAGGCGGTCGGCTACTTCGTCGCCCAGACTTCGCCGCACCAGTTCGCCCACCGAGTCATCCCCGGCCAGCGGCGATCCGCCCAGCCCGGGCTCCCGGCGGGCCCGATCGGCCCCGGCTGGCGACACGATCCCGGATGCGGCCAGGGCGTCCAAGTCCAGCGGCACTCCCATCAAGTTGGGCTGGGGCACCGGGCGCAGCTCGCCTCGGGAGTACACGAACGCCGCCCGTTGAGCAGGCGATACCAGATAGCGGCCCAGACCCAGCTCTCGGCATAGATCCACCGCCCACGGCACCCGGGCCAAGAACGCATCCGGCCCCTCGTCCACCGGCTGTCCGCCCAGCTCAGAGGTGAGAATACGACCTCCGGGCCGATCAGCTGCCTCGTGTACCACCACATCGGCACCTGCTTTGGCGGCCCCGTATCCTGCGGCCAACCCGGTGATTCCCGCTCCGATCACGGCGATTCTCATGCGACGGCCTCCGCGACTGGCCGGCGCGCTCGGGGATGTCTTGGATCCACCGCCGCCTCAGACGGTGGCCCGGTGTCCGTGTACCAGCTCCACCACCTGCTCCAGCACCTCGGGGTCGGTCTCGGGCAGCACGCCGTGGCCCAGGTTGAACACATGCCCCGGCTGTCCGGCGTTGCGGTTGAGCACGTCGGCCACCCGCTGGGCCACCACCGGCCACGGGGCCAGCACCGCAGCCGGATCCAGATTGCCCTGCACCGCCACCTCGGGTCCCAGCCGCTCTCGGGCGTCGTCCAGGTGAACCCGCCAGTCCACCCCCACCACGTCGGCGCCCGCTGTGGCGAGCAGCTCCAGCAGCTCGCCCGTGCCCACCCCGAAGTGGATGCCCGGCGGCCCGCTGCCGCGGCTGCCCAGCTCGGCGAAGATACGCTGGCTGGCGGGCAGCACGAATCGCCGGTACTCGTCGGGGGCCAGGGCCCCGGCCCACGAGTCGAACAGCATGAAGGCGCTGGCCCCGGCGTCGAGCTGCGAACCGATGGAGGCGATGGCCAGATCGGCCAGGCGGTCCAGCAGGGCGGCCCACAGGTCGGGCTCGCCGTGCATCAGGCGCTTGGTGAGAGCGTGGGTGCGCGATGGCCCCCCATCCACCAAATACGAAGCCATGGTGAACGGCGCCCCCGCGAAGGCAATCAGCGGCACGTCGAGTTCCGCCACCAGATTGCCGACGGTCTCCAGCACATAGGGCGTGTCGGCCTCGGGGTTGAGGGGGCGCAGCCGGTCGAGGTCGCGGGCCTCGCGGAAAGGCTGTTCCACCACCGGCCCCACCCCCGGAACGATGTCCACCCCGAACCCGATGGCGTGGGTGGGCACCACGATGTCGGAGTACAAGATGGCCGCGTCCACGCCGTACCGGCGCACTGGTTGAAGGGTGATCTCGGTGGCCAGCTCCGGGCGGGCGATGGCCCCCAGCATCGAGCCCTCTCCCCGGACGGCCCGGTACTCGGGCAGCGACCGCCCGGCCTGGCGCATGAACCACACCGGCACCCGGTCGACCGGCAGGCCGCGGCACGCCCGCAGGAATGCGTCGTTGGCGATGGCGGAACCGACAGCCACGCTCAAACCGTAGTGACCGGCGAGGGGGCCGCTGTCATTGCCGGAGGGCATCGCCCGACCGCTCGGGGATTGCCCGAGAGCCGACCGTCGGGCCATCAGACCGGTACGATCAACAGCGTGCGCCGATCCATCGACGACTATCCCTACGATCCGGCCGATCTCCCGCCCGGGGACGACGACGACGAGTACACCCCGGTGTCATGGGCTGTGGCCATCGCCGACGACTATGAAGACGCCATCTCGCGAGTGGTGCTCACCGTGGAAGAGGTGGGCCAGGCCGGTTACGGCCTGGTGGCGCACCTCACTCCCCACCTTGCCCGCCGTCTCCGGGCTGCCATCGGCGACGCTCTCAAGGAGATCGGCGAGGCCGAGGCTCGGTGACCGCGCTGGTTTCATAGAATTTCGCGCTGCTTATATGAGATATTCATATAACTCCATATAAATGCCTTGAAACAGAGGTAAACTGAGCCGATGGACCCGATCCGCAATCCCTACAACCCGGGAGCAGGTGCTCGACCCCCGGCTCTGGTGGGACGCGATGAAGAGCTTCAATCGTTCGATGTGGCAGTGCAGCGGCTCGGCATGGGCCGCCATGATCGGAGCATCCTGTTGTCCGGGCTTCGAGGAGTGGGCAAGACCGTTTTGTTGCAGGAGTTCGGCCGTATCGCCCAAGGGCATCAGTGGGTACACCGGCACGTCGAGGCAACAGAGGGATTCGATTTGACCAAGGAGATGGCGCTTTTGGCTCGCGATGCCATTTTGCGCCTGTCGCCGGGGAAGCGCTTAGCCGGGAACACCCGCCGCGCCCTGGCTGTGCTCCGGGCATTCCAAGTTCGCTGGGACCTTCCCGAGGCGGGGGGCGTCGTCGCCGAGGTCGACCCGCTCCTGGGATGGGCTGATTCAGGCCGGTTGGACAACGATTTGGGCGATCTTTTCGCCGAACTCGGCCAGTTGGCCCGCGACCACCAAAGAGGCGTGCTGTTCACAATCGACGAGATGCAGTGTCTGGACAAAGACCGCCTCGGCGCATTGATCACCGCCCTGCACCGAGTGAGCCAGATCCAACTTCCGCTCATTGTGGTCGGCGCCGGGTTGCCCTCATTGCTTGCCCTGGTGGGAGAGGCCAGGAGTTACGCCGAGCGGCTGTTCGCATTTCGGACCATCAACAGCCTCATTCGAGAAGAAGCGATAGCCGCTCTTGCCGTACCCTCTCGGCAAGAGGGCGCTGAATGGCAGCCTGAGGCGCTCGACGCGGCGATAGAGGCCACCAAGGGGTATCCCTACTTCTTGCAAGAGATCGGCAAGCACACCTGGGAGCTCGCCCCTGGGCCTGATCGCATCACCGCCGAGGATGTGGAGATTGCCCTTCCTCTGGCCACAGAGCGCCTGGATTCAGGATTCTTCCGGGTTCGCGTGGATCGCACGACTTCGGCAGAGCGGGACTACCTCAAAGCAATGGCGTCGCTGGGCCCAGGCCCGCACAGCACCGGCGACGTTGCTTCTGTGCTGCACAAGACCACCCCGCAGGTCAACCAGTTCCGAGACGCCCTGATCAAAAGAGGCCTGTGCTACTCACCCCGCCACGGCCACATAGATTTCACCGTGCCGATGTTCGCCGATTTCATCAGCCGCCGCCTCCGATAGAGGAGTCATCGGGCCCGGAGAATCCCTGTCATTGTCTTGTGCAGCCTTGGTCTCGGGCGGTGACGGGGTCGAACAGGGCGAACAGCCGCCACATGCCGTCGTCTGTCTCGGTGAAGCTGGCGGTGCGGGCGTTGCGCTGGCGCTCCAGGCGCTTAGTGGCTGCGTCGTCGCCGGCGAGTTCGTCTTGGTGATCGCGCAGGGTGCGCCGGAGCTGCTCCGGCGTTTGGGTCTCGGCGGCGGCCACCATCTCGGGCTCGTCCATCGGCCCTGTCTGGGCCGCCGCGCCGAGGATGCGAGCGTGCTCAGACGTGATCCGGCTGTCGGCCAGCGCCTCTCGGGCCACTGGCAGCGCTTCGAGCTGCTCGGCGTGGCGTATCTTTTTTCACTTGGGACTGGGTTTTGAGGTATTTGGCAGCGGGGGTGTGTTGAGCTTGGATGCGTTTGGTATATCGGGCGGCGATTTCGGGGGTTTTCCATCGGCCTGCGAGCATGAGTCCGGGCATTTCGGTGCCCGCGGCGGCGAGGTCTTGGGCCATGCCGATTCGCGGAGAGTGGGTGGTGATATTGGCGGGGTTGATGCCTGCGGTTCTTGCTGCGGCCTTGAGGCGCCGCCGGGCGGTGCTGGTAGAGAAGTCAAATACGCGGTCGCTGGGGGCGGCATCTGCTGGTCTGATGCGCGCAAGTGCCAGAGCGGCGTGTTCGGAGACGGGAACGGCTGCGCCGTTGGCGCGTTGATCGGTTTTGGAGCGGTGGAGCCATATGGTGGCTAGCTCCGTATGTTCGGATAATTCGACGTTTCCCCAGGTTATGGCGAGCAGTTCGGAGCATCTGAGGGCACCATCGTGGGCGGTAGTGGCCAAGGCGATGTCGGTATCGGCGCGCTTTTGTGCTTGTTCGGGGGTTTCTAGCCGCCCGCCGGGTTGGTTGCGCCTCGGCGTGAGGGCGGCTTCGGTGATTCGCTCTATGTGCTCTGTGCGCAGCGGGTCGGCTTGGCGAGTTGTAATGCCTTCCTCGGCAGCTTTTCGGATGAGTCCCGCTAAAAGCAGGCGCACCCTTGGGTGCTGGGCCGGGTTGGGGCCGCGTTGACTACGGAGCTTGTAGGTAGCAGCGGCGAGGTAGGTGCTTAGCGTAGAGGGCTTTTTCCCTTCCAAATAGAGCGTGGCGAGCCATCGTCGAATGCCATCAGCGGTGGCCTTGGAACTCGGTTGTTTGTTATCACTCGCCCAGCGTTTCCAGCTATTCCAACCTGTTTCATAGGTTTTGTGGGTGTTCTCAGACAGAGCTGAAGCTTCGGCCTGGGCTATCAGCCTGTCAACGCAGCAAGCATTTGAACAACGCCCGCTATCTGAACATAAGGGCAAGGAAGGAGGGGGGGGGCATTGCCATACTCCTAGCTGACTGCCAAGGCATCCTAAGAAATGCGGCCAAACCAAACGACGAATAAATGCCTTTATCTTTCTAGTCCGTTCCGCGGCTCCTTGTCAAGCGCTCGCCAGCAAAGACCCGCCGGAGCACCGCCATCGAACGGGCAATAGCCCATATGACCAGGAAAAACGAATTCTCAACCGGGTTGACGCGCCCATTGGTCAAGAGGCGTTACGCCGCAGGTATGGCACCTTCCAGCGCAGGGCTCGGCCGAAGCGCGCTGTGGTCATGCTCCCTGGTGCCAAGGGCAATCCGGGATTTCGCCTATTTGCTCCGTTCTTGCAGATCTCCAGCTTGATCAGGGTTTTTGCTGCCGCGGAACCAAGTGCTCTCTGACTGGCCCGCAGAGTCCTGAATGGGGCGGATAAAGGCATATATCCGCAACCTTACAAAAGGAGGAGTCATATGCTAGGTGTGCTATCCACAGGTCTTCCTAGCAAGGGCCTCAACCAAGTACTGGCTTTGGCAGTTTTGGCCACGGTCCTCACGATTGTGCCTGTATCCACCAGTGTGCCCGTGCTGGGTGACACAAGCGAACAGGCCGCTGCTCACCGCCAGACTAGTTGCTGGCGAGAGCAGCAGGGCACAATTCTGCGGCGTGCCAGGGAGAACGGTGAGTGGGTGACCAGAGAGGTGCCCCACTATGTGACCGTGTGCATTGATGTCGAGCACTCCCACTGGTGGAGGCCAGTGGTGACCACCGCCACTTCTTGGTGGGCGTGCAGCACATTCACCGGTGCAGTCGCCGGTGCAGGTGCGGGCCCTGCTGGAGTCGGCTTGGCACTTACCGGATGCGCCGTCGTAGTTGGCGCTGCTACAGCGGCAGGGCAGTAGTATGACGAGCATGCGAAAGTCGATGGCCCGCAAGCGGATGAGCGCTCAACACCTGAGTCTCCTCGCTTCACCCCTAGCCCGCCTACCAAAGTCGATGGCTCGCAGGCGGATGAGTGTTCGACACTCTTGCTACACAGGATTGATCGGGGGCGGCATCGTCCTTGTCGGACTTATCCTCATTCAAACAGTCGGACTGCCGTTCTGGGGCTACCTGTTCCTCGTTTTTGTAGGCGTCGCGCTGAGCTATCCGCTGTTCAAGCGGTGGGAGGGTTCCTATTGGGATGGCACCGGCAGCGAATTTGACCGCACCAACGCGCCCCAGTAGTCGGTGGCTGGTAGCTATCTCAGTCTGTGCAGTTGCTGTCGGCTGTGGACAGGGATTCAACAGCGCTGCCTGCGAGGCTGCCGCTGAAGACCAGGTGTATGCTGAGCAGAGGTGGGGCGAACTATTGGAGCAGCACACAGCTGCCCACGAGAGTGGGGCCACCCACAATCAACTAGCCCAGCTTATTGCGGGCGCGCGGCTGGAAGTGATCCTGGCTGAAGCAGAGACCCGAAGGACTTGCCGCTAATTGGCAGCGGATTCTCGTCAGAACGGAGATATAGCCAGGGTTACCAATGACCAGCAGCTTGAGTTTCCCTCTGATCGTAGAGAGGCGGGTTTTGATTCGCCCTGAGTTTTTTGCAGGCTCTGAGGATTGGGGCAAGTATGGGGATCCATGGATTCAAGGACAGGGCGGGTGTGAGTGCTTCGGGGAGCGCGGAGCTGAAGCGGTTGCGCCAAAAGAACCGGGGGCTTGTGCGGGCGAATGGGATATTGCAGCGGGCCGCGGTTTTTTCGGGGCGGAGTTCCGGTCGCCGACGAAGATGACAGTGCGTTTCTGAGGCTCCTCCCTTTTTGTGGAGGCATGCTCTATAAGGAGGGGCTATGTCCAGACTGCGAAGAAATTTCGACTGGGAGTTCCGTGATGGGGCTGTTCGGGTTGTCAAGGAGACCGGCCGGCCAGTGGCCCGCGTGGCCCGGGAGTTTGGTGTGTGAGGGCACGCTGGGGAACTGGGTGCGCCAGGACCGCGCCGAGCGGGCCGGCGGGTTGACCGCGGATGAGCGGGCCGAGCTGGCGAAGCTCCGCAAGAGGGTCGCTGAGCTGGAGATGGAGCGTGATGTGTCATGCGATCCGTGGTCGGTTGGGTGAACGAGGCAACGCGGTGACCGGCGAGCTGGCCGGGTTCATCGCTGCCCAGAGGACCGATCACGGCGTGCCTCACTCTGTGTCGTGCCGGGCGCTGGGAGTCCCAGAGTCGACGTTCTACAAGCACCTCAACCGGCCGCCCACTCAGATGCAGGTCCGCCGCCGGGCCACAGACGCCGAGGTGCGCCGGGCGTTCGACAGGTCGAACGGAACCTATGGGTCGCCCAGGGTGCGCGCCCAGCTGAAGCTCACTTGTCATTGTCTTGGTGGTGGGG
>JAPYOC010000145.1 GCA_028278955.1 Candidatus Poriferisocius aerobius
ACGGTGACCGGCACCTGCTCCTCCACTCCCGGCAGGGTTGGCTGGATCCGCTCATCGGTGGTGTAAATCCCCAGTCCGAACCGCTCGTTCTGGTCGAGATACTCCACCGCCAAGCGCCGGAACAGGTAGTCGATGAGACTGGTGGCGATGCGAATGTCAGGGTCGTCGGTCATCCCGGCCGGCTCAAAGCGCATGCCGGTGAAGGCGTCCACGTACGCCCGCAGCGGCACCCCGTATTGCAGGCCATGGCTCACCGCCATGGCGAACGCGTCCATGACCCCGGCCAGCGTGGAGCCCTGCTTGGACACCCGGATGAAAATCTCGCCGGGACTCCCGTCTTCGTACTCTCCGACGGTGGCGAAGCCCTTGCAATCGGCCACCCGGAACTCGAAGGTGCGGCTGGTGCGGGACCGGGGCAGCCGACGGCGCTCCGGCCGGGCCAACGCCGGTGCCGGTTCCCGAGCGGGCGGGGCGGACGAGGCGCCAGACACCGACAGGGGCTGGCCCAGCTTGCAGTTGTCCCGGTAGACAGCCAAGGCCTTGACGCCCATCTGCCAGGCGTCCACCAAGAGCTGCCGGATCTCCTCGGCAGTGGTGGCCTCGGGAACGTTCACCGTCTTGCTGATTCCCCCCGAGAGCCACGGCTGCACCGCGGCCATCATCTTCACATGGCCGCTAGGGGCTATCACGTTGTCGCCTATGGAGCAGGCGAACACCGGGAGGTGGGCGGGGTGCAGGTGGGGCGCGCCCGCCATCGAGCCCCGCTGGTGCAAGTAGTCCTCGATGTCGGTTGCCTGCTCGGGGCTGTAGCCCAAATGGTGCAGCGCCCGACCGACCGTCCGGTTGACGATCGCCATAGTGCCGCCCCCCACCAGCTTCTTGGTCTTGAGCAGGCCCAAATCGGGCTCGATGCCGGTGGTGTCGCAGTCCATCATGAACGAGATGGTGCCGGTGGGGGCCAGCACCGTGGCCTGCGAGTTGCGGACGCCGACCATTTCCGCCCACTCCACGGCGGCATCCCAAGCAGCCCGGGCCGCGTCCAACACCTCTTTCGGCACCGGCTCGGCTTCCAACCGGCTCAGTGCATCCCGGTGCATCCGCAGCACTCGCCGAGTGGGCTCCTGGTTCTCGGCGAACCCCTCGAAAGGTCCGAGGCGAGCGGCCATGCGGCCCGACGTCTCGTAGGCCACCCCGGTCATAAGTGCGGTGACCGAGGCGGCCAAGCCCCGACCCTCGTCGGAGTCGTAGGCCAGACCCAGGGCCATGAGCATCGCCCCCAGGTTGGCGTAGCCCAAGCCCAGCTGTCGGAACCGCCGGGTGGTGGCCCCGATCTGCTCGGTGGGATAGTGCGACGGGCCGACCAGGATCTCTTGGGCTGTAGTCATCACCCGGACTGCGGCGCTGAATCCCTCCACATCGAACTCGCCGTCGTCGCCAACGAACGACAGCAGGTTCAAACTGGCCAAATTGCAGGCCGAATTGTCGAGGTGGAGGTACTCCGAACAGGGGTTGCTGGCCGTGATGCGACCGGTTTCGGCCGCGGTATTCCACCGGTTGATGGTGGTCTCAAACTGAACTCCCGGATCGGCGCACTCCCAAGCGGCCTCGGCGATCTGAGAGAGAAGCGCCCGGGCCGACACCGTCTCTAGCACCTCACCGCTGGTACGGGCAGTGAGGTGCCAGTCTTCGCCGTCGACCACCGCTGACATGAAGGCGTCGCTGAGCCGCACAGAGTTGTTGGCGTTCTGGTACTGGACGGAGTGGACGTCGGCGCCGTCGAGATCCATGTCGAAGCCGGCGTCACGCAGCGCCCGGGCCTTACGCTCCTCAATGGCTTTGCACCAGATGAACTCGGCGACATCGGGGTGATCGGCGTCGAGAACCACCATCTTGGCCGCCCGCCGGGTCTTGCCCCCCGATTTGATGGTGCCCGCCGAGGCGTCCGCGCCCCTCATGAAGCTCACCGGGCCGCTGGGGGCGCCTCCACCGCTCATCTTCTCCCGCCGAGACCTGATCCGGCTCAAGTTGATGCCAGCCCCCGATCCGCCCTTGAAGATGCGGCCCTCCTCGCCGTACCAGTCGAGGATCGACTCCATGGTGTCATCCACCGCCAAGATGAAGCAGGCCGACGACTGGGGCACGGCGTTGGGCACCCCGAGGTTGAACCAGACTGGCGAGTTGAATGCGGCGCGCTGGCGGACCAGCAGCCAGCGAAGCTCGTCGGCGAACACCGCGGCCTCCTCGGGCTCGGCCAGATGCCCCGACTCGGTTCCCCACGCCACCAGCGTGTCCACCACCCGGTCGATGACCTGGCGCAGAGAAGTCTCCCGCTCTGGAGTTCTGAGACCACCCCGGAAGTACTTCTGGGCCACGATGTTGCCTGCATTGACCGACCAGTTCACCGGGAACTCCACGTCGACCTGCTCGAAAGCAACTTTTCCGTCCGAACTGGTTATCCGAGCGTCGCGGCGGTGCCATTCGATCTCGTCATAGGGGTGGGCATCGGCGCGGCTGAAATAGCGGCTCAGGCCGATCCTGGTGCAATCAGATGCCAGAGCCATCAGCGCTCCTCATGGGAATGCGCCTCTGACGAGCGCACTCCGTCGTGGCGGGTTAACGGTGTCGATTGAGGCTGCGGCGTGAGCGGCCAGGTCAAAAGGGCTTCCAAACGAGGCATGTCCACACGAGACACGCCAGCCCGCAAAAGCGCCGGGCTGAGCCCCTCAAGGAGTCGCCTGAACCCCACTTTGGTCGTCGGCGCCAGCCACCATTCCGGACGCTCACACCGCAGCAGTAGGTCACGGTAGAGCATGGCTCCTGTGGACGGTAAGGAGGACAAGCGGGATTCCCTGTGGATTTCAGGTGAATATCGCGGGGCGTGCCCCGCTGGCCGGCCTGCTACCGTCGCCCGCAGGTGGATCAGCTGTTCCCTCGGTTCGTCTCGGGCGTAGACCCGGTCGCGGTCTATGGGTCCGACCGCCGACCTCCCCACCCCGACCGGCCGTGGCTTGTGCTGAACATGATCACCTCCGCCGACGGCGCCACATGGATCGACGGGGTGTCGGGAGGCCTGTCGAGCCCCGAGGACCGTCAAGTCTTCGCAGCCATCCGAGCGGTGGCCGACGTGATCCTGGTCGCAGCCGAGACCGTGCGCCGGGAAGGCTACGGTCCGCCCAAGACGGCCCCGGCGGCCGCGGCGGGCCGAACTGCCCGGAACCAGGCCCCCCGGCCCCGCGTGGCGGTGGTGAGCGCCTCGCTGGACCTGGACTTCGCCGCTCCGGTATTCCACGACCGCCCGCCGCCGCTGGTGTTCACCGTTGAGGCGCCCCCCGCCGACCGGCTGGCCCGGGCTGAATCGGTGGCCGAGGTCCACCACACCGGCGTCGACCGGGTGGACCTGGTCGAGTCGATGGTCCGAATGCGACAGAGGGGAGCGGGGGTGGTGCTGGCCGAGGGCGGGCCGAGCCTCAACGGACAGCTCCTGGCCGCCGGGCTCCTGGACGAGCTGTGCTGGACGGTCTCTCCCCTGCTGGCGGGCGGCGAGTCCGCGAGGATGACCGCTGGCGCGCCACCGGTGCTTCAGCGCCTCCGGTTGGAGCGAGTACTGGCCCACGACCACACCCTGTTCCTGCGCTACCTCGGCCACTGATCGCCTATCGGCCGTCGGGGCTGACCGGTAGCGCGGTATCACCCGTCACAATGTATCCCGGCCTCGGCTGGACATGGCCGGCAGGGTGCTCCGGGGACAGCGCCCAGCCGAACTCTGCGGCCAGCAGCGAACTGGCCCACAGCACCGACAAGAAAAGGGCGGCAATCAGCGCCCGGCGCAACCAGTACACCGAGGGGGGCCGACGACGTCTGAGGGG
>JAPYOC010000146.1 GCA_028278955.1 Candidatus Poriferisocius aerobius
GACATCCTTGGCGTTGACCACGGCGATCGCTTGGCGCTGGCTGGCCATGTACGGGCGGGCATACTCCGGCACTTCGTTTCTGATGATCGAGCGCTCTGCCTCCTCAAGCGCACCAATCGACGAGGGAATCTGCATGGCCAAGAGGTGCTCGTTCTTCCACGCCCGCGCCCGAGCGCGACCTTGGAGAGCTTTGAAGAGCCCCTTCGACCCAACGGCGTGTGCCGCGATGGCAATCCCCCCCCTGGTTGGAGACCATCTCCAAAATCGTGGTGAAGTCCTTGCCGCAAGCCTCTCTTGAGGGCTCGGGATCGCGGATGCCGAACTCGCCCAGGAGCCGATTGAGATGAGCGATGGTGGTGCCCGAGTCGTAGATGCACAGGACATGAATGCCGTCGGTCGACTCGAGTTCGAAACCGGGCAGCACGGTTATGTCTGTGCCGCTCGCGGCCTCTTGGAAGGCTGCTACGTCTTGAACGCTGTTGTGATCGGTGATCGCGAGCACGCCTATCCCGAGTTCGCGGGCCTTCTCCACGAGACTCACGGCATAGCTCGCCGCGTCGCCCTCGTTGGGTGAGTTTCTGTAACTGCCGCGGTAGTGATGCGGGTTCACCTGAAGCGCGCACCGCACGAAGTGAGCGCCTGATGGCCTTTCCAGCGCTTCGGCGATCACGTCTGGTTCGGATAGGTCCATTGGCAGCTTTCCGGGCCGTCAAAATCGCTGACGATTCTTCTATAGGGCGAGATGCGCAGCAACCACACCATAGACATGGCCTCCTCCTGTTGGGGGAACCCCGCAAAGTATCATCGGCCCATGAGCCAAAACGGCGCTTCAAGCGCACTGGTGGGGCAGCCCGCGCTCGACCACCAGTGGTATCCCGTCGCCCTCTGCGAAGACGTCGATCCCGGACCGCACGGGGTCCGGGTGCTGGGCCGCCGCTATGTGCTGTGGCACCCGGAAGGCGAGTCGATCACCGCCGCGCCCGACCGGTGTCCCCACCGGGAGGCGCCCTTGTCGGATGGGCGCATGGTGGACGGCTGCCTGGAGTGCCCCTATCACGGGTGGCGTTTCGGTGCCGGGGGCCGGTGCGAGTCGGTGCCTTCGGCGGCGCCGGGCACGCCGGTGCCCCCCAAGGCCCACCTCGACACAGTCGCCGTCGAGGAGCGCTACGGGCTGGTGTGGCTGTGTCCGGGCACGCCGCTGGGCCGGATCCCCGACATCCCCCAGGAGGGCGACCCCGAGTTCCGCCGGCTCAACACACCGTTCCAGCACTGGGCGGCGTCGTCCACCCGGATCACCGACAACTTCATGGACTTCTCCCACTTCCCGTTCGTCCACACCGCCACCTTCGGCCTGGCCCAGGAGACGGTGGTGCCGCCGTTGGAGATGGGCGGCCTGCCCAACGGCTTTCGGGGCTATGCGTACGAGGTGAACGCCAACAACACCACCGACGCGGGCCAGGCCGTCACCGGCGAGGACGACGATGTGCTGCGCCGCCGGATGACCACCGGCTATGTGCTGCCGTTCTCGGTGCGCAGCACCATCGCCTACGAGTCCGGCCTCGAGCACATCTTGTTGCTGCTGACCACGCCGACCGACGACGTGAACTCGCTGTTCACCTTCGTGGTGTGGCGAAACGACGACTTCTCGGTGCCGGCCGAGGAGATCATGCAGTTCGACCTGGCCATCGGCGCCGAGGACAAGGCCATGCTGGAGAAACTGGAGGGGGTGCTGCCCATGGACCTCACCGCCACCGTCAGCGTCCAGTCCGACCGCCCCTCGGTGGATTGGCGCCGCAGCCTCGCCGCCCTGCTCGCCGAGGGCGCAGCGGCCTAGTGGTGTGTCGCAGAAATAGCGCCGGATATCGCGATGGCAGCGGCGTCGCTGGCGAGCAGGACACGCGCGATTATTGCGGCCCCCTCGACCTTGCTGGTCGGTCAAGCGGCGCCCGCCGTCGGCCCGGCCTGCGCGCACTGGCAGAAAACCACAACAAACAACCTGCACGAAACCCAGAGTGAATCACTATGGGCCGAGGGTTGTGATTGGGATGACAGCCACTCCGTCGGGGCGCATATAGGCGGTTTTGGCAGCGGTAATGACTGCCATCAGCACAAGTTGTTTGGCGCGCCGCTCGTGGGCCTTGTCTCGTAGGCGTTTCAAGGCGGTGGCCGCCTCTTCGACTTGCCTTGGTCCCGAGTTGAGCTTGATCTCGAAGGACGCCCAGGCGCCGTCCAGTCCTTGGAGCACGACATCTGCCTCTAGACCCTCGGAGTCGCGGTAGTGGTAGGCGTTGAAGCCTGCCGGTTGGGCGTATACCCGCAGATCCCGTACAGCGAGCGACTCGAAGAGTTGTCCGAACACGGAGAAATTTTTCATCAAGCTGTTTGGCGATGCCCCGATCAGGGCTGCGGCCAGCGACGGGTCGACGAGGTGCCGCTTGGGGGCTTTTCTCACCGTGGCTTTCGATCTCAGTTCTGGTGACCAAGCGGGAAGATCTTCCAAGACGAAAATGCGTCGCAGCGCATCTAGATACGAAGTCAGAGTCTGAGCCGCAGGCGGCGATGCTGGATTCATTGCCCGGCCGAGCTTGGCGGCCGTAATCGGTGAGGCCAGATCGTGAGAGATCAGCCTCAGGAGGCTTTCAAGGGCATCAGGGCTGTGGCGGATCCCCACGGCATCGTCAACGTCGGTTCGGATGGCTTCTTGGACGTAGTCCTGCACGAAGGCCACCGCCCCGTTTTGAGCGAGGCCGAGGCTGCCTGGCCACCCGCCTCGGCAGACGGCGCTGGCTACTTCTAGCAGGGTGGCGCGGCTTTCTGCTGCGGGTCTCACGCTCCCGCCCAAAACCTGGCGCAGGGACACTTCCCCAGTAGAGATTCCCGTCTCCCACAGTGTCATCGGCCTCATGAGCAGTCGGGTTATGCGCCCGGTGCCGGTGTGGCGGGTGATGCTGTCGGTTGGTCGAGCGGAGCCGGTGAGGATGAAGTGGCCGGTGCCGGGCCGGTCGTCGCAAGCATGGCGTATGCGGTTCCACAATTCGGGCGCATGCTGCCACTCGTCTATGAGGAGCGGGGGAGGGCGGGACAGCAGGTAGTCTGGGTCGGTTTCGGCTAAGGCCAGCATGTCGGGGTCGTCCAGCCGAACTTCTGAACAGGCGTGATCGCGGGAGGTCCATGTCTTACCTGTGCCTCTTGCCCCTTGAACCAACACGGCACCGCGGCGCTGCAAGGCGGCTTCGATGTCTGCCCCGATAACTCGCTGACAATACCCGGGCATCGTCAGCGTATTTGATCCGACCATGTTTGCACCTTAGTGATTGAGGAGTATTCACTTTTAGTTTTATAGGAAACCTATCTTTAATTTTAGGGATTGTTCATCTATAGGTTTGGAGTTTTGCGGCGGCCCGTCGCAGGGAGGTGGTTCTGCTGCTGAGGGGGGCGGGTTGAGCGCTATGATGGACAACAAGTCAAGCAGGGCCCACGTGGTGGAGACGTTGGAGGCAGGACATGGCTGAGGTCCCCGAAAAGGCCACGTGCGTGGTCATAGGAGCGGGAATCGTTGGGAACTGCCTGGTTGGGCATCTCACGAAGCTGGGTTGGACCGACCTGGTGCTGCTGGACAAGGGCCCCCTGCCCAACCCCGGCGGTTCCACCGGCCATGCCTCCAACTTCATCTTCCCGGTGGATCACAACAAGGAGATGTGCCTGCTGGGGGAGCAGAGCGCCAACCAGTATCGCGATCTGGGGCTGTCGGTGGACTCCGGCGGCATTGAGGTGGCCCGCACCCAAGAGCGGGTCGACGAGTTTAGGCGGCGCATGACCTCGGCCGCCGTCTGGGGGATCGAGGCCCACCTGCTGACCCCCGAACAGGTGAAGGAGCTGGTGCCGTTTGTCAACACCGACATCGTGTTGGAGGGCTTCTACTGCCCCACGGTGTCGGTGGTGGACTCGCTGGAGACCGGCACCCAGATGCGCAACGAAGCGGTGAACGGGGGCTGCCATGTGGCATCCAACACCGAGGTGCTGGACATCATCACCGAGGACGGCCCCAACCCCGGTGACCGCACCGTCAAGGCGGTGGTCACCGACAAGGGCACCATCGAGACCACCTATGTGGTAATCGCCTGCGGGGTGTGGTCGAACCGGGTGGCCAACATGGCCGGCGCCCGCATCCCGCTGGTGCCCGCCGTGCATCAGATGGCGGACGTGGGCCCGCTCGACGTCCTGGCCGAGACCAACAACGAGATCGGCTACCCCATCGTGCGGGACATGGACACCTTCTGCTACGAGCGCCAGTCGGCCGGGTCGATGGAGGTGGGGTCGTACGCCCACCGGCCCATCTTCCACCACCCCGACGAGATCCCCTCCAACGAGGAGGCCGCGCTGTCGCCCACCGAGATGCCGTTCACCCCCGACGACTTCGACCTCCAGATGGAGCAGGCCATCGACCTGATGGACATGCTGGGCGACGCCGAGATCAAATACGCCATCAACGGCCTTTTGTCGCTCACCCCCGACGCCATGCCCTGCCTCGGGGAGCTGCCCGAGGTCCGCAACCTGTGGTCGGCTGCGGCCGTCTGGGTGAAGGAGGGGCCGGGCATGGCCCAGGTGGTGGCCGAGTGGATGACCTTCGGCTATCCCCGGGTGATCGACGTCCACGGCGCCGATGTGTCCCGCTTCTATCCCGAGGAGCGGGGCGACGACCACATCTGGGCCCGCTCTGCGGAGCACTTCAACAAGACCTACGGCATCGTCCACCCCCAGGAGCAATGGGAGAGCCGCCGGCACCTCCGGGTCAGCCCCTATTTCTCCCGCCAGCGAGATCTGGGCGCCGAGTTTTTCCAAGCCCGCACCTGGGAGCGGCCCCAGTGGTTCGAGTCCAACGCCGACCTGGTGGACCGCTATGAGGTGGAGGGCCGGGAGGTGGAGTGGGACGCCCGGTGGTGGAGCCCTATCACCGTGGCCGAGCACCTCAACCTGCGGGAGAACTGCGGAATCGTCGACCTGAGCGCCTTCCAGGTATTCGAGCTCACCGGGCCCGGTGCGGTGGCCTACGCCGACTACCTGGCGGTGAACAAGGTAGACGTGCCGGTGGGCCGCTCCATCTACACCCCGTGGCTGACCCCCGATGGCGGGTTCCACTCCGATCTGACCATGATGCGGATGGGCGCCGAGCGGGTGCGCATCGTGACCGGTGTGTTCGACGGCGGGCGCGACGAATTCTGGACCCGTCGCCACATGCCCACTGACGGGTCGGTGAGCTTCGCCAACATCACCGATCAGATCACCACCCTCGGGGTGTGGGGGCCCAACGCCCCCCAGGTGATCGGCGCGCTTACCAGCCAAGACCTGACCCAGGCCGGATTTCCCTACGGCTCGCTGTTGGACGTGGAGCTGGACTGCGGCGGCCGCACCATTGAGGCCACCCTGTTCCGCATCTCCTATGTGGGCGACACCGGCTGGGAGATATACGCCGCCTGGGACGATGGCCCGGCGCTGTGGGATGCCCTCATGGCGGTGGGCGCCGACTATGGGCTGCGCCCCACCGGCGGCGGGGTGTACAGCCTGTCGGGACGGCTGGAGAAGGGCTATCGGCTGATGGGGGCCGAGTTGGAGAGCGAGTACAACCCGCTGGAGGCCGGCCTGGCCCGGCCCAAGGTGAAGGCGGCGCCGTTCATCGGCAAGGAGCCCTACCTGGCTGCCCGGGAGGCCGGCGATCCCGAGGTGTCGATGTGTGTGCTCACCGTGGAGGACCAGGCCGATAGCCGGGGCCGCAAGCGCTACATGCAGGGGGGCAACGAGCCCATCTTGACCCAGGACGGCCGGCGGATCACCGACTCCCGCGGCCGGGTGTCGCGGGTGACCACGGCGGGGCCGGGGCCGTCGGTGGGCCGGCACCTTCTGATGGGCTATCTCCCCGCCGAGCTGTCCCAGCCGGGCACCGACCTCCAGGTGATGTACATGAACGAGCTGTTCCCGGTGAAGGTGGCCGGCACCGGCCCGGTGTTCGATCCCGACGACAGCCGGCTGCGGGGCTAGCAGACTCGCCATGAGAATCTTGTGCTGTGTCAAGCGGGTGCCGGCGCCGGGGGCCAGGATCAACGTGACTGCCGACGGCTTGGCCGTTGACGCCACCCACCTGGGCTTCGCCACCAGCCCGCACGAGGAATGCGGGGTGGAGGAGGCGGTGCAGCTTGTCGAGCGCCACGGCGGCGAGGTGACCGTGCTGACGCTGGGGCTTCCCGAGGCTGCCGAGCAGCTGCGCTATGCCGCCTCGGTGGGCGCCCATCGCGGCGTGCTGGTGGCCACCGACGGCTCGGCTTGGGACCCCCAGCGCACCGCAGCCGCGCTGACCGATGCCATTCGGGGCTTGGAGGCCTCCGAGGGCCCCTTTGACCTGCTGGTGTTCGGCAACGAGTCGGCCGACTCCGGGGGCTTCCAGGTTGGCGTGCGGGTGGCCTACGCCCTGGGCCGTCCCATCGTCAACGGCGTAAAGGGCATCGAGGTCGATTTTGAGGCCGGCGGCGGCGTGGTTCGGGCCCGCCGGGAGATCGATGGCGGATTCGAGGTGTACGAGCTGCCCATGCCCGCCGCGGTGGGGGTCAAAGAGGGCATCAACCTGCCCCGGTACCCCACGATGCGGGGACGGCTGGCATCCAAGAAGCTGGAGATTGCCGAGCTGGCCTCCGATGCCGAGCCCGGCGGGCAGTCGCTGGTGCGGTTGCACCGGCCCCGGGAGACGGTCACCGAGACGGAGATCTTGGGCAACGGCCCCGAGGCCGCTGCCGCGGTGGTGGATGTGCTCGAAGAGCTGGGGGTGGTGTGATGCTGCTCGTGGTGCTGGAGCACGACCGGGGGGCCATGGACGAGGCCGCCCGGGAGGCCCTGACCTTTGGGCGCAGCCTGGCGGCCCAGATGGGAATGCCGCTGCATGCGGCCCTGATCGGTGATGACGACACCGATCAGGTGGTCGAAGCCGGGGCCTTCGGCGCCGAGGCGGTATACACCGTGGTCAATGACGCGCTGGCCGACTTCGGCCCCGAGGCGTGGGGAGAGGCGACCGCCGAATTGATTCGCCGGCTGGAACCGGGTGCGGCGTTGGCTGGGGGAAGCGAGCGGGGCAACGAGGTCATGGCCCAGGCGGCCGCGCGACTCGATCTGCCCATGGTGGCCAACTGCGTCGATGTTCAGGCGGGCGGTGAGACAGGGGAGTGGACCATGACCCGCCAGCAGTGGGGCGGTTCGCTGCTGGAGGACGCCCGGCTGGTCTCCGAGCGGCCCCTGTTGACCACCGGCCTGCACACGGTGGCCGCTGAGCGGGCCGAGACAGCCGCTTCGCCGTCGGTCGAGGCGGTGGAGATCGATCTGGACCCGTTGCTGACCCGAACCATGGTCAAAGACAGAGTGGTGCTGGAAGCCGGGGTCACCCTGTCGACCGCCCCGGTGGTGATCGGCGGCGGCCGAGGGGTGGGCACGGCCGAGGCGTTCGCTCCCCTCGAGGAGTTGGCGGCAATGCTGGGCGGCCGGGTCGGGTGCAGCCGGGCGGTGACCAACAACGGCTGGCGGCCCCACTCCGATCAGATCGGTCAGACCGGCACCCGCATCACCCCCGAGGTCTACATCGCGTCGGGCATCTCCGGTGCCATCCAGCACTGGGTGGGGGCGAAGGCCAGCAAGCGCATCCTGGCCATCAACACCGACCCCGAGGCCAACATGGTGGTCAGGGCCGACTGGGCCGTCATCGCCGACCTCCACGAAGTGATCCCCGCCATCGCGGAGGAGATCAAGCGCCGCCGGGCCTGAACGCTGCCTTCTGGCAGGCTCAGCAGCCTTTGTAGTTCAAGACGGCGGTGAGGCGGGCGTCGATGGCCACCAAGTCTCGCTGGGCCTCCATCACTGCGGCGATGGAGCGGTAGGCGCCGGGGGCCTCGTCGGTCAGCCTGGCGGCTTGGGAGTGCTGCCAGGTTCGCCCGGCCATCAGCTCGGTGAGCTGCTCGGGGGTGATCTCCGCCTTGGCCCGGGTGCGGCTCATCAGCCGGCCCGCGCCGTGCGACGCCGAGCAGTACGACTCAGCGCATCCCCGTCCCGACACGATGTAGGTGTCGTCGCCCATGCTGCCGGGGATGACGCCGCGGTCGCCTGTGCGGGCCCGGATGGCCCCCTTGCGGGTCACCCACACCACCGCTCCGCCGTGGGTCTCCCTCTCGGCGTAGTTGTGATGGCAATCGATGGTGTCCTCTGAGGTGAAGTCCAGACCGGTGACACCCCTCAGCGCGCCCAGCACCGCGGCCATCATCAGCTTGCGATTGGCCCGGGCGTAGTCCTGGGCCCACAGCATGTCGGCCACATAGGCGTCGAATCCATCGTCGCCCTCCACCAGATAGGCCAGATCGCGGTCTTCCAACTCCCGGCCCGCCCTCCGGCAGGTTTTCTGCGCTGCTTTGATGTGCATGGACGCCAGGGCGTTGCCCACGCCCCGCGAGCCGGAGTGCAGGACCACCCATACGCCGTCTTCGGCGTCCAAGCCGATCTCGACGAAGTGGTTCCCGCCCCCCAGCGTGCCGAGCTGCGTCCCCATCTTGGCTTTGACCTTGTTGTGGACGGCCGCCTTGTTGGGCAGCTGGTGGTCGCGCAGCCAGTCGCGGGCTGCCGAGGTGGCCTCTGGATGCGCGCTGAACCCCGCCGGCACCGCGGCTGCGATGGCGTCCAACGCACCGTCGAGGTTGTCGGGCAGCTGCGAGGCAGTGTGGGGGGTGCGGACCGCGGTCATGCCGCAGCCCAGATCCACCCCGACCGCAGCGGGGATGATGGCCGCCTCGGTGGGTATCACCGATCCGATGGTGGCTCCCATGCCCACATGGGCGTCGGCCATGAGCGCCACCGACCCCGACACCGCGGGGCTGCGGGCCGTCCGCTGGGCCTGTAGCAGCGTCTCCGGCTCCGCGTCGAACGCCCAGCTCACCACCGAGCGTCCCGCTCCCGCTTCCACCGTTTCAGGCCCGTGACTGCTCATCGTCCCATTCTCCTGGATTGCCACCGCTTGGCCCAGCGATTTATGGGTCTGCGACCGCCAGCTAGGACCGGGCGAACTCGCTGCTCGGCTCTAAGACAAGCAGGGGGATAAGAGCTGACGCGTCCCAGTACCTCACAAGCGGTCGGCGCGGTCTTGGCCCAGCGCCTCGGAGATGCTGGTTTGCAGATCCAGAGGCGGCTCTTGCAGGATCGCAGCCGAATCTCCTTGGCCCGGTCGCAGGATCCCTGCGCTGATCAGCCTCTCTCTGGGGTTGTCGCTATCGGTGGTCGCAGGGACTAGCCGAGCCACTGGTTTGCCTCGGTCAAGAACCTGGATCTCGCCGCCGCGCTGCACTTCGCGGAGATGGCGCGACAGATTTGCCTTCAAGCCGGAAACCGATACTGAACTCATTGTGACCAGTATAGTCATTTCAATTCGACTATGAAGGTCTGATAACGGCATCAGGCGGTGAGCTGGGCGGCGACATAGCGCCAGTGCTTCTCGCCATCGTTTAGACGATGTGGTCGCCGAGGGCTTCAAGCATGTCGAGGCGGGATTCCTCGAGTATGTCGGCCTTGGCTGACCTCGCGTAGCGAACTGCGGCCGCGAGGCGATCGGCGACCCGCTTGCTGAACCGGCCGCCGCGGCTGAGGATGATGACATCAGGGTGCATGACGGTGCCCGCGGCCCACCAGTTGTCGCTGTCTCGGTACTCCTGGATGGCGATTTGGGCATTGCGGCGAGCCTTGACGATGTCGTACAGCTCATCGGTCGCCGATGCCTCGGCCATCTCCTTGGGCGCGTCCCAGGCAAAGAGGATCAGGTCGAAGAGCCTCGCCTTGTCCCAACCTTCATCGGGTCGGGGCAGAGGGTCGGCCATCAGTTCGAGCAGTTCTCTGTCGCAGTCCAAGAACGCTCGGAATGTCCGGTGGTTCTTTACCAGCAGCCAGATGAGCGTGGGAAAGAAAACGCCCAGATACACGAGCAGAATGACCCACGTTGGACTCATGGGACCTCCTCCGTTCAGCCGTGAGGTATCGGCTCATCGAAACGGGGGAAGCTTCGCTAGCCACGGTAGCGGCCCTGCTCGTTGGGGTCAATACCCTATTCTGGCCCTCACCCCGCCTCGGCCGGGCGGGTCTCGGTCCAGTCGATGTGCAGCTCCCGCACCGCGAGGCGCCAGCCCTCCTCCAAGCGCACGAATTGGTTCTGGTAGCGGATGAACATGACGTGGTCGGTGGCCGGGCTGCCGTCGTCGGGGATCGTCAGATGATGGGCGATGCAGTAGGTCTCACCGGTGGCGGTGTCGCCGTCGATTTCCACCTGCTGCTGGCCCACGAAATGGAAGGTGGCGTCGTAGCTCATCTGCGAGATGGCCCGGACGATTTCGTCTCGGCCTTCGCGCACGGCCACCACCCTTTTGCCTTCGGCTAGGTTCACGATGCGCAGCACGCCGTCGGGGGCGAAGCAGGCCGCCACCCCTTCGGGATCGCCTCGATCCACACAACGGGCGTACTGCGCGCTGAGGTAGGCCAAGTCTTCTCGGTCAGACACGACCCCCACTTTTTCATGCGGCCCGCCGGAGCGAAATTCTCCGGCGAGACCGCGGCCCCGTTACAGCGACCGGTTCGTGGGAAGTAAGCTGCGGCCATGGCTGTTATCGAAGCTGTTGATTTGGATGTGCGCCGGGTATCGGGTGCGCTGGGCGCCGAGGTTCGGGGCCTGTCGCTGGCCTCGCTGTCCGATGCCGAGTTCGCCCTCGTCCAAGAGCTGTTGGACGAGCACCTCGTGCTGTTCTTCCCCGACCAGCACCTCGCCCCCGACGAGCACCGGGCGTTCGCGGTGCGCTTCGGCGAGCCCGAGATCCACCCCTACATCCCCAAGCTGGACGACGACCATCCCGAGATCGTGGTGCTCAGGGGCGAGTCGGGTTCGGGTTATGTGGCCGATGTGTGGCACACAGACTGCACCTTCGAGCAGTCCCCGCCCATCTGCTCGGTGCTCAACGCCATGGTCATGCCCCCCGTGGGTGGTGACACCATGTGGTCCAACATGTACAAGGCCTATGAGGCGCTGGCTGAGCCGATGAAGCAGATGGTCAACGGGCTCACCGCCATCCACTCCGCAGCCACCTACGGCCAGCCCGACCACAAGGCCGAGCACCCGGTGGTGCGCCGCCACCCCCGCACCGGTCGCCCATCGCTGTTCGTGAACAAGCAGTTCACCCGGCGCATCCCCCAACTCAGCCGCGACGAGTCTGAGTCTCTGCTCGATATGCTCACCGCCCACGCCTGCAAGACCGACTTCACCTGCCGCTACAGCTGGAGCGAGGGAACCATTGGCGTCTGGGACAACCGGGCCACCCAGCACTTCGTAGTGAACGACTTCGACGGGCGCCGGGCCATAAGCCGGGTGACCATCTTGGGCGACACCCCCGAGCCGGCCTTCGACACCACCCAGTGGGGGAACTACGAGTATCAGCGCCTCTCGGCCGCCGCCCACGGCCTCGACCGCGACTAGCAGCTCGAGCGTCTATCGCCTCTGATGCTTAGAACTTAAGAACACTTTGCGCGCACGGTGAAGGTCAAGCGGCTGGTGGAGCTTCTGGTGGGCTTCGAAACCCCCGACCGCCGACCTGGGAGGCTGACCTGGTGATCGGAGAACCGAGAACCTATTGGGAGGCAATCCAGGCTCGGGCCTCCGCCACCCCCGACAACCCCCTCACCATCGAACCCGACGGCACGGTGATGACGTTCGCCGGGTTCCGAGACGCCGCCGAGAGGGTTGCGGCCGGGCTCGCCGCCAGGGGCATCGCCGCCGAGACCCGGGTTTCCTGGCAGTTTCCCAACGGTCGGGCCGCCCTCATCTTGTCGGCCGCTTTGGCCCGGTTGGGGGCAGTCCAGAACCCGATCATCCCGATCTACCGGGAGCGGGAGGTGGGATTCGTGGTCCGACAAACCGGGGCCCGCCTGCTGGTGGTGCCGTCGGCGTGGAAGGGCTTCGACTACTTGTCCATGGCCGAAAAGGTGGTCGCCACCACCGACAACTGCGACGTGCTGGTGTGCGACGGCCGCCTCCCCGAGGGCGACCCCGCCGGGCTGGCCCCGTTCGAGGCGCCATTGGACGATGAGGGTCGGCCGCCGGTGCGATGGGCGTACTACACCTCGGGCACCACCGCCGATCCCAAGGGGGCCAAGCACGGCGACGACTCGGTGATCGCCGCTGCCCGCCACATATGGGAGAACCTAGAGCTGCGGGCCGACGACGTTTGGCCTCTGGCCTTCCCTTTCACCCATATCGGCGGCATCGGCCTGCTCCTCGCCACCCTGGTGTGC
The DNA here is from genome assembly GCA_028278955.1 of Candidatus Poriferisocius aerobius. Lineage (GTDB taxonomy): Bacteria > Actinomycetota > Acidimicrobiia > Acidimicrobiales > Bin134 > Poriferisocius > Poriferisocius aerobius. Next base: position 12,346 of record JAPYOC010000146.1, read on the forward strand.
GGCGCCCGGATGTTGATGGTGGAGAGCTTCGACCCCCAAGCCCATACCCGCTTTTTCCGGGAGCAGGGCTTGACCCTGGCCGGGTCGGGCACCGCGTTCCACATCGCCTTTCTGTCCGAGCAGCGCAAGACCCCCGAGGCGCCCATCTTTCCCCAGATGCGAGCCGCCATCGGCGGCGGCGCCCCCAAGCCCGCCGGGCTCCACCGGCAGGTCAAAAGCGAGATGGGCGGGGTGGGCATCATCTCCAGCTATGGCCTCACCGAATGCCCCATCGTCACCCATTGCTTTCTCGACGACCCCGACGACAAGCTGGCCACCACCGAGGGGCGGATCCTCGACGACACCGACTACAAGGTGGTCGACGGGGAGCTGCTTTTGAGGGGCCCGACCCTGTGTCGGGGCTATTTGGACCAGTCGCTCAACGAGGCCGCCTTTGACGACGAGGGGTTCTTCTTCACCGGCGACCTCGTCGAGGTGGATGACGAGGGGTTCGTCACCGTCGTCGGGCGCAAGAAGGACGTGATCATCCGCAAGGGGGAGAACATCTCGGCCAAAGAGGTGGAGGACGTGCTGTTCTCCCATCCCAAGGTGGGCGATGTGGCGGTCATCGGGCTGTCCGATGCGGTCGCGGGGGAGCGGTGCTGCGCAGTGGTGGCGCCCAAGGCCGGCGAGGTGTTCGGCTTTGGTGAGATGATCGGCCATTGCCGGGAAGCCGGGCTCATGAACCAGAAGATCCCCGAGCAGCTTGAGATCGTCGACGAGCTGCCCCGCAACCCGGCGGGCAAAGTGCTCAAGCAGCAGCTGCGGGAAGCCTACGGGGGGTGAGTGCGATGTCGTCTGCGCAGCCCAACATCTTGCTGATCGTGTCCGATGAGGAGCGGCGCAATCGGTGGCTGGAAGGGGTGGTGGACATGCCGGCCCACGACCGACTGCGGCGCGACGGCCTGGACTTCAACCGCTACTACACCCATGCCTCGCCCTGCTCGCCGTCGCGGGCCAGCCTGTACACCGGCAGCTATCTGGCCGAGCACGGCGTGGTGGACAATGTCAGCTTCCCGGCCCACACTGCGCTCGACCCGGCCATTCCCACCGTAGGGCGGCTCATGCGCAGCGTCGGCTACGAATCTGCCTACCTGGGGAAATACCACCTCACCCACGATTCGATTCCCGACATGGAGGCCTTCGGCTACAGCGGCTGGCGGGGTGACGACCGCCACTATGTCGGCGGGCCGTGGACCGGCCGGCACTTCGACCCGGTGATCGCCGAGCAGGCAGTGGAGTGGCTGCGAACCCACGGCGCCGACCCCTCCGTCGGGCCCTGGTTCTTGACCGTGGCGCTGGTGAACCCCCACGACGTGATGTGGTTCCCGCTGGACCAGCCGTCATTTCAGGAGGCCAACCCCGATTTGAGGGGCGTGTTCGACTTTCTTCACCAGCACACGCTGGGCGGCAAGGTCGATCTCGAACCGCTGGAGGAGGTCTACCCCCGCCGTTTCACCCGGCTGCCCGACAACTTCCACGACGACCTCCACACCAAGCCCGAAGTCCAGCGGGCCTGGCGCCATGTCCGCAACCGGGAGCACCTGGTGGGCCACATGGCTGCCGACGACGTCGACTCCTGGCTGCGCCAGCTCGACTACTACGCCTGGCTCCACGAGCTGCTCGACCAAAGCATCGCGGCGATCCTGGGGGCTCTCGACGCGATCGGCGCCTACGACGACACCGTGGTGATCTACACCTCCGACCACGGCGACGCCTGCGGATCGCACGGCCTGCGGGCCAAGCTGCCGTGTGTGTACGAGGAGGTCATGGGGGTGCCGCTCATCGTCAAGGCCCCCGGGCTCACCCCGCAGGGCGCGTCCACTGATGCGCTGGCCACCCATGTGGATCTGGCCGCCACCATTGCCGCGCTCGGAGGGGTGGGCGCCGACCGCTCGCCCACCCTGTCGGGCAAAGACCTCACCCCTTCGCTGGCCGACCCGTCGGTATCGGTGCGCGACTACGTGCTGTTCAGCCAGGACAGCGCCCAGTCGGAGCTGCTGCGCCACAGCCGCTACGCGGTGCGGGGCTTCTTCGACGGCGAAACCAAGTACGCCCGCTACTACGGGGTGGGCGGCGGCATCGACCGCACCGGCAACCCGGCCCCCGAGCCGAAGCTGTTCGACGCCGGTGCCGACTTCGACGACCACGACCACGAGTGGTACTCCCTGGCCGACGACCCCCACGAACTCATCAACCTGGCCAACGACCGCTCCCGGCGGGCCGGGCTGCGCGACCTGTTCGGCCGCCTCCTGGAGTACGAAGCCGCCGAGCTGGGCTGAGGGGCGCAGCCGCCAATCCGCCTGCGCCCGGCCGGGAGGCTACCCGACTGGCCCTGCGGCTCGCGCGGTGGGCTGCTCGCGCTTCCAGCCGCCGCTCTGGATGCGCTTCCAGAACTCGGCGTCGCGCTCATCGGCAGGGCGGCCGACACGGGTCACCACATCCACATCGGGGGACTCGGCCCGCAGGGCCGCGGCGGTGCACTGTTGGGGCGGGCGGTGGGCGAAAGGGTCGAACTGGTAGTGGCGCATGGCGTTGCGGTGGGTGATCTTGGCCACCACGTCCTCGGGCACGCCGTCGAAGAGCTTGGCCACGTACTCGGGCGACTGGGGCCAAGTGCCGTCGGAGTGGGGATAATCCGACTCCCAGCACAGGTTGTCCACGTTGAACTCGTCCAGCAGCTTCACCCCGATGCGGTCGTTGATGAAGCAGCACAAGATGTGGTTGGCGAACACGCCGGTGGGGCCGCCGTCGATGCCGAACTCGTGTTTCGTCCAGCCCGAATGGCGGTCTTGCACATGCTCGGCCCGCCACAAGAAGTAGGGGATCCAGCCGATGTCGCCCTCGGTGAGCGAGAACCTGAGGTCGGGGAACCGGTCCCAGAACTCAGCCCACACCAACTCCACCAGCGTGGAGATGGTGAGGGCCGACGAGAGGGTCATGGGCACGCTGGCCGGGGCATCGGCCGAGGCGCCCATCGACCGAGACGACGATCCCAGGTGGCAGCACAGCACGGTGCCCAGGTCGCTGCACGCCGCGAACAGCGGATCCCACGCCCCGGAGTGGATCGACGGCATGCCCAGCATCGCCGGGTTCTCCGAGAAGGTCACCGCGTGGCAGCCCTTGCCGGACAGCCGCTTCACCTCGGCCACCGCCCGGTCGATGTCGAACAGCGGCAGCATGCCGCAGGGGATGAACCGGTCGGGGTAGGCCGCGACCCACTCGTCGATGTGCCAGTCGTTGTAGGCCTTGATCATGATGTCGTTCAGGTCGGGGTCGGGTCCCTCGTTGAGCACCTGGCCTGAGAACCCGGTCCAGTTGGGGAAGTTCAGCCCGGCCAGCTGCCCACCGGCGTTCATGTCCCGTACCCGTTCGTGTACGTCGTAGCAGCCGGGGCGCATCTCGTCGTAGCGGCTGGCGTCGACGTTGTAGTGCTCCCGGGGCTTGCCGGCCACCGCGTTCAACCCCAGGTTCCGGCCCGGCAGCTTGCCGTAGTACCACTGCTCGCGTCCGTGTTCGTCGGTGACCACCTTGGGGGCGTGCTCCTTGTACCTCTCGGGCACATGGCCCTCGAACATGTCCGCCGGCTCGGCGATGTGGTCGTCCACGCTTATCAAGATCAGGTCGTCGGCATTCATGGGTATTCCTCCGGGAGTCCTAGGTGTCAACGGTAACGGAGACGGCTTGGCGGGTGCTTGCTGGGACCAGCGCCGACCACGCGCCCGCAAGGCCGGCTTCATGCGCTGGGGGCTGATTCCAGCTCGGATGCCGGTCATCCTGGGCGAGCAGGCAGAGAGCCTCTGGCTCGATACCGCTCTCGACGACAGCGACGCGTTGACGCACCTCCTCGAGCCCTACCCCGACGGCGCCATGGAAGCCTATGCGGTTGGAACGGGCCGTGGGCTACGGAGCGCTGGTCAGCACCGGCGTGCTCGTCGCTCATGCCTTCGGCTATCTGATCGCCTACTCCAGCGCGGCCGATCGCAGCGTCGCGCTGGCCGGGCACGCCTACTTCGGCCCGACCGCCTGGGTGGCAATCCCGCTGGCCTCGGTGCTCATCGCCGCGGTGGCGGTCCGGGCCGCAACCCGCAGCGCGGTCGCCGGATTTCGGCCCGGGGCGGTGTCGGCCGCGGTCATGGCAGTTTTTTTCGCACTCGAAGTGCTCGAGCGAGTACCCGCCGGCGAACACCATGCCGTCTTCACCGAGCCCGGCGTCGCAGCCGGCCTGGTGCTGTCGGTTCCCGTGGGGTGGGTGCTGGCCAAGCTCGCTCGAAGCATCGAGCGCATCGTTGAGGCCGTCTTCGACAGCGCCCGGCGACGTTGGTCCCGCCCCGCGGGGTTGACCGCCCCAGCCGAGGCGCCAGCGGCCGCCGCCGGACAGTTCTTCGCCCTGCTCCCCTCGCCCCGCGGCCCTCCCGGGCGGCGTGCTTCAACCATCTGACCTGAACACGTCTCAACGAGAGGAGCCCCGATGAAATCAATCCCCGCCACGCGCCCGCTGGTGGGCCTGCTGGCCGCTCTTTGCCTGCTGCTGGCCGCATGCGGCAACGACGACGACACCGCCCTTGCGCCGGCAACCGCCGAGAGCACGGCTGCCCACTCCGAAGAGGCGGCGCCAGAGGCCGCCGACCACGACCACGACTGGCGCCCGAGAGAGCCTCGACCGACCCGGTCGACGGCGAGGGGCACTTCCACCTCTATGTGGACGGGGTGAAGCTGAGGCGGCTGTACGCCCACTGGGCTCATGTCGACCTCAAAGAACCCGGCGACCACGAGATCCGCGTGGAGTTGTCGGCCAACGACCACTCACCGCTGGCGGTGGACGGGGTGAAGCTCGATGCCACCGCGGTTGTGACCATTCCGGGCGCCGCTGACAGCTCTGTTAGCGCTGCCTCTACCGCCATCGAGGTGGAGGTGTCAGGAGGCAAGCCGGTGGGCGGCGTGCAGAGGCACCGGATCGACGCCGGAGACGACATCACCATCATCGTGAACGGCGACACCGCCGACGAGCTTCACATCCACGGCTACGACCTGGTGGTGGGGTTCTCTCCCGGCCAGCCCGGCTCTATCACCTTTGAGGCTGACATTCCCGGGGTTTTCGAGGTGGAGACCCACGACCGGGGTGATCTGGTGATGGAGTTCCAAGTGGGATGATCCCGGTGTGAACGCGGTGAACACCGTGCTGGCTCATGGGGTGGGGGCGCGGGGCGATCTGCCGCTGCCGTTCTATCTGTTCGCCGTCGGCGCGGCGGTGGCTCTGATGGCCGCCTTCGTCGGCTTGGGCTTCTTCTGGCGCCGGTCCTGGCTGCCTGCGGCTGCGTCGGGCCGGAGTTTGGGCCCGGCCCTCGGACGGATGCTGGACGTGGTGGCGGTGCCCGCCCGGTTGGCGTCGCTGGGGCTGTTCGTGGTGGCTCTGGCCAGCAGCGTGAGCGGCGCCGCGCTGGGGAGCCAGCGGTTCGGCCCCCTCACGGTGTATGTGGCCTTGTGGGTGGGGATGGCGATGGCGTCCGCGGTGTTCGGCGACGTGTGGCGGGTGCTCAGCCCGTTCGAGACAATCGCGGCGGCCATCGAGTGGGCCGCGGGGAAGCTGGGCCTGCCCCGGCTCGAAGATGCCGACGAGGTTCCCGGCGGCTACTGGCCCGCGGTGATTGCGCTGGGGTGGTTTCTGTTCTTCGAGCTCTGCTACCACGATGGCACCACCAACGGCGCGGTGGGCGGCGCCATGATCGCCTACACGGTGGGCATGGTCGGCGGCGCCGCGGTGTATGGGCGGCGCTGGGTGCGCCAAGCCGACGGGTTCGGGGTGCTGTTCTCGCTACTGGCCCGGCTGTCGCCGTTTTACCGAGACGACGCCGGGGCGGTGCGGCTCCGGATGCCGCTGTCGGGGCTGGCGACCATCTCCCCCCGCATCGACCTTCTCGCCGTGCTGCTGGTGGTGTTGGGCGGCACGACCTTCGACTCGCTGGCCGGCAGCACCCGGTGGCCCGCCCTGGTGGGCACCCACCGGGGCTGGACCGCCACCGGGATCAACACCGCGGGGATGATCATCGTCATCGCCATCACCGCAGGGCTGTACTACTTGGGGTCGCTGGCCGTGGGCTGGTTCACCGAGCAGTCCGCCTCCGACGTGGCCCGGCGCTTCGCCCACTCCCTGGTGCCCATCGTGTTCGGCTACACCGTGGCCCACTACTTCTCGCTGCTGGTGCTCGACGGCGGCCAGAACTTCCTGCGCCTGCTGTCCAACCCGTTCGACCGCGGCTCCAACTGGTTCGGAACGGCCGACTGGGCCGTGAACTTCTTCCTGGTCTCCACCGATGCCATCGCCTGGGTGCAGTTCTTGGCCATCGTCATCGGGCACATCGCCGCGGTGCTGGTGGCCCACGACCGCGCCGTGGAGACCAGCGACGCCACCGAGGCCGCCTGGGCCCAGCGCCCCATGCTCATCGTCATGGTGTTCTACAGCGTGGTCGGCCTCTGGCTCCTCCAAGAGGCCTGAGCGAGGACTGCCCCGGCGAGGCCGGAATAAGGTGGGGCATGGCAGCACAGGCCCAGCACCGGCCGGCCTTCCACCTCAGCTACATGCTGGGCTGGCTCCGCTCTGAGGAGAACAACTGCCTGGCTACCCCGCCCGACATCGCCCGCACGCTGCCCCGGCGGGCCCAAGAGCTGCTCGGCTACGACGTCCACGAC
>JAPYOC010000147.1 GCA_028278955.1 Candidatus Poriferisocius aerobius
AGTTGGAGCGCAGCCGCTCGGGCTCGCCCACCCGGTGGATGTCGGGCATGCGGTCGACGATCTCTTGGAAGATGAGGCGCAGTTCCATCCTAGCCAGGTTGGCCCCCAGGCAGTAGTGGGCCCCGCCGCCGCCGAAGGCGATGTGGTCGTTGGGGGCGCGGTTCACGTCGAAGGTGAACGGGTCGTCGAACACCTCCTCGTCCCGGTTGGCCGATATGTGCCACAAGACCACCTTGTCGCCCTTGTCGATGTGCTGGCCTCTGATCTCGGTGTCTTCGGCGGCGGTGCGGCGGAAGTGCAGCACCGGGGTGGCCCACCGGAGGATCTCGTCGATGTGGGTGTTGGTCACCCCGTCGGGGCACTCCTTGACGATCTCGAACTGCTCGGGGTTGTCCATGAGCGCCAGCATCCCGTGGGCGGTGGCGTTGCGGGTGGTCTCGTTGCCGGCCACCGTCAGCAGCAGCATGAACATGTCGAACTCCAGCTCGCTCAGCCTGTCGCCCTCTATCTCGGCGTTGATGAGCTTGGTGACGATGTCGTCGCGGGGATTGGCCGCCCGGTCTTTGGCCAGCTGGTTGGTGTAGGCGTACAGCTCCATAGCGGCCGCGGCGCCCTCATTGTTTTTGGCGGAGTATTCGGGGTCGTCGATGCCGATCAGCCGGTTGGACCATTCGAACAGCATCATGCGGTCTTGTTGGGGCACGCCCATGATCTCGGCGATGGCCTGGAGGGGCAGCTCCGAGGCAATGTCCACCACGAAGTCGGCCTCGCCCTTTTCGATCACGCTGTCCACGAGCAAGATGGCCCGGTGCCGCAGGTACTGCTCGATCAGCCCGACCATGCGGGGGGTGAAGCCCTTGTTCACCAGCCGCCGGTAGCGGGTGTGCTTGGGCGGGTCGGTGTTGAGCATCATCACCCCCCGGGTGTCCATAACCCCCTCATCGGCGCGGTCGTTGAAGTCGGGGATGGACGTGCCGCCGAGCTCCGAGGAGAACCGCTCGGTGTCGCGGTTGGCTTCGACCAGGTCGGCGTGCTTGACCAGGTTCCAGAAGGCTGGGCCGTTGGGATCCTGGTGGAGCATGACGGGAGCCTGGTCCCGGAGCACCTTGAACATCTCGTGGTGCTCTTGGCAGAGGAAGCGGTCGGGGTCGAGCAGGTTGACTTGACTGAGCTTCACGGCAGTGGTCCTTTGCGTCGATGGCCGGCGGGCTGGGTGTCGGCCAGTGTAAGGCAACGCTCGACGCGACAAACTACCGGGGGTGAGCGCCGATCCAGACCCGGTGAGACTGCGGTGAGCCCGAGAGCCCGCCGTGGCGCCGAACGCGCCGGGGCCGGGGGAGCGTCAGAAGGTATTCAAGACGATATTCACATGCAGGTCTCGATCTTGGACGGCTTGCGAGTGGTGGACTTCTCCGCCGGGGTGGCGGGGCCCTACGTGGCCAAGCTGCTGGCCGATGCCGGCGCCGACGTCGTCAAAGTGGAGCGGCCAGAGGGCGATCCGGTGCGGCGCTGGTCGGCCACCCGGGCCGAGTTCGAGGGCGACAGCGCCCTGTTCCAGCTGCTCAACGCCTCCAAGCGAGGGGTTGTCGGCGCGCCGGGCGAGCCGGACATCGAGGAGATGGTGGCCACCGCCGACGCCGTGGTGGAGTCGTTTCCCGCCGGAGCGGGGATCGGACGGGCCTGGGCCGACCGCCACCCCCGTTTGGTTGTGCTGTCGGTGACGCCCTACGGCCAGGACGGGCCGCTGGCGTCCCATCCCGCAACCGAGTACACCGTGCAGGCCCAGTGCGGCGCCATCGCCTGTCGGGGGCGCCCCGACCAGCCGCCGATCCACGCCGGAGGGGGCATCGCCGACTGGACGGCCGGGGCCTACGCCGGCCCCGCGGTCTTGTCGGCGGTGCTGCGGGCTCGGCGCACCGGGCGAGGCGAGTATATTGACTTGGCGGTGGCCGACACGATGGGCATCGCCGCCACCACGTTCAGCGACCTGGCCCACTGCATGCGGGGCGGCGGCCGCGCATTCGAGCGGGCGGCCCGGTCGGTGGAGGCGCCCTCCATCGAGCCCGCCCTCGACGGCTGGGTGGGATTCAACACCAACACGGCGCTGCAGTATCAAGGCTTCGTGCTGATGATCGAGCGCCCCGATCTCATCGACACCGAGTGGAGCCAGATCGGGGAGCGGGCCGGTCGCCTCGACGAGTGGAACGCCATGGTCCACCCGTGGACCAGCCGCCACACCGTGGCCGAGATCATCCAGGCGGCGTCTGATCTGCGGGTGCCGGTAGCCGAAGTGAACGACGGGCGCACCGTGCTCGACAACGAGCAGTTCGCGGCCCGGGGGGTGTTCGTGCGCAACCCGGGCGGGTTCCTCCAGCCCCGACCGCCTTATTCGATCGCCGGCGGCGGCGCGCCGCGCCCGGCCGCGCCCGCTCCAAAGCTGGGGGAGCACACCGGGGCGATCGAAGCCCGCCCGCTGCCTGAGCCGTCGGGTGCTGGTGCCGATCCCGATGCTGCCCCCGAGCTGCCCCTGGCTGGGATCAGGGTGGTGGACCTCACCGGCTGGTGGGCCGGTCCGTCGGCCACCGGCGCGCTGGCCATGCTGGGCGCCGATGTGATCCACATCGAGTCCACCGGCCATCCCGACGGCATGCGCATGACCGGGTTCGTATTCGGCACCGAGGACTGGTGGGAGTGGAGTTCGATGTTCGTGGCCATCAACCACAACAAGCGGGACCTCACGCTGGACTTGGACACCGAGGCGGGCATGGACCTTTTGTGGCGGCTCATCGAGGGCGCCGATGTGGTGGTTGAGAACTTCTCTCCTCGAGTGGTGGAGAAGTGGGGCCTGAGCTGGGAGGCCGTGTCGGCCCGCAACCCTCGGGCGGTGTTCACCCGGATGCCGGCGTTCGGCCTGAGCGGGCCGTGGCGGGACCGGGTGGGATTCGCCCAGACTATGGAGCAGCTCACCGGCATGGCCTGGGTCACCGGCCATCGCCACGACCAGCCCCGCATCATGCGCGGACCGTGCGACCCCATCGCCGGGATGCACGGCGCGTATGCCGCAATATTGGGCCTGGCCGAGCGGGAGCGCACCGGTTGGGGAGTGTTCGTGGAGTCCACCATGGTGGAGGCCGCCCTCAACTGCTCGGCTGAGCAGATCGTGGAGTACACCGCCTACGGCAACGTGATGGAGCGGGCCGGCAACCGGGGCCCCTACGCCGCCCCCCAAGGGCTCTACCCCTGCCGGGGCCACGAGCAGTGGCTGGCGCTGGCGGTGGCCGACGACGAGCAGTGGCTGGCGTTGGTGGAGGTGCTGGGGTCGCCGGAGTGGGCCGACCGCCCGGAGTATGCCACCGACGCCGGGCGGCGGGAAGGCCACGACGCCATCGACGAGGGGCTGTACGCCTGGGCGGCCGAGCAGGATCTCGACGATGCGGTGGACCGGTTGGTGGGTGCCGGTGTGCCCGCTGCTCCAGCATGGGATCCCCGCCTGCAGCACGAGAACCCCCAACACGCCCATCGGGGTCTGTTCGAGATGGTCGAGCACCCGGCCGTGGGCACCCACCCCATGCCGGGGATGCCCTACCGGTTCGCCTCGGTCGACCGCTGGATCACCTCCCCGTCGCCCACCCTGGGCCGGCACAACCACGAGATTCTGAGCGAGCTGGGCCTGTCGGCCGATGAGATTGCCGCCCTTGAGGCCGAGGGTGTGATCGGCACCCGTCCCAAAGGCCTCTGAGGCCGGGCGCGAGACCCCGGTGAGAGGATGAGGCCATGAGAGCAGTGCGATGCGTCCACGGCCGGCCCACGACAGTGGAAGTACCCCCGCCGCAAGGCGAGGGCGTGCGGATCAAGATGGCTTCAGCCGGGGTGTGCGGCTCCGACCTGCACATGCTGGAGCTGGGGATGCTCAACGCCTTCACCATCGGCCACGAGTTCGCCGGCCGGCTGGAGGACGGCAGCCCGGTGGCCATCGAGCCCATACGCGGCTGCGGCGCCTGTGAGATCTGCCGGGCCGGCGACTACAACCGCTGCCCGGCCACCCTGGGCGACATCGCCGACATATCCCGCGACGGCGGAATGGCCGACGAGGTGCTCATGTGGCCTGAGGCCCTCGTGCGGCTGCCCGCCGGAGTGGATGCCCGAGACGCCTGCCTGGTGGAGCCGCTGGCCATCGCAGTGCACGGCTTTCGCCGAGCCGGCTTGCGGGGGGACATGCGGGTGGCGGTGATCGGCGGCGGCGCCGTGGGCCAGACTGCGCTGGCCGTGGCCCGACTGGTCGGATGCGAGGTGGCCGTCTCGGCCCGCCACGACGGCCAGAGGGAGGCTGCCGAGCGTCTGGGGGCGGTCCCGCTCACCGATCAGCCCTATGACGTGGTGGTGGAGGCGGCTGGCACTGCCTCGGCTCTGGCCGATGCGGCCAAGAGGTGCAAGCCCGGCGGCAAAATCGTGGTCCTCGGCACCTACTGGGATCCAGTCGAGATGCCCGGCTTCGAGCTGAGCATGAAGGAGATCACCGTGGTGCCCTCCTCCATGTACGGCCGCTGCGGCCCTGCCCGCGACATGGACGTGGCCGCCGCCGCTCTGGCCCATATCCCCGAGCTTCCCGATGCCGTCATCACCCACCGTTTTCCCCTCGACGCCCCCGCCGAAGCCTTCGCCACCGCCGCCGACCGCGCCTCCGGCGCCATCAAAGTAGTACTTGAGCCGTAGAGCATGAACTGAGCCGTAGAGCGCAGATATCAGTGCAGATGCCGGAGTGGATCACCTTGTCATTGAGATCATCGAGTCAGCAGACGAGGCCGCTGAGATGCGGTGTGGATAGGCGGCGTGGTTTTTGGCGGGTTTCAGTTCAGCAGTTCAGCTCGACAGCTCAGCTCAGTAGCACGGAGTCGACCTGGGCGGGCTGCCATGCGGTGGTTCCGGTGTCGGGGAATGGGTCGGGTGGGGGTGTGACGGTGTGTTGGCCGGTTTGGGGGTTGGTTTGGATTTGGTGGTGGTGTTCGTGGATGTCGTGGTGGCATTGGTTGCAGACGGTGACGAGGTTGGGGTAGTCGGTGTTGCCGCCGTTTTGCCAGTGGCAGATG
>JAPYOC010000148.1 GCA_028278955.1 Candidatus Poriferisocius aerobius
GTCCAGGGGCCGGGCGACGATTCGAATCGGAAGGGAAGGCCGGCGGCGGGCACCTGGCCGCACACCGGGTGTTCGACCGGCTCGATGAACGAGCGGGCCCGAAGCTGGGGGTGGCGGCCGACCTCAGCGGGCAGCACCACCACGCTGGCCGGGATCCCGGCCGCGTTCAGCCGGGCCACCGCGTCGGCGTCGGTTTGGGGGGCTATCCACTCGCCGAGCCCGGCATCGATGGCATCGGCTGCGGCTCGCCGCTTGTCGGCGGTGTCGTGGTCGGCCCAATCGGGGCGGTCGAGCAGGTTGCAGAGGCTCTTCCAGTGGTGGTCGTCGGCCACCGCCACGGCCACCCAGCGCTCGAGGCCGGCCGCAAGATACACGCCTTGGGGGGCGGCCCTCGGCCCCCGGTTCCCCTCTCGGGGGAGCTGGCGGCCGAGGGCCGCGTGCTCTACGAGCTGTTCGGCTGCGGCGTTGAGGGCGGCCGCCACCATGGTCACCTCCACCAGCCGGCCGCAGCCGGTGCGGTCCCGCTCCTCCAGGGCAAGCAGGGTGGCGAACACCGCGTGCATTCCGGCCAGCGGATCGCACGGCCCTCGGGGAATCTGGGGGTCCTCGTCGGGGTAGCCGGTGATGGCGGCCATGCCGGTGAGCTGTTCCATGGTCTGGGCGAAGCCGGTGTTGTCCCGCCAAGCGCCGCTCAGCCCGAAGGCGGGCATCCGAGTCATGATGAGCCTCGGGTTGAGGGCCGACAGCCGGTCCCAGGTGAGGCCGAAGCCGTCCATCACCCGAGGGGTGAAGTTCTCGATCACCACATCGGCGCCCGCGATCAGCCGCTCGGCCATCGCCACCCCCTCAAGACTGCGGAGGTCGAGGGTCACGCCCCGCTTGTTGGTGTTCGCCCCGTGGAAGATCATGCCCCACTCCCACCACTGGTCCACGCTGGGCGGGCGGGCAGAGGCGAACCGCATCCCGTCGGCTCGCTGGATCGACTCGATCTTCACCACGTCGGCGCCGAGGAGGGCCAGCGAGTGGCTGGCGATGGGGCCGGCCCACCAAGCGGTGAAGTCGATGACCCGCACTCCAGCGAGGGGAAGTGCCGCAGGCGCCCCTCGATTCGGCTGGGGGCTGTGGGCTTCGATCTGGCCGGTGTGCTCGCCGACTGCGGGGACCGGCCCGAAGGGCCGGGCGTCGGCCCCGTGCAGCTGGTAGGGGACCGCCGGCTGGGTGAAGCCGCCTGACGGGTTGGCGGTGAATGCCTCTCGACCGGAGAACGCCTCGAGGGAGGCCACGGTGGCCCCGGTGCCGATGGGCGCCACCGGGATGCGCCGGGCCGACGCCTCGGCGATCACCTCGGCGGTGGTCCGCGGGGTGGTCCAGGCGTGTACGGCGGCCCGAAACTCTTGGCGCCGCTTCCATCGGCCGCCGAAGCTGCATATCTCCTCGTCATCGAGCCATTCCGGGCGGCCGATCATCACCAGAAAGTCCAAGAACTGCTGGCGGGCCACGGTGCAGAAGCCCACGTGGCCGTCGGCCGTGGGCTCGACGGAGGGGAGTTCCACGTTGCGGCCCGGCCGCTCGGGGTTGGTGTCGCCGACGAACTCTGCGTTGATCCACGCGTAGGCGCTCATGGTCATGACCATGGTCTCGAAGATGGACACGTCCACATGGTCGCCTCGGCCGCTGCACCCCGCGGCTCGGGCTGCGGCCAGCGCCCCCACCCCGGCGTAGATCCCCGCGGTCCATTCGCCGATGGCCCCTCCGGCCTGCACCGGCGGCCGCTCGGGGTTGCCCCGCTTGCCGATGCCCCCGCACTCGGCCTGCAAGGTGAACTCGGTGGCCGGGCGATCGGCGCGGGGGCCGGTGCGTCCCCACGGGGAGATTGACACGACCACGAGGGCGGGGTTGGCCCGGCGGGCGCCATCGACGACCGGCCGGGGCAGCCCTTGGCCGGTGGAGTCGATGAGGACGTCGGCGCTGCCCAGCAGCTCGGCGATGGCGGGGTCGCCCGGATCGCCGACCACCGAGCGCTTGGAGGCGTTCAGGAACTGGAACAAGGGCCCGTCGCTGCCCCCCAGCTCCGCGCCCGAAGCCGACCAGCGGCGCAGGGGCTCTCCGCCAGAAGGCTCGATCTTGATCACGTCGGCCCCGGCGTCGGCCAGCAATTTCCCGGCGTAAGAGCCCGCAATGCTCCCGCCGACCTCGATGGCCCTGAGATGCTGGAGGATCATCAGACGCAGGATGTGTCCACAGAAGACATCGCCCGCGAGACTACCCGGCAGGGGAGCGGGTACCCATGCCGGCGCTCGGGCCTCGGTGGGCTGTTCGTGGCCTAGTATTCGCGCTGGTTGAACGAGCCCGCTGCCAGAAGGAGTCGACATGGCCACGGTTGCGCTGCATGAGGAGATCGAGCCTCTCAAGGAGATGATTCCCATTGGGGTGATCAACGCCGAGAATCTGTCGCTGCTCTGGAAGAAGGAGTCCAACGCTTTCGGTTGGCAGAGCTATCTGGGCGACCTTTACGGCACCGAGCATGTGCCCGACACTGCGGCACCGGCCCGCGCCGAAAATCTGGCGGGCCTGCCGGAGGCCTATGTGTGCGTGGGCGGCGCCGACGGCTTCCGAGACGAAGACATCACCTATGCCATGCGCTTGTACGGCGCTGACGTGCCCACCGAGCTCCACGTCTACCCCGGCGCCCCCCACGGCGTCGCCCTGTTCTCCCACCTCGAAGTGGCCCAGCGCTACTCCGCAGACCAAGAGGACTGGCTCCGCCGCCAGCTGGCGCGGCTGGGGTAGGCAGGGCAGGAGCGCTGGGCTGCACCCCGTGCTCGACAGCGAAACAACTCATAAGCAACAACTCCAAGGAGAGTGCCATGACTGAGAATGCCGGCCAATGCCCGTTTTCCGGGGCTAACACCGCTAAAGGCACGTCAGCCACCGAGCAGTGGTGGCCCGAGCAGCTGAACGTGAAGATCTTGCACCAGCACTCGCCTGATGCTGATCCGATGGAGGCGGGCTTCGACTATGCCGCTGAGTTCGAGTCGCTGGATCTGGCTGCGGTGAAGCAGGACATAGCTGATGTGCTGGTCGATTCCAAGGGGTGGTGGCCTGCCGATTACGGCCACTACGGCCCGCTGATGATCCGCCTCACCTGGCATGCTGCGGGCACGTACCGGATCGGCGACGGACGCGGCGGCGGCGGCACCGGGGCTCAGCGGTTCGCGCCGCTGAATAGCTGGCCCGACAACGCCAGTTTGGACAAGGCCCGCCGGCTTTTGTGGCCGGTCAAACAGAAGTACGGCCGCAAGCTCTCGTGGGCCGACCTGTTGATCCTGGCCGGCAACGTGGCCTTGGAGTCGATGGGGTTGGAGACCTTCGGCTTCGGCGGCGGCCGCCCCGACATCTGGGCGCCCGAGGAGGACGTCTACTGGGGTTCGGAGAGCGAGTGGCTGGGCGACGAGCGCTATACCGGCGAGCGCGACTTGGAGACCCCGCTGGGGGCGGTGCAGATGGGCCTCATCTATGTCAATCCCGAGGGTCCCAACGCCAATCCCGACCCCGTCGCCGCGGGGATCGATATTCGGGAGACGTTCGGCCGCATGGCCATGAACGATGAGGAGACTGTGGCGCTGATCGCCGGCGGCCATACGTTCGGCAAGGCCCACGGCGCCGCCCCCGACACTTATGTCGGCGCCGACCCCGAAGCAGCCAGCCTCGAGCAGCAGGGTCTGGGCTGGAGGAACACCTTTGGAACCGGCGTGGGCGGCGACGCCATCACCAGCGGTCTCGAAGGGGCGTGGACCAACGATCCGGTCCGGTGGGACAACGGCTTTTTCGACAATCTGTTCGGCTACGAGTGGGAGCTGACCCAGAGCCCCGCCGGCGCGCACCAGTGGCGTCCCACCGACCGGGCCGCCGACGACACCGTTCCCGACGCCCACGATCCCGCCAAGCGGGTGGCGCCGATGATGCTGACCACCGACCTGGCGCTGCGGTTCGATCCCGTCTACGAGCCGATCTCGCGTCGGTTCCATGAGAATCCCGACGAGTTGGCCGACGCCTTCGCCCGGGCCTGGTTCAAGCTAACCCACCGCGATATGGGCCCGGTGGCCCGCTACCTCGGACCCGAGGTTCCCGAAGAGCAGCTGATTTGGCAGGATCCGGTGCCCGCCCCTCAGGGCGAGCCTATCGGCCCCGACGACATCGCCGACCTCAAGGCCCGGATCCTGGGCGCGGGGCTGTCGGTGTCGCAGCTCGTGGCCACCGCCTGGGCCTCGGCCTCCACGTTCCGGGGCACCGACATGCGAGGCGGCGCCAACGGGGCCCGCATCCGGCTCGCACCGCAGGACAGCTGGGAGGTCAACGTCGCTGCGGGCGTGGCCGAGGTCGTTTCGGCCCTCGAGCAGGTCCAAGGCGACTTCAACGCCCAAGGCGGCACACAGGCGTCGCTGGCCGATGTGATCGTGCTGGGCGGGTGCGCCGCGGTGGAGAAAGCGGCCGGCGACGCCGGCTATGACATTGCGGTCCCGTTCTCGCCGGGGCGCACCGACGCCACGGCCGAGCAGACCGACGTGGAGAGCTTCGCCGTTCTCGAGCCCACTGCGGACGGCTTCCGCAACTACCTGGCCGACTTCCACAAGCGGCCCGCCGAGGAGCTGCTGGTGGACAAGGCGTTCCTGTTGAACCTGACCGCCCCGGAGATGACCGCGCTGGTGGGCGGGATGCGGGCGCTGGACGCCAACGCCGGCCAAGCCCAGCACGGCGTGCTCACCGACCGGCCCGGCACCCTCACCAACGACTTCTTCACCAACCTGTTGGCCATGGACACCGAATGGAGGGCGTCCACCGACCAGCCCGGGGTGTACGAGGGCCGCGACCGGGACACCGGCGGGCGCCGCTGGACTGCCACCGCTGCCGATCTGGTGTTCGGCTCCAACTCCCAGCTCCGGGCCATCGCCGAGGTGTACGGCTGCGACGACGGCGAGGAAAAGCTCGTCCACGACTTCGCCGCCGCCTGGGCCAAAGTCATGAACCTGGACCGCTACGACCTCGCCTGAGGCTCCGGCACCCCGCCGCCACCGCGGCCTTGGAGCAGATAGGCTGACCCGCTCCTGCCGCGGTGTCGGCTGACGTAAGGAGGCTCAGGTGAGCGATCGTTCGGGACTGGCGTGGGAGAAGCTCGTCGGGCTGATGGGGGAGATCGAGCGCGACTGGTGGCGGGAGGCCAAAGCGATGCCGGAGCCCGACGACCGGGCCGAGGCGCGGCTTTTTGCGCTCAACGCCCTACAGCACGCTCTGGAGTTCTGGTCGCAGGCCGATCCGGCCCGGCCGTGGTTCTACCGGTGGTTCTCGCCCACCAAGAAGCTGCTCGGGGACAACCCCGACGCTATCTACTACGGAACGGTGATCGACCCCGATCGCGACTACGTGATCCGCGGGAACCTGGCCGGGGCGGCGTACACCTCCTTCACCGTGGAGCAGGGGACGGCCGGCGGCGCCATGTCGGGCGGGCTCGGGGCCACCCTCAACGACGACGAGATAGACGTGCGCGCCGACGGGAGCTACCAGCTGCACGTCGGCCAGAGCCCCCGGCCCGGCGCCTGGCTGGCGCTCACCCCCGAATCCGGCAGCATCACCACCCGCCACTACTTCGAGTGGCACCGCCCTGCCGCCGCCGATCCCACCCTGAACGTTCCCCTGGCCATCGAGCCGGCAGTCGATCCCGGTCCGCCGGCCCGCCCCGACGACGAGGCCTGCGCGCAGGGGCTTGAGCGGGTGATCGCCTTTCTCCGCAGTGTGACCGTTGACTGGCCCGACGGTCCCCGCGGCGACATGCCCGCATGGAGCTCTCCCGAGCCCAACCGGTTCACCAATCCGCCGCTGGACGAGGGGAATCGGGCCCTCGGCTACGCCGCCGCCGACAACGCCTACCGCTCTGCCCTCTATCGGCTCGGCCCCGATGAGGCACTGGAGATACGCGGCCGGTTCCCACAATGCCGCTTCGCCAACGTGGTGCTCAACAACCGATTCATCCAGACCCCGCCCTATCGCCACCGTCGGGTGTCGCTCAACCGGCGCCAGACGGTGCTGGAGCCCGACGGCTCGTTCCGCATGGTGCTGGCCCATCGCGACCCCGGTGTTCCCAACTGGCTGGACACCGCCGGGGCCCCCACCGGCACGATCTTCTGGCGCTATCTGCTCCCCACCGAACAACCCGGCAAACTGGAGACCCGAGTGCTTGCCCTCGACGCCGCCCTTTGAAGCGGTCTTCATAGAAGGGGCTAGCGCGGCCCCGAAGCAGTGACCGTTTCAATCGGATAGGCGAGGATTTTCTGGTCGGCTGTGACGAGAGGGCAGCCATGGGAGACTGCCTGGGCAATGAGCAGCCGGTCGAACGGGTCAGCATGCAAGAGGGGCAGGGAGCGGAGCCCCATGGCGTGCGCGCCGGTAAGGTCGAGCCACACTCCGTCAAGGCGCGAAACAAGGGTTTGGCAGCTGTGTTCCATGGCCAGTTTGCCGAGCCGCCGCTTTATCTCGATCTCAGCCACGGATACGGATGAAACCAACAGGCGATTCGCCGGGTTCTCCATTGCGGTTAAGGCTTCGGCAGAAAGCCGCTCCGGCGCCTCGTTGGCCCAAAGCAGAACGTGGGTGTCGAGCAGTAGGTCGACCATCAGATCGGTTCCATAAGGGAGTCGCGTATTTCAAGGGGGATGTCGTCGAAGTCTTCGGCGATGGTGATCGTGCCCCGGAGCTGCCCGAGCTGGCGGCGGCTCGAAGGCTGAGCGGTGAGTTTGAGCCCCGCAGCGAGGAGTTCGTTTATGGTCTCGCCGAGCGTTCGGCGAGACTCAAAAGCTATTCGCCGGGCTTCTTCGTATACCTTGTCATCAATAGTGATGGTTGTGCGCACATGCGCATCATAGCATCACTATTCTGAGCCTGGGTTTCCCCGGAGTGGATTCCAAAGGCCAAATAGCGGTCAATATCATTGGAATTCATGACGGATTCCCTCGACGACAGAATCCGGCGGCTGTTGGACCGAGACGAGGAGCTGCTGGCCTCGCCCTGGCAGCTCTTCGACGACGTACGGGAGGCATCGGCGCCCGCCTTCTACAGCGAGGCGATGGGGGCCTGGGTCATCACCAGCCATCGGCTCTTGCACCAAATCCTGGTCGACCCCGCGACGTGGTCGAACTGCTCGCCCACCGCCACCTACGAGTTCCGCAATCCTGTGGCCGAGCACGCCCACGCCATCGAAAAGGAGCCGGAAATGGCAGAAGCGGTCCGCCGCTTCCGCAACCGCTCCAGGGGCCGGGTGCTCAACACGGCCGATCCGCCCGAGCACGTGCGCCAGCGGCGGGCGCTGAACCGCGCCTTTCGCCCCGACCGCCTCCGGGCGTTGCAACCCGAGGTCGCGTCGGTGTCAGAGTCGCTGGTCGCCGCCTTCGCCCCCCGGGGCCGGGCCGATTTGGTCCAGGAATACGCCGTGTTGCTGCCCATGGTGATGATCTCGCGGATGCTGGGGGTCTCTGAGGACGAGCTGGCGGTGTTCAAGGGATGGTCGGACGACTTCGCCATTCCCATTGGGCGAGCCCGGCCCAGCCGCGACGAGGTGCGCAGCTACATCAAATCGGAGTACGAGTTCGACGAGTACTTCTCGGTCTTGGTGGAGCAGCGCCAAGCCGAGCCCCGCGACGACCTGATCTCCGATGTGGCCAACGCCGAGGTCGACGGAGAGCCGTTGACCCACGAGGAGCGCATGGGGGCGCTGCGGCAGTTCCTCCTGGCCGGCAACGAGACGACCACCACGCTGCTGGGCAACATCGGCCACCGCCTGGCCACCGACCGAGGTCTGCGGGACCGCCTGGCCGCGGATCGAGACCTGGTGCCGGCCTTCGTCGAGGAGGCGCTGCGCCACGAAGGGCCGGTGACCGGCCTGTTCCGAGTCGCCACACGCGACACCGACCTCGGAGGCGAGCCGGTGGCCGAGGGGGAGTTCGCCTGGCTGGCGTTCGCGGCGGCCAACCGCGACCCCGAGCTGTGTCCGGTCCCGCACGAGTTCGACATCGCTCGCCATCCCAACGACCATGTGGCCTTCGGCTACGGCGAGCACTATTGCATCGGCCAGGGCTTGGCCCGCCTCGAGGCCACGGTGGGGGCCAACGCCATGTTGGACCTTCCCAATCTGGTGCTCGCCCGCGACCACCGCGACGCCTTCATGGACAGCTACATCCTCCGAGGCCGCACCCGGCTGCTGGTTGGCTTCGACCCTATCACCGCGCTGGGCTAGGGTCTCGGCGCATTGTCGAGCTGGCTGCATTCCAGAGTTCAACTCTCCGGGCTAGCAGCCATTTTGGAGGGAACCAATGGCAACAGCCTTTCGGCGCATCGGGCAGTTGCCCGCTTTTCTGCTGGTGTTGGCCCTGGTGGCGTCGGCGTGCGGGGGAAACGACGACGATGGCGGAACCGCAGGCGGAGCATCGTCGGCGACAGCCGAGGCCGCCCCGTCGCCAACAGCGGAGGGCGCTGCGGTCGAGCAAGCTCCTGGCCCCGGCGGGCAAAGCAGCGGCATCGAGGCGGCCGCAGCCCGCGTCGAGGCCTTCCGAGAGCCGCAGGGAACGCTGGCCGTCTCCGAACCCCTCGCCGAGCGTCCCGACGGCAAGACTGCCGCGTATATCCAGTGCGGGGTGCCGGTGTGCGAGGAGATTCGCATCGGCATCGCGGGCGCGGCCGAATCGTTGGGCATGAGCGTGGAGGCGTTCAACCACGACGACACACCAGAGAACGTGGCCTCGGCCTGGCAGGCCGCTCTCGACGCCGGCGTCGATGTGGTCTTGGCCTCCGGCAACCCCCGGGAGTTTTTCGCCGAACAGCTCGCCGAGTTCCAATCGCGGGGTGTGCCGGCCATCGTGTGGTCGATCCCAGAAGGCTTCGAGCCCGGTGGCGGCATCACCGCCAACCTGCTCGCCGACGACGACTACTACTTCTACGGCGTGCTGCTGGCCGACTACGCGCTGGCTCAAACCGGTGGCGACGGCGACATCATCTTCTTCGGATTGCCGGCCTTCCCGGTGCTCAGCATCCTCGAGAACGGGTTCACCGACGAGATGGCAGACAAGTGCCCCGACTGCTCGGTGAGGAATGTGAGCATCGACCTGACGGCACTGCTCGCCGGGGAGGTTCCCGGCCAGGTGGTCTCGTCTGTCCAGTCGACAGGCGACCCGTCTCACCTCGTCTTCGCCTTCGGCGGCATGCTCTTCGGCGTTCCCGAAGCCATGGCCGACGCCGGGCTCGATGTTCCGGCGGCCTCGCAGGCCGGCGGCCCCCTCAACTTCGGTTTCATCGCCGAAGGCAACGTGCAGACCGCCGAGATGGGCTTGGCGTCGGAGTTCCTCGGCTGGCGAGCCATGGACGCTGCGGCCCGGGCGCTGGCCGGCCAGTCGGTGGGCCGGGCTGAGACTCCGGCCACTGCGGTCATCGAGGGGCACCCAGATGTGCTGGCGGCCGGCCTTCCGCTCCAAGTCCTCGAAGCCGACGATATGGGATTCCTCGCCACCGACCCCAACCTGCTGTGGCCGGGCGTCGAGGGCTTCAAGGACCTCTTCGAGGAGCTCTGGGCGGGCTGAGAAGGCCGGCGGTCGACGAGAAATGACCGGCCCCCCCGAGGCAGCACCTGCCGGGGGCCGGCGCGCCGATCAGCTGCTGCTCGACATTCGCGAGATCAGCAAGACCTTTCCCGGCCAAGTGGCGCTCGACCGCGCTCGTATCTCTTTGCGCTCCGGAGAGGTCCATGCGCTGGTCGGCCAGAACGGATCGGGCAAAAGCACGCTGATCAAGCTGCTCAGCGGCTACATCAAGGCCGATCACGGCGCGCGTGTCGAGTTGTTCGGGCGGCGGGCCGATCTCTGGCACCGAGACGAGC
>JAPYOC010000149.1 GCA_028278955.1 Candidatus Poriferisocius aerobius
CCCCCTCCCCCACCGGTGGCGCAGATCCTGGTGACCAATGATGACGGCATTGATTCCGACGGCATCGATGCCGTGCTGCGAGCGCTCATCAGCCTCGAAAACGTCGAGGTCACCGTGGTTGC
The DNA here is from genome assembly GCA_028278955.1 of Candidatus Poriferisocius aerobius. Lineage (GTDB taxonomy): Bacteria > Actinomycetota > Acidimicrobiia > Acidimicrobiales > Bin134 > Poriferisocius > Poriferisocius aerobius. The sequence continues at coordinate 123 of JAPYOC010000149.1, forward strand.
CCCGGCCGTCAACCAGAGCGGCACGTCGAACCGAGTGTCCGATCCCGCTCCAACCACCGCCACAGAGACCGCCACCGCCAGCGGGTATCCCGCTCTGGCCGTCGAGGGCACTCCGGCCGACTCTGTCAACTACGCGCTCGACTTTGTGTTCGCTGAGCCTCCCGACTTGCTGGTTTCAGGATCGAACGACGGGCAGAACTTCGGACCCTTCGCCGAGGTTTCCGGCACGGTCGGCGCCGCCCGCACTGCGGCGAGAAGGGGGGTTCCCGCGTTTGCCGTCAGCCAAGGGGGTGTCACCGTGGACGCCGAGCACGAGAGCGGGATCGTCTTCATGATCGAGTGGTTGAACGCCAACCTCGACGATGTTCTGGCGTTCGAAGGCGATGTCGCCCCGGTATGGAGCCTCAATACGCCGTCATGCGGGGGCATCGGCGAAGTGCGGGGCCTGATCTATACCTCCCTCGCCGCTGAGACCGAATCCGGGGTGAACCTGTTCGCTCCCGACTGCTCGTCCACGCGAGAGGACTTCGACAACGACGTTGCTGCCTTCCTGAACGGCTTTGCCACCTTGACGGCAATCCCCGAGGAGCTGATCCTCACCCCGCCGCCTGCGAATTAGCGCTCTTCAGTACCGAAAACCAGCGTTCGCCGATGGGAAAGGCAAAGGACGTTATTGATTGCCTCCAAGGCTTCCTCGCTTCGGACTCGTCGTCAATAGAGTGTGCCAGAGCTTCAGAAAGGCCAGACCATGACGAATGACGCGAAAGCGCGGGAACGCTTGATGAGCGGCGAAGCATGGGACGATTTCTGCGACACGCTTCGAGCCGCAGGCCGGGTGGTGGTGAACCGCACCCCCGATGCCAGCGAGCAAGACCGGGTGGAGGGGTTCCGCTACCTGACCCGCATGTCGTTGATGGCCTACATGCGCTGCATCGAGAACCTTCCCCCGATGGAGAAGTCGGCGATTTGGGTGATCCCGCCTCCCCCGAAGGGCGGCCAGGGGGTGCAGTCGCCCGACCAGGATCATGTCGTGCAGCCCATTGACGCGGCCAAGCGATATCGGGTCACCGGCCAGCGGGGTTCCGCCCCTTACGTCCACATGTCGGCGTGGACGCCGAAAGTGCCCGACTGGGTTGGGGTGGAGTCAGTGGGCGACCGGGCCGTCGCCGTGCTGGAAGAGTTCAACCCGAGCTGGTCGCAAACGCCGTTCACCGCTCTGCTCGACGAGTTCACCGACGGCGCCGGAAACGTCGACTTCGTGCTGTCGGCAGAAGATCCCGGCGTCGACAACTGGATGCCGGTCGCCCCGCAGACCCGGGAGCTGATGATGCGCATCGTGTACGACGACCGCAACGCCCAGTCTTCGCCCCGGCTGATGATCGAGCCGCTCGAGCCCACCGAGGTGATCCATACGCCGGACGCGGCTGACATGTCGAAGCGGCTGGCCCTCGCCGCCCAGATGGTGCTGTCGGTGCAGTCCGACTACGCCGAATGGACCGACACGCTGCTCACGGATGAGAACCGGTTGCAGCTCACCACCGAGCACTACCTCCGAGTGGGCGGCTCTCCCGACGACCGCCACTTCGAGTTCGGCTATTGGCGCATCGGCGAGGGTGACGCGCTGGTGGTGGAGTTCGAACCGCCGGTGTGCCGGCACTGGAACTTCCAGCTTTGCAACCACTGGATGGAGAACCTGGCCAACTACTTCACCGGGCAGGGCTACGCATCGTCCCAAGACGTCGAAGCCGATGCCGACGGCCTGGTGCGATTGGTGGTGGCGTCCGAAGAGCCGGCGTCGGGCATCTGGGTGGACACCGCGGGCCGAGACCACGGCGTGATGGGCCTGAGATTCGTGGAGCACGAGTCCACCCCCGAGACCGCCACCAAGCTGGTGCGCCTCTCGGATTTGGGCTGAGGGCTGTAGAGCGCGAGAAGAGCGCCTCTGCCTCGCAGCGCACAAAGCACAGGACGAAACCCGCCTGCCCTATTGCCTGACGAGCGTTGGGGAGGTAGAATGATCCTGCTTCCCCAATTTCAACACCTTTAGGAGAATCTGGGGCAATGCAGGCAATTCTCATTTCCATCATCAGCGTGTTGGGTGCCGGGCTCATCGGGTTCATCACCACCGTCGTCCACGGCCTTCGGTCCGACAACGCCCAGCTGCGAAACGAGCACGCCAATTTGCGGACCGAGACGAAGACCGACAACGCCGATCTGAGGACCGAGCTCAAAGCCGACAACGCCGAACTCAGAGCCGAGCTCAAAGCCGACAACGCCAAGCTGAGAGCCGACGACTACATGCTCGGCTAGGAGAAGCTGGTGTCCGACCTCTGGGTGGAAAAGCGCGACCACATCGTCACTGTGACCATCGACCGGCCCCCGGTCAATGCGGTGACCACCGCAACCATGGCCGAGATCAGAGACGTGTTCACCACGCTGGGAGACGACCGGGACGTTCGGGCCGCCATTTTCACCGGCGCCGGCACCAAGGCATTCACCGCAGGCGTCGACCTGAAGACCTCGGGGAGCGAGCCCCGCCATCAGCGGCACCCGGCAGAGCTCACCGACCCCGGCGTGGTAGCCCGAGAGTCCATGTGGGCCATCATCGACTGCGCCGTCCCGGTCATCGGCGCCGTCAACGGCTACGCGTTGGGCGCCGGTCTGGCCTATGCCGCCTGCTGTGACATGCTGCTGGCGTCGCAGAACGCCCGCTTCGGCACCCCCGAGATCAACGTCGGCATGCTCGGGGCCAGCGCCCACCTGTCGCTGATGATGGGCCGCCACAAGGCCCGAGAGATGTTCTTGACCGGCGAGCAGGCGTCTGCGGAGGAAATGCACCGCATCGGCGCCGTCCGAGAGGTGACCGCTCCCGGCGAGCTCATGGACAAGGCGCTGGGGCTGGCCCAAGAGTTGGCCGCCAAGAGCCCTGTCGCGCTCCGAATGGCCAAGGAGTCGATGAACCGGATCGAGCACCTGCCGCTGCGGGAGGCCTACCGCACCGAGCAGGACTACACCACCCGTCTGCTGCGCTTCGACGATTCCCGCGAGGCCCGCCGTGCCTTTCTGGAAAACCGCGATCCCGAGTACAAGTGGGAATAGCAGGAACTATTCACCGACATCACCCAACAATTGAGTCTCCAAGTGAACGCCGATGGCGTTCGGAACTGCGATGTTGTCACATCCCCCTCGGTCACCTTCAACATCGACCACAGCAAGAGAAATTCTTTTCTGCCACTTACCTGCCACTTGATTGGGTCGTTTCACTCGCTACGAAAACCAGCGACCTGCTTCCTCAGCTCGCGGCGAAGGATCTTGCCCGAAGCCGACTTGGGAATAGCATCGATGAACCGCACTTCACCGAGGTGTTTGTAGGTGGCCACATGGTCGGCCACATAGGCCCTCACCGTCTGGGCATCGAGGGAAGAGTCCGGGCCGGCCACGACGAACGCCAGCGGCACTTCTCCGCTCTCTGGGTCGGGCCGTCCCACCACTGCGGCATCGGCGATTTCAGGATGCTCCACCAGCAGCGCCTCCAGCTCGGCCGGGGGCACCTGGAAGCCCTTGACCTTGATGAGCTCCTTCAGCCGGTCGACGATATAGACGTGGCCTTCGCCGTCGATCCGGGCGATGTCGCCGGTGTGGAGCCAGCCGTCGGAGTCGATTGTCTCGGTGGTGGCCTCCGGGTTGTTGAGGTAGCCCTTCATCACCTGGGGGCCGCGAATCCACAGCTCTCCCTCGGGGCCGACGGGCAGATCCTCGCCGGAATCAGGGTCCACGATCCTGATCTCGGTGTTGGCCACCGTCAGGCCTACCGACCCCGGCTTGAAGTTGCCCGGCGGGGTGGCGTGAGAGATCGGGCTGAGCTCGGTCATCCCATAGCCCTGTACCACCTCGCACCCGATTCGGGCCGCTGCCTCCCCGGCCACTTCGGCCCCCAGCGGCGCCGCCCCCGACAACACCTGACGCAGCGACGAGAGGTCGTAGCCGCCCACTGCGGGATGCTTGGCCAATGCCAGCACAATGGGGGGCACGGCGAAGAACCGGGTGACCCGGTGGCGCTCGATGAGCGACAGCGCTTGGGCCAAGTCGAAGCGGGGCATGGTCACCAGCGTGGCCCCATGATGAAGCTGGTCGTTCATCAGCACCTGCATGCCGTAGATGTGGAAGAACGGCAGCACCGCCAGCACCACATCGCTGGCCTGCGACGCCACCGATGAAGCGGACTGCTCGATGTTGTTCACCAGGTTGGCGTGGGTGAGCATCACCCCCTTGGGCAGACCGGTGGTGCCTGAGGAATAGGGCAGCACCACCACATCTTGGTGGGGGTCGACCTCTGCCTGGGCTACCGGTTCGCCCATAAGCGAGGCCATGGCCACGCCCTCTGACGGGCGGTCGGAGTCGATCACCACCACGTCGCCCGCCACCCCAGCCCGGCCCATTGCCTCCCGGGCTTGCGCGGCGAACCCCTCGGCGGCGAACACCAGCGTCGCCTGCGAATCGGTGAGCTGGTAGGCGATCTCCTGCGCTCCGTAGGTGGGGTTGACCGTGGTGACGGCGCCGCCAGCCACCGCCGCGGCGTGGAACACCACCGGGTACCACGGCGAATTGGACGCGACCAGCGCGGCGACGTCGCCCCGCTGGAACCCGTTGGCCGCCAACCCCCCGGCCAGGGAATGCACCGCCTGGTCGAGCTCACCGAAGGTGAGCGACCACTCCCCCGGCCCGTCTATCACCGCCTGTTGGCCGGCCAACTCCCCGGCCCGCTCCAACACGAAACCGGTGACCGGCTGTGAGCTCAGCGGCTCATCGGGCAATGCGCTGGGATGAACAATGGACATGCGACTCTCTGCTCCCATCGACTGGCCTGGTGCTGAACGCCGGCAGCAATCGCGAATCAGCCGGCGTGGCGCGAGGGGCTGATGCCATGGAAGGGGCTGCCGGCGGCTTGGTAGTGCTCGAGGAGCGCGAAGAACTCCTCCCCGAAGGGGTCGCCGCCCCGCAGGGGCATCGCGGCCCGCACCACCGTGAAATCCAGAGGGGCGAGCCGGGCTGCGGCGTCGAAGTGGGAGGCGGCACCGTCCTCGTCGCCGGTGCGCCGAAGGTGGGCCGCGAGGCGGAAGTGCAGCCGGGCAGCGAGCTCGTCATCGTCGAGGTCGGCGACTTCGCTGCCGGCATCGTCGGGAACAACACCGCGGCGGACCCAGGCCCGGACCTGGTCGAAATGGCCCTGGCGAGTGCGGCCGGAGTACTCGCTGAACATGTCCGAGCCGAACTCGCTGGCATTGGGGCGGGCGATTCGACCCCGCTCGTCGATCCACACCACTGCGGGCACGTTGCTGATGGCGTACAGCTCGGTCAGAACGTGGTCGGGGTCCATGAGCACCGGATAGGTGATGCCCTCAGCCAGGCCGCGCACCGACTCGGTCGCCTCGTCGATGGCCACCGCGACCACCCCGAAGCCGTCACCGGCCAACTCGTCGTGCAGTTCCTGCCACCCGGGCAGGTCGAAGGCGCATCCTCACCAACTGGAGAAGGCGACGAGGAGCCGCTTCTTGTCGGCATAGTCCGACAGGCGGTGGCTGACCCCTTCGAGATCGGCGAGGGTGAAGTCGGGGGCCAGACGGTCGTGCACTGCGGCCCGGCGAGCGGCGTTGGGCCGGCCCACGACCACAACCCCGGCGTCGGCGTCAACCAGCGCGGGCTGATCCGCAGCGTTGGCCACCGCGGCCAGGTCGAGTTTGTCCCCCACCCTGATCGCCGAGCCATCGCCGACCATCACGCACTGATCGCCTCGGCAGAGCCCCTCTGGCTTGAGCGTCCACCCGGTCGCGGCGGGGAGATCTTCGGGCTTGATCAGCGGGCGGCCATCGGCCCATTCTCCCGAAACGGTCGTCACCTCTTCGCCGAGGATGGTGATCGTTTTCATAGCCATTGCTCCTCTGACGCTACTCTCCAAGGCCAGCAGAGGCCGAACAGGGCCATTCTAGCTTTGGGGGAGACAATTGGGCAGCGAACAGGCCGAGAGCAACTCCATCGACGCGCTGGCCACCACAGTGCTCGAAGGGGAGGCGGCTCGGCGCGACGCCCAGAAGTCCGAGGTGCTGTTCCCCGACGACCTGCTGCCCGGTGTGGGGGGCGAGGAGACGACCCTCAAGGAGGGCCTGCGCAAGGGGGGCTACCGGACGTTTTTCGTCCTGCTGGCGCTGAACAGCCTCGACGAGCTGGAGAACAGCGCGGTGGCCATCTTGGGCCCCGACATCGGCGAGAGCTTCGGAGTGAGCGACGGGGCCATCACCGCCATCAGCACCGCGTCGCTCATGTTCTTCGTGCTGGGCGCCGGGCCGATGGGGTGGCTGGCCGACCGCTTCCGGCGCGGCCCCATCGTGGGCATCGCCAGCGGCGCCTTCGCTGCCTTCAGCGCCCTCTCCGGGGCCGCGGTCAACGCCCTGATGTTCTTCTTCATGCGGTTCTTCGCCGGCATGTCCAAGGCCAACACCATCACCGTGCACCCCAGCATGCTGGCCGACACCTACCCGCTCCAGACCAGAGGCCGCATGTACGCCACCAACGCCGGGGTGGGACGAATCTTCTCGGCCATCAGCCCCGTGCTGGCCGGGGGCATCGCGGTGTGGATCGGGGGCGACGACGGGTGGCGATGGGCGTTCTACCTTCTCGGGCTGCCCACCGCGGCCTTGGCCTTCTTAGCCTTCTTCTTGAGAGAGCCGCCCCGGGGCCAATGGGAGCAGAAGCATGTGCTGGGCGCTGGCCTCAAGCAGGACGACAAGATGCCGATTTCGGTGGAGGCGGCCTTCACCCGCATCTGGAACATCGACACTATCCGCAACATGACCATCGCCTTCGCGGCCATGGGCTTCGCCCTGTTCCCCGCGGGCTCGATCCAATCGTTCTTCCTAGAGGAGGAGTTCGAGCTCGACGCCCTCGAACGGGGGTTGGCGGTGGCGCCCGCGGGGGTTGGCCTGCTGCTGTTCCTGCCGTTTGTCGGGCGCCGATTCGACGCCACTTTCCGCAAGGACCCCGATCGGGCGGTGCGGCTCATCGGCATCCTGCTGCTGCCCATCGGCGTCCTCGTGCCCATCCAGTACGCCATGGGGAACCTTGCGCTGTTCATGGTGTTCTCCGCCGTCAACTCCACCCTTCTGGGGGGGGCCTTCGCCATGGTGCAGCCCGCCATCCAAGCGGTGTTCCCCTACCGTCTGCGGGGCATGGGCACTGCCTTCTTGACCTTCTTCATGGTCATGGTGGGGGGCGTGGGGGGCAGCATCATCGCCGGTTTCCTCCAGAACGAGCTGGGCGAGCAGACTGCCATCACCGTCATCACCGCGGCGGCCATGCCCATCGGGGCCTACTTCGTGCTGCGGGGGGCCGGTCGGCTGCGGCGCGATCTCTCGCTGGTCGTGGGCGAGCTGCGAGAAGAACAAGACGAGGAGCGCCGCTGGGCTGAGGCCGACCCCGACGACATTCCCGCCATCCAAGTGGCCAATGTGGACTTCAGCTACGGCCAGGTGCAGGTGCTGTTCGACCTCGGATTCGAGGTGCGCAAACGGGAGACGCTCGCCCTTTTGGGCACCAACGGCGCGGGCAAATCCACCGCGCTCAAGGCCATCACCGGGCTGGCCACCCCCGAACGGGGCGTGGTGCGCATGCACGGCTCGACCATCACCTACGCCACCCCCGAGCAACGGGCAGCCATGGGCCTTCACATGCTGCCCGGCGGGGCCGGGGTGTGGGGCGACTTGTCGATCCGCGACAACCTGCTCATGGGGGCCTACGCCTACCGCAGGGATCCCAGCGACCGGGACCGTCGCATCGACAAGGTGGTCGACATGTTCCCCGACCTCGGCAGGCGGCCCAAGGAGCGGGCCTGCAACCTCTCGGGCGGCCAGCAGCAGATGCTGGCTCTGGCCCGGGTGATGCTGCACGAACCCGAGGTGCTGATGATCGACGAGCTGTCACTGGGCTTGGCCCCGGTGGTGGTGCAGGCGCTCTTGGAGACGGTCGAGGCGCTCAGAGACCAGGGCCAGACCATGATCATCGTGGAGCAGTCGCTGAATGTGGCACTGGCCATCTCTGACCGGGCCGTGTTCTTGGAGAAAGGGCAGGTCCGCTTCGAGGGCCCGGCCCAAGAGCTGGCCGAGCGCGACGACTTGGCCCGCGCCGTGTTCCTGGGCACCGAGGGGGGCTGATGGACATCGCCTCCGGATCGGTGGTCGGAACGTGGATCACCCAGCAGTTGGCGTTCAACGGCGTGGTCAACGGCCTAGTCACCGGACTGGTGGCCATCGGGATCGTGCTTGTCTACCGGTCCACCCGGGTCATCAACTTCGCGGTGGGCAACATGGGCATCATCTCCGCCTCGATGATGGCGCTGCTGGTGCTGAACTACGGCTGGGCGTTCTGGTTGGCGCTGGTCCTCTCGCTGGCACTGGGGGTTTTGTTCGCCGCCGCGGTGGAGCTGACCGTGATCCGCAGGCTGTTCAACTCTCCCCGGGTGATCGTGCTGGTGGCCACGGTGGGCATCGCGCAGCTGGCCCAACTCGTGATCTCCCAGCTTCCCGACATCGAAGCCGCCGGCCAGAAATATCCAGTGGTCGTTGGCGCCGTGTGGGAAGACGTCTGGTTCACCGAGATCCGGGTGCGCGGTCCGCAGCTCGTCATCCTCATCGCTGTGCCAATACTGGCCTTGCTGCTGGGCTGGTTCATGAACCGAACCTCATTCGGCAAGTCGGTGTCCGCATCGGCCAACAACCCCGATCTCTCCCGGCTGTCGGGGATCAACCCCAAGACCGTGTCCACCTTCGTATGGATCATGGCCGGGTTGCTGGCCTCACTGTCGATGGTCATGCTCTCGGGCTCAACCGGACAGGTGGCGGGCTTGTCCAACCTGGGGCCGCAGACACTGGGCAAGGCGATGGTGGCCGCGGTGCTGGCGGCCATGGTCTCATTCCCCCGGGCCATGCTGGGCGGGATGCTGATCGGCTTCCTCGACGCCCTGTTCCGGTTCAACTTCTTCACCGAGACCGGGCTTATCGACTTCGTCGTCTTCTTGGCCGTGCTGGTGGCCGTCTACTTCCAAAGCCGCAGCCCGGGCGAGACCGGAGCCTTCTCATTCGCCCCCAAGGTGCGCGCCATCCCCGAGCGGCTGCGCCAGGTGTGGTGGCTTCGAAACCTTTCCAAGATCGCGCTGGGTGCGCTCGCAGTGCTCGGCGTCGTGCTGGTGCAGCTCCCCGGCATCGCGAACCTGCCCTCCCGCCAGCTTCTGTACGCCACGGTGCTGTGCTTCGCGGTGTGCGGACTGTCGGTCACCATCATCACCGGATGGGCCGGCCAGCTCTCACTGGCCCAGATGACCTTCGCCGGCATGGGCGCTCTGTTCGCCGCCGGCCTCAAGCGAGGCCTGTCCATGGACTTCACGGTGGGCACCGGGTTCTTGCCCGGCGACGCGTTGTCGTACGACTTCTTCGACGTCCGATTCGAGACCGGCGGCATCCCGTTCATGGCCGCCATCGGACTGGCCACGCTGTTCTCCGCGCTGGTGGCCGCCGTCATCGGCGTCGGCTCGCTGCGGGTGCGCGGCCTCTATTTGGCGGTGACCACCTTTGTGTTCGCACTGGCCGCCCAGCAATACCTGTATCGGAGGCCGTTCTTCACCGGGGGCAACACCTCGTCGGTGTCGTTCCGCCGGGGCGAGCTGCTGGGCCTCGACCTGAAATCGCAGAAGGTCTACTACTACGTTTGCCTGGTCTTCTTGCTGATCGCCGTGGTCATTGTGAGCCGACTGCGACAATCGGGGGTGGGCCGAACCATCATCGCGGTGCGCGACAACGCCGACTCGGCCTCGGGCTACACGGTCGGGCCGGTGCGCTCCAAACTGTCGTCGTTCGCATTGGCCGGGGGCATTGCGGGCCTGGGCGGGGCGATGCTGGCTGGGCTGGTGCAGAACGTCCCGATCAGCGAGCGGTTCTTCCAAGTGGAGGACTCATTGCAGCTTGTGGGCATGGTGGTCATCGGGGGCCTGGGCTCGTCGGTGGGCGCGGTGTTGGGCGCGATCTGGGTATACGGCCTTCCCAACCTGTTCACCGATGCGGACACCGTGGCCTTGTTCTCCTCCAGCATCGGGCTGCTGGTGGTGCTGATGTACTTCCCCGGCGGCTTGGTGCAGATCGGCTACAGCGCTCGCAACGCCCTCATCGGCTTGGCCGAGCGGCGACTGGGCCCCGACCCCGGCGGCAAGACCGTCCAAACCGCCCCGGCCGGCCTGACCCGGCCTGACGACCCCCGGCCCGCCACCGATCCCATGCTGGCCGGGCGCGACATCAGCGTGCGCTTCGGCGGCGTGGAGGCGGTGTCGAAGGCCACCGTGCTGGTCCGCCCCGACGAGATTGTGGGCCTCATCGGCACCAACGGCGCCGGCAAGTCCACCTTTATGAACGCGGTGAGCGGCTACGTGCCCTCCACCGGCCGAGTGGAATTGCTCGGCGCCGACATCACCCGGTTCCCCGCCCCCCGCAGAGCCCGAGCCGGGTTGGGGCGCACCTTCCAGACCGCGGCGCTGTTCCCGGAGCTGACGGTTCGAGAAACGGTGCAGGTGGCCTTGGAAGCCCGGGGCCGCACGCCGCTTTTGCCCACCGCCCTGCATTTGCCCCGCTCATTCGCCCTCGAACGGCGGCGGCGGGCCGAGGCCGACGAGCTGATCGACTACTTGGGGCTGGGGCGCTATGCCGATTCCTATATCAGCGACCTGTCCACCGGCACCCGGCGAATCGTCGAGATCACCGGGCTGCTGGCCCTGGGCACCCGGGTGCTGTGCCTCGACGAGCCGACCGCCGGGGTGGCCCAGCGGGAGACCGAGGCGTTCGGCCCGCTCATCGTCAACATCCGCCGAGAGTTGGAGGCGGCCATGTTGATCATCGAGCACGACATGCCTCTCATCATGAGCATCAGCGACCGGGTGTACTGCCTAGAAGCCGGCAAGGTCATCGCCGAGGGAACCCCTCCCGAAGTCCGGAATGACCCCTTGGTGATCGCCAGCTATCTCGGTACCGACGAACGGGCCATCGCCATCAGCGACAGCTAGCCTCGCCCCGTGGATCTAGGAATCAGCGGACGACGGGCGCTGGTGGCTGCGTCATCGGCAGGATTGGGGCTGGCCACCGCGTCGGCGCTGGCCGGCGAGGGGTGCCGGGTGGTGATGAACGGGAGAGACCCCCACCGTCTCAGCGACGCGGCCGACAGCGTGGCCGGCGCCATCCCCATCGCCGGGGACGTGTCCGACGCCGACGGCGCCGCCGCGCTGGTGGAGGCGGCCGACGAGGCCCTCGGCGGCATCGACATACTGGTCGCCAACGCCGGCGGCCCACCAGGGGGGAACTGGGCCGACACCGGCGCCGACCTCTACCCAGCGGCGCTCGATCTGAGCCTGATGTCGGTGGTGGCCTTGACCAAGGCCGCGGTCCCCGCCATGCAGGCCCGGGGGTGGGGCCGGGTGCTGGCCATCACCTCGGTGTCGGTGCGGCAGCCGCTGGACAACCTGATCTTGTCCAACACGGCACGGGCCGGGGCCACCGGCTACCTCAAGACCATGGCCAACCAGGTGGCAGCCGACGGGGTGACCGTGAACTCCCTCCAACCCGGCTATCACGCCACCGACCGGCTCCGGCAGCTGTTCGGCGACCAGATGGCCGAACTGTCGTCGACGGTCGCCGCACGGTCGATGGGCGATCCCGCCGCCTTCGGGCGGATCGCCGCCTTCTTGTGCTCCGAGCACGCCCGATTCATCACCGGCGCGGCCATTCCGGTGGACGGCGGCCTCAGCGCCGGCCTCCAATGAGCGGGAGAAAGCAGCGATGATCCGCCACGTCGTGATGTTCAAGTTCCGAGACGACGCCGACGAGGCCCAGCGCCGAGCGGTACACGACGCCATCGCCGCCATGCCCGAGGCCACCGGCGCGACCGAGTCCTATGCCGTTGGGCCCGATCTCGGCTTGGCCGAGGGCAACTACGACTTCGCCGTCGTCGGGGACTTCGCCGACCAGGACGCCTATTCGGCGTACCGCGACCACCCCGAGCACCGGCGCATCGTCTCCGAGGTCATCGGTCCCGCCATCGCCGACCGGGCCGCCGTCCAGTATGAGATCCCCTGACCTGCGGATCGCCATCATCGGCGCCGGACCGGGCGGGCTGTGCGCGGCCATCCGGTTGCGCCAGTCGGGCTTCGAGAACTTCACCGTGCTGGAGAAGGGCAGCGGCGTGGGCGGAACCTGGCGCCACAACCGGTACCCCGGCTGCGCCTGCGACATCCAGTCGGAGCTCTACTCGTTCTCCTTCGAGGCGAACACCGCTTGGACCCGACCCTATGCCCGCCAGCCCGAGATACTTCGCTACCTGGAGCACTGCGCCGACAAGTACGGGGTGCTCCCCCACTGCCGGTTCAACGATGCTGTCAAGTCGGCCCGGTGGGACGAGCCCAGCGCCACCTGGGCGCTCACTGCTGAGTCGGGCGCCCAAGTAACCGCTGAGGTGGTGATCAGCGCGCTGGGCATGTTCAATGACGTGCCCCCGCCCGACATCGAAGGCGTGGACGCCTTCGCGGGCAAAACCATCCACTCAGCCCGTTGGGACTGGGACCACAATCTCGCCGGCGAGACCGTGGGCGTGATCGGCTCGGCGGCCAGTGCGGTACAGCTGGTGCCCGAGATCGCCCTCGAGGCAGGCCGGCTCTACGTGTTCCAGCGTACCGCCAACTGGGTGCTGCCCAAAGAGGACGACCCCTACACCCCCGAGGAGATGGCCGCCCGTCGGGCCGATCCCGGCATCGTGGCGGCCCGACGCGACGAGTTGTTCGAGCAGGTGGACGCCGGCATGGCCTTCAAGGACCCCGAGCGCCAGGCCGAGATGGAGGCCGTCGGCCGACGAGCGCTCGAGGCCGTGGCCGACCCCGAGCTGCGGGCCAAGCTCACCCCCACCCACATGTGGGGGTGCAAGCGCCCGCTGTTCCACAACGACTACTTCACCACCTACAACCGCCCCAACGTGGAGCTGGTGACGGACCCCATCGAGCGGATCACCCCCACCGGCGTCCTCACCGTCGACGGCGCCGAGCGGGCGATGGACACCATGGTGTTGGCCACCGGGTTCTCCACCACCAAGTACCTGTCGGCCATAGAAGTAGTCGGCCGGGGCGGGCTGCGCCTCGACGACGCCTGGGACGACGGGGCCACCGCCTACATGGGCGTCGCCACCGCCGGCTTCCCCAACCTCTTCATGCTGTACGGCCCCAACACCAACAACGGCTCGATCATCACCATGATTGAGTACCAGGTGGACTACGCCCTAGCCCACATCCGGCGCCTGGCCGACCAGCGCCTGGCCTGGGTGGACGTCAAGGCCGACGCCATGGCCGACTACAACGAGCGGGTGCAGGAGGGCATCTCCGAGATCAGGCCCTGGAACGCCGGCTGCAACGGCTATTACCGCAGCCCCAGCGGCCGCATCGTCACCCAGTGGCCCCACAACATGACCACCTTCAAGGACCAGACGGCCGCCATCGACGAAGACGCCTTCGAGGCGGCACCATGACCTCTACCCCGAGAGATTCACAGCTCCAACCCGCAATCCGCTGAGCCCCAAACAGTCGCAAACACGCCAACTCTGTCGGCCCAGTTCGATCTATCGGTTCATGCGCTCAGGGCTGTTCCCCGAGCCGGTCCGCGTCGGCAGGCGCGCCGTGCGCTGGCATGCTTCGGAGGTCGACGCGTGGCTGGCCGCGAGACCCCGAGCCACCGGCGACCGTCCTTCCGCATAGACGGCCAGCCGCGTCCGCCTAATCCAATCGCCAGTGCCGCCTTAGGCTGTTGCGGGCTATGCTTGGTGAGTCGGTAGCAGGGAGACAGTCGGATATGGGCGTGAGGCACTCACCGGCGCAGCAAAAGCGTTTGGCGTCGAAGACCAATGGGCGCGGCGTTGATGCCGGGTCCGAGAACGTCCAGGGAATGGACGAGTTGGTCGACAAGGCGGGTGAGTCGCTGTCGTGCGAGTTGTCGGCATGGCTCGCCGACGCCGAGGGCAGGGAGCTTGCCTCAGAGAGGCTGGGCGAGGTGATATCCGACTGGGAGGCTGAGCACGGCAAGATCACTGCCGAAGAGCTTGAAGCGGCGCGAGCCCAGCTCTTTGGATGAAGGTCTTCGTATTGGACGCCGGTGAGCTGATCGGACTCGAGAACAACAACCGGGCCGCTTGGGCGAGGCTCCGTGCGGCGCGCCGGGGTTCCGATCAGCTCATTGTCCCCACCGGAGTGATCGGGCAGGTCTGGCGCGGCACTCCCCAACAGGCACGGCTCAACCAGGCGCTCAAGCAATGCAGGCCAATACCGCTGGACGAGAACACGGCACGCCTGGCCGGCCAACTGTGCGGGCGCACCGGCACCACCGATGTGATAGATGCCATAGTCGCTGTTGTCGCGCACAGTGCCTTGAGACACGGCGAAGCGTCAGTCCTTACGTCAGATCCCGAAGACATCAGCGCGCTGCTCGCGGTTTTGGGCTCTACGGCGAGGGTCGTGCCAGTCTGACGCAACAGCGGGCCGCTTGCGGAAACATGGGAGCCCAAGACAAGCCGCAAAGCCATCCGAGAGGCTTGCACCTGGTGCCTTCAAGGCAAATAATAGAGAAGAGCCACATACGCAGAGCGGACCGGCGTGGAAACAATCCGAATAGGAGCCGGTTGTCCTACTCACACCTCTTGGGCTGTGTTGCAGGCAGCTTCCTCTCCCTATTCCAGAAGATGGGAGGAGCAACTACGCCTGGACAAACTATTCCACGAGATGCGACCACCTGGGAAGCAGATCGAGAACGTGGGGGTGATACACAAAAAGCGTGGCACCGCAAAGCCACCAGCCCCGCTGCACCAGTGCCAAAGTGTCGGCCTCCGACAGCCGTGCCAACGAGGTGGGAATGGATGCGAGAGCGGCCTTCTGATCATCGCTGTGCTCTTCGTTGAGTCTCCGCCAATGGGCAAGGCGTCCGCGCTGGGAGTCGTCGAGATTGTCTCTGTCAAAAGAGGAGTTGAGGTTGAAGTTGATGCACGGACGCCCGCCAGCTGCTTGTTGTGTAAACATCTGGCGGACGCGCAGTGAGCTGTTCTGGCGGTACAAGATGGAGATCGCCCTCCAGAGGCGCCCGGCTATCGGGAGCCTGCCCATTCCCCGGCGCGGCCCCCGATCGAGGATCGCTCCGGCGTCGACGGAGATGATCAGCGCGTCGCCGAGGCCGTCGTCTTCTCGCTCGGCTCGCAGCACTGCTTCGAGGGCGAGGTTGTCGTAGACGCCGCCGTCGACGAGCTCAACCGGGTTCCCGGTGTTGCAGGGGAACCCGAGTCGCTGCATGTTGAACGGCGGGAAGCAGCCGGGCACTGCGGCTGACGCGGCGACTGCTGTGGCGACCCGCAGCCCTATGCCCTTGGTGGAGACGCTGCCGTTGACATAGTCGCCGGCCACGTCGGCATCGAAGCGGAACCGCACCCCTTCGGTTGCGTTGGCGGCGTTGAACATGAACCAGCATCCAGCCGGGAGGTCTTCCAGTCTGTGCCCAAGGAGGAAGCGGCGGTCCAAGCGGTCGGCCAGCACATCGGTCAGGTTTCTGCCCGGCCGCAGCGCTCTCCATGAGTTCTGGGCGAGGTCGACTTGGAACGACGATCCCGAAATTCTCTTGATGGTAGGCCGCAAGACAAGGGCGTCGAATGCGGGCTGGGTTCGCGCGGTGCCCCAGTGGGCGGCGGTGGCGGCGTTCGCGATGGACCCGCCGGAGACGCTGGAGATAATGCGGACGTCGGGCAGGAGGCGGGCGTCGGCGAGGAACCGGAGAGCTCCGAGGGCGGTCAGCGTCGCCCGGAAACCGCCGCCTGAAAGGGCCACCATGATCGGTGATCGCCCTGGGGGGACGGCTGGCAGGGGTCTGCGGTCCGGCATGGGGTGTCCGCATAGCTTTAGGGTGGCGGACGGCTGCACCGGGTAGGACCGCGAGGGCTGTATCGCTGGGGCTGCGCTTCGAATCTCCTGAGGAGCCGCGGGTGCTGCGAGGTCGGGCTGGGTCACCTTGGCCGCCCATCTGGGTTCCTCTGGCGTTCCGGCCCGGACGAGAACGAGGCTGGCGCCCTCTTCTTGGGCTTTGTCTTCGGCAGTGTCCAGGTCGGTCTGCGACAGGCGAGCCGCTCCGCGGGGGTGGGTGTGCCAGTCCCCCAGATAGCCGGCCCTGCGGTGAGGGCTGCCCGCCTCGAAAGCCCGGCTCCGCTCCGCGGCGCCGTCGATGCCGCGCACGAACCCTGTGGGTTCTTGGATGCTGTCGGGCGGTGGTCCGAACGCGGCATCAATGGTGACGGTCATCGCAGCATCGTCTCGTTCCCCGTAGAGCTCCCCGCCGGTCTCTCGGTCGGGCGCCGAAGCGAAGCTATCGGATGCAGCCCGGTTGATTGCCTGGCGGGCGGCATCGGAGATCAGCACGGTGTATCCGTCGTCGGCCGCGACGGCGGTCGGCGCCGGTTCGACGCACCAGAGGTGTCGGCGTCCAGGCTGTTGTTCGGCGTGAGCGAGGACGCTGAACTCGGCGGTATGGGTACCGGGGTCGGCTAGGAATCTGCCGATCTGGTTGGCGAGTGTGCCGGCCGCGGAGGCGGCGTCGGCTGCGGATCCATGGAAGGTGGGAGCCGAACAGCCCGGTTCGGGTTGTACCAGGCTCTCAGTGCTGTCGCCGTCCCAGAACGCTTCAGTGAAGTGCGACGTTCCTGGTGCTCCTGCGAGGTGCTCGACGGCTCGCCGTCCGGTGTAGGAGGGCCCCGCCGCCCCTTTCGGCGGTGAGGCGAACATTGCTGTCATCGAGCAGCGGGCATCGACGAGGACCGACACCACCGGCGGTGTGTCCGGGGTGCGGGCGATGTGCCGCTCCAGGGCAGCGGCGACTTTCCGGCTGGCGGTCGCGTCAATCAGCAGGTCGGCCCCCGCCAAACCGACGACGGTCCCATCGGGGTTCAGCACGCTTTTCTGGTGGTCTTCGATTTCGATCGGGTGAGGGGAGACTCGTTCCAATCGCTCCTTTAGCGCTTCAGCCTTGTTCTTGGTGATCTGGTACTCTTCGTAGGGCTGCCTGGCGAGCAGGCCAGGGCCGACCCTTCCTCTGTCCCAAAGGACCAGGCGTGCGGCTCCCGCTCTGGCGATCATCTCAGCAAGCCACCCGCCGAGCGCTCCGCACCCCCAGATCTCAACAGACTTTCCTTCGAATGCGACCATTGGGGTGCTCTGGTCTCTGCGGGCAGTTACCGAAGGGCGGGCCTCGTGCACAGTCGCCCATTGCAGCGGTTCGCTTTCCCACCACCTGCCGATCGATTCGAGGGCGCTTTCGGCGTGTACTTGATCTGCGGCGGGGTCGCTAAGGTTGCGGAACTTGTCGGCCAGATCAGCTGGGAGTTCCCATGCGACTAGGTGGTAGCGGGGGGCGCTTCTCGTCCCCCGGTTTAGTGTTCCCACGACTACCAACAAAGGTGAATCAGGCGGATTGCGTAGACACGCGTCGCGGATGTGCTTGACGATCATTCTCTCTTCGAAACCAAGCCCTTTGAGCTGGGCCAACAGGCACCCGAACTTCCACTCATGGTTTTCTGGGATCGGCCTGTCAGACAGTACCGCGATTGCAACAGGAGCGCTGCCGTCTGGCCTGGCACCGCAGAACTTAACAAGATCTGCTCTGTTGTCGCCCGATCTCTTCATCTCCGCCCACAAGAGTCGCTTGTTGTCCCCCTCGGGGACCTCGCCCCAGACCACCAGCTGAGTGCAAGTGAAATCGCAGCAGAGCGGCGGATAGGGATGGACGGGACCGCCGTCAGGGTCCAAGCGGCCAGCAGCTGCATCCGCAAGCCACCCGCTGATCTGCTCCACGAAGCCGTACATGCCGTCCGCTGGGACCCATTGCCGGTCCTCATTGATGTATAGGCAGAGACTGTTCCCGGTCACATGCGGATTCACGTCGAATCGGTAGTCCGTCGTATGGAATGTCGGAGAGAAGATGGGGTATCCGGCAGGGATGCGGATCTCGAGGTCTTCGCTGTCTCCAATCGGCAGCCCACCGGGGTATCGGCGCATGTCGGCCGTAAATATCCGCACAGGGACTGTCAGCGGCTTCCCTGGCTCTGCCTCCAAGCTCTCAATGTCTCCCAAAATCGTGAGGGCGCGGCTGCCGGTTTGGGAGATCGCCTGTAGTTCACGCAGAGCGCGTTTCTGGCCTTCGGCTGTCATTGGCGGCCGTAGCCGCTGGGCTTGGAGGGCTTCGGCCTCGGCCGAGCTTTCTCGACATCTCTGCCGAGAGCCGTGCCAGCCGCAGCGGCTTCGGGGCGGAGGTAGCCGCACGGATCGCCGACGGAGAACACCACCGGGTCGGGATCCTCCTCAGAGCCATGGGATCCGGTGCAGGCCATGTGGTCGGTGCCGAAGATTTCTCCATACTTATCCCAAGCGGCCCGGTGGGGCGGGTCGGCCCCGTCCTTGTCGGACTTGGGGATGGGCGGTGAGCTGGCCACCGCCCACGCATCGTCGGCTTTGGCGGCCTTCAGGCCCTCCACCACTTTCTTGTCTGCTTTGCCGTCGCTGTCGAACAGCGCCCCCTTGGAGCAGTGGTGGGGCATGACGAGCACGTCGAACTCGACGTGGGAGTCGTCCGCGTTCTCGAAAAGGTCGCCGAGGGCTTCGTGCGCCAGATCCCCCAGCAGCAGGAAGCGCTGCGAGCAGCCGCCGTCGGCCAGCGTCACCTGCATGGCGAGGCTCGTGTCGTTGCGGTCGGCGTCCTCGTCGGCGTCAGCCGGCCCGCAGAACACCGCAGCGAACCGCCCAGATGTGTCGTGCCCATCGATCGTCTCTACCGCAGCGCCGATCTCGGACTTGGCCGAGTCGGGCAGGCCTGAGTGCGGGTCGGAGTCCAAAACGTCCTTGTGGCCTATCACCCGTATGCGGTCCCCCGACTTCGCCTGGCCCTTGACCGCGATCTCCAGCCTCCGATCGGCCTCATTCCTGAATGCTGCGGCGTCTTCTGAGAGCTCGGACTTGTACTCCTCGAAAATCCTCGGTGTCACCCACAACTCGCCCACCGCCATCTTCTTGATGAGGTCGCCGAACCCCCGGCAGTGGTCCAGATCCGGGTGGGTGAGAACGAATGCAGCCAAATACGGCCTCCCGTTGACCTCGGGAAGAATCTCGGCGAGCTGGTCGATCACTGCGACTCGGGGTTCTTCGTCGTCCTCGCTCAACTCCAGATGGTTCAAATCGACCTGCAGAACCAGCTCTCCCGATCTTCCTTCCTTGCCGGTCAACAGCGTGAAGCTGTCACCGGCACCCACGAACCACGACACGAACCCGATCCTGGGCAGAGAATCCCTGTCCAACATGGCCAAACAGTCCTTTCAACACAGGCAGAATGCCCACTGAATTGATGCGCCCGCAGCAGCGCTCTCCAAACCCACACCCCCAAGCCATTCCGGGGCAGAGACCACACGCAGCGACCCATACCGAACATATCAGCGAGGAGCGACAATATGGGGACAAATGATCCTCCATCCCCGTAGTTCACCATTTGCATGGCACTCGGGGAAGCTCATGTATGATTTTGCAGCGGTGGAAGCGAACAAGGAGTGGCGCATCAAACATCCGAGCCTTAGCGGAAACACGGGGTGGGATGTGGAGAGCGGAGTCGGCCAGCGGAACGTTCTTGCCCGTCAACTCTGGAGTGGGCCATAAACCCTGGAAGAGAGATAGGCTGTCAAAATTGGTCGCACCAAGCTTTGTGGCGTGTGGCGAGAGAAAAGGCAGATTGTTCACCGCCCGCTGCTGAAGGACAACCGGTCTGACGGTCCTGCTTGTCTACAGGAACAATCCGTTGAGACAGAATCCCTGTCGCGCCGATCGCGGCTGGTCATGCTGGGTAGCACTTACCCGCGCTTTTTCCCACACGGAAAATGCCATCGGGCTGATCTTTGGCAGGGAGGGCTGGCATCTGTGCGTGAACGACTCCAGGTCGAGTCCCGATCCCT